>JAYEIH010000053.1:2859-16010 GCA_034659995.1 Methanobacteriota archaeon
GAAGGATAATGTTGTCAACGTCGATCCGGCGACGGCGCGGAAAGCACGGAAGGCTATAGAGAGAATGCTGAAACTATGATCACCTGAGAGATATAATCTTTTTAGTCGTCATAACTTACCACTATACGCTTTATAACTATTTCCCTTTATAATTTTTTTTCGAGTGTTCTTTCTCTTTGAATAGCTACAGTCCTATCCAAATCCTCCCGTATTTCACGCTCTTCGTGTGTTTATCACGCGTTCGGACTCCACCCAGGATATGCATTCTCGGGTCCGATCGCCTCATATTCGGGCGCTCAACGGCTCACGTTAAGGTGTATTTTTATTCCACCCTCCAGTGGAGATGTTAAGTTCCCGCCCCCTGCACTATTTTACTGGTAAAAATTGTGTGTTCTTCCATTAAAAAGATCGGAATGGGGAACGATAGGTCTATGAGTGAAATTTTATAATCAAAAAGCGGTACTGCAAGCATTTACTGTATTTTTGAGAAACGAACAAATAAAAGAAAAGAAACTAAAGTTTTTCTAAGACCTCTTCCAGTAACTCTATGGCTTTCAGAAGTTCATTGTTCGCATAAATCGTGTTCACTGTCGTGTCCGCATTATCGACGTGCTTCTGTGCTTCATCCAACATATCCTGAATATCTTCTGGTACCGGATTTGGCAGTGCCTCCTCTACATCGCCGAGGAGATCATTCGCCTCTCTCAGATGGTAGTTCTTCAGCGGTAAGAAGGTAGCGATTGGGTTGATGCCCAGCAGAACGTGCTCCTCCCATTTCACCAAAGTAGTGGTTGATTTATGAGACATAGGTATGTGGGGTCGAACTCAAGACAATAATATAGATATAGCGATATACCCTTGTTATAAAAATCTTTCCTATAGAATTCTAGCAATGGACTCTTCAACATACGTTGTAGCCGCTGACAACAGTATGTAAAAATCCTAGTCTGATTACATTGGAGATAGAATCAGAAAAAGATAAGGTTGAGATCTCGATCACATCAAAATATAGTCACTGTCCATGAAAAAGGTCATATTTGTCATGAAGGATCCTATTCCTCCAGGATTTCCAAGGTTGTTTCTAGTTGCTCAAGGACCCGCTCTCCTTTTGGCGTGAGCTCGTAGACAATATAATATCTTCTTCCTTTCTTAATCTTTTTATCAGAAATTAGCCCCACGTCCAACAGTTCTTCCCGTCTGTTCATGACAGTACCGGCGCCGGCGATGGGAAGTATATCAGAGAGGATGGAAGTACTATCGGAGTATTTTATAAAGGTCATAAAGAAGGAAAACCTCCCCAGGGTGTTCAGCAAATGCTGCATCGGGGCTCTTCCGTCATTTTTCATAAGCTGACAAATACACAAATAGAACTTATGAAGGATACTTGCAAGCTCAATAAAAATTACAGCAAAGACGTGCTTTTTGAGGCAGCAAAAACAGCTAAACAAAAAAAAGGTACCGTTGTACCGGAAGGATTTGCAAAATGGGAGAATAAGGTTCCCATTCTCGGCAGAGCTGGACAGATGAGCAATGTAGGAAAAAAAGAACTTTTGGAGGATGTCGACCTTTTTGTTAGAAGTGTCCTGAAATATGTGGATGGAAAGAGAACTATAAAGGAAATAGTAGAGAAAAGTGGTAAGTCGCCAAGTGATGTTATAGGGGTAATTGAACCGTACAGAAGAACAGGTACGTTAAATTTAAAGAGTAGCCTCTAGATACTTTCTACTCTCATCAGTAATTGGACAACACTCGTGAAGCTTATTTAGAAGCTCCTTTCTTTATCTTCTTCGATTGAAAGTATACTACTGTCTTTAAAAATGTCTTGGGGAAATGTATTATAGAAAGTTTTATAAACATAGAGTTCGGAGACACTGTAAGTAAAAACTTATACTAAGGGATATGAATGGAAAGAAAAAACAAAACAATAGGAACGACCGTTGCTCCACAGACAGTAAAGGACATTGAGAAAAAAGTGGCTAAAGGGCTGTACAAAACAAAAAGTGACTTTGTACATCAGTCAATATTAGAAAAGCTTAAGCGAAAGTAAAAAGAAGGACAGAGATTACTGTGGGTTTTTCTATCTTGAGACAAAGAAAAGAAAATGAGACTATCAAGTCTCTTTTTTTGCAGTAGTGGAGAACTCACCCTGATATTTCTCAGGGCAATCCTTGCAGGAGATTGTGAGTTTGTAGGTATCTTCAGGCTCCAGCCCGGCATGCGTATACACGTGATGTTCAACCGCAGCACTCTCAGCAGTTGCGAACCGCTTTGTATCCTCAACGATCTCCAAGGTACAACGTACAGGATAGGTGGTGTTCCACTCTATCCGCACCGTGTCCCCTTTTGTAGCCACTTGCACATTCGTAATTTTGCCCTTTTCGTTCTCTTTTTCAGCCATTATAAGTTCACCTCAAACATAGTAAGGGATGAACGTTTATAATATGATCTTTTAGATTGTATCATTTTTTTCTCATTCCCGTCCTCCTTTCTGTTTTTACGCCAAATTTTCTAAAAAAATAGGATTTTCTCAACTTTCATCTTGGCCAAACATGTTCATGACAATTAGAGATGGGATAAGGGAACTTTATACTTATTACCGTTTCTACTCCATCAATTTCTCCTTTCCGGTAAAGCTCTTTTTCCTTTCTTTCGAAATTACTATCAAGAAAATCTAAACCGTAAGGCCTTAAGAACCAATCAAAATCAAACCAAGATCCTTCTTTTGCATCCTCTATATCGCAGAACAACGTGGTTGACTTTTTTGATTTGTTAAAATCTATCTTAGGATTGACAGCACTTCTGTTGTATATTTCCAGAGTTTTTTTAAAAGAGTTAATCTTTTCGGCCTCAAATTCTTCTTTCACTTCTAAGAGCTCAGAAAATTCCTCATTGCTCCAAAAAGATTCTCTTTGATAATGCAGAATTTCTCCTTCTGCTTTTATCTCTATAAATCTCTTCAATGCGGGCTTTTCTGGCATTGTACTCGGAGATAATGTTTCTATCTCTTTTTCTTCAACGCACATACAAAGGATTGCCAAAACTATACAGAGCGCTGTAAGTTTAACCGTGGTCATTTTATCCATATTAATCTTAGGAAAAACAGATATTTAAAATTTTTGATAACTTTCCATTGATGTAGAGTATGAACAAACTGAGTTTCCACTTTTTTAAAAATTTTATAAAAACCGCTAATAATATCAGAGCATCTGAAGAATCACTTTTCTTACCATCCTCACTATCCATTCTCCTCCAATGTTTTCTCGCGCAAACCGATCTGTATTTCGCCATATCATTACCCTTTCGTGTACTTTCTATAGCCCTTTGTATCAGCATCGCCCCTGGCATACGCGTCATGCCATCCTTGAGGAACTGGCATCTCATTATACAGCCGCTTTCTCCATGCTTCCAGAAAACAACGGGGCGTATCCATGAAATCGGCAGCACAAACAACGTTTGAAGGAAGACTGTCAAGCCAAGAAACTCCTTTTTTGCAGCGGAGGAGATGATGATCGATAATTACTGTATCTACCTCCTCAGCCAGTTTTTTCGCGTTCTTTCGCGCTTTTCTCTTTTGCTCCAGTGAGATAAACGGAAGATATATAGGCGGACCCGATGCGAGGACGACGGTGGGTTGCCATTTCACTATCTTTCTAATAGCACGTTTGTTGAGAAGCTGTATATCCGAGGCATGGACGAATACTGTCTCTTGGTCACTGATCCTCGTCATCATCACAGTGCCAAGACGTGTAGAAGGACTCCCATGGGGAACAGGAGCAGAAAAGGCAAAAGGCCCTTCCGTTGTTTTTTCGGCATTGGTAATATCTCTACTCAGTATCTCAGAAAGAGACCGTAACCTGTGCAGCATATTTCTCGATATTCTCTCAGGGCCCTTGGCCCAGATCCTCAGATCACGCCAGAAGGGAGCAACTCTTTGGGCCTTCAACTGATATGGATTGGCATCTGGCAGGGGGATATGGTCTCCGTGGTAATGGCTGATAACAATGTCAGTGGCCTTTTTGAGCTCTTCAATAATTTTGCATCGGACCTCCTCCCCCTTTGCCACCTGAGCAGGATGAGGAAGTAATCCATGACGATTGTATCCTAACGCAACACCAGGATCAATTACAACTCTACGTTTTCCTGTTTTTACCACACAGCTGAGACCCCTGACCCCCAGGGACTCAGTACCAAGAATTGTTATCTCCATTATTTCATCTCTTTATAGTTCTATTTTACCGTCCTATTTATGCCTTTTGATTCTCAATTCGCAAAAATGGGGACTATACGGAACTGAACTGTCGTTTCCCCCATGGTACGGGAAAATGTTTGAACATGAACTTTTAACGTAGCGGCTCATGTTATTGAAACCATAGACCGAAACCTTTAAAAAAGACCTTTGCATGGGGATGCATATGATACCCTTCACATGGATTGGATTCTTTCTCAGTATCGCAGTCTTGATGGTAATCTCGCGGAGAACACTCGCAGGAGGTCTTTCGGCGGCGGCGGTAACTCTTGGTGTGTTCAGCCTTAGCCCCATAGATATGCTCCAGGAAATACTAAACGCATTGACAGATATATCTGTCCTACTTCTTGCGCTTACTGTGGGTATTATACCGATAATAGGTGGCGCACTGGAGGAATCAGGCCTGATAGATGACCTAGTGGCCAACTTAAAACTGGGAAAGAAAACGTTTCTTGCCTTTTCACCTGCACTCTTCGGTTCCCTGCCCATGCCTGGCGGGGCTCTGCTCTCTGCTCCTCTCGTAGAAAGAGGAGGGAAAGGCGTGTCCGCACACAAAAAAACGGCTGTAAACGTTTGGTTTCGACATCTTTTGCTAATCATCTACCCTCTCGGTGCTCTTCTGGCCACCACAAAAATTGCAGAAGTTGATCTTTTCGAAGCGATCCTCTATCTCATTCCGGGATTTTTCCTGGCTCTACTCCTTGGGTACCTGTTCTTACTGAGAGATATCTCAGGAAATTCCTTGGACTCCTCACCATTCAGTGCTAAAAAACTGGCAGTCCCTCTGGGAATTATACTAACCGCTCCTGTTCTTGATCTGCTGCTCTTACAGCTATTTAAGGGCATTATACCAGAGGCTCCGTTAACCTTCGCCGTCTTTATGAGTTTACTTCTCGCTTTTTACTTTGGAGACCTTGGATTAAAAGATCTTAAGCTTATAGGCAAAAAAATGGAACCCTGGAACTTTGCTTTCATTATTCTCTCCATGTTCATCTTTTTAAACATTTTTAAAGCATCTGACGCTCCCGAACTCATTGCAAGCCTCTCGGTCTCCAAGCCAGTCCTCATGGTACTTGTCGGTGCACTCCTCGGATTTATCACAGGGAGGGTACAGGTTCCAATCTCTATTCTCGTACCCATTTATTTCTCCAAGTACGGGGTCAGCGCACTCACACCCATCACATTTGCCATTACATATTTCAGCATATTCATGGGATATATGATATCACCGGTCCATCCCTGCGTATCCGTTTCCATAGTGTACTTCGGATCCACACTCAAGGATTTCTTTAAGGTATCGGTCTTACCTTCGATGATAGGGTTGGGTATTGCATTTATACTGGCGAGTATGATCCTCTGATATGGGCTGTGTGAAATTTTCTATACATTGCCAAAATATTTATATTCTATTCATGCAACGCTCTACAAGGTGATCCATTGAGATACATTCCTGAGTGCAATGAGAAAGAGATGCTGGAGAAGATAGGATTTACAAAGGAAAAGCTCTTCTCCGATGTTCCAAAGAATCTGCGAGGTTCCTTAGATCTGTGGGATGAAAAGAGCGAGATAGAGATAAAAAAAGAACTCAAAGAGATCCTCAGTAAAAATGAGGTAATGCTAAACTTCCTTGGAGCAGGAGTTTATAATCATTATATTCCCTCGGCTGTGAAGGAAATAACAGGAAGAACGGAGTTTTACTCATCATATACACCGTATCAGCCCGAGGTTTCACAGGGGATGCTTCAGGCGCTTTTTGAGTACCAGTCCTTAATGGCCGAGCTCCTCGACATGGATGTTGTGAATGCATCGATGTATGACTGGGCTACAAGTCTTGCCGAGGCTGCGTTAATGTGCTATAGGATAAAGAAAAAACCAAGGTTTATCATATCCGAAAACATCCACCCTGAAAGAAAGGATGTCCTAAAAACATACGCAGAGGGAATACTCGAGATAGTGGAAGTAGGATATGATGAAAGGGGAATAGACTGTGAAGAGTTAAAAGAAAAGATGAAGGATGTCTGTGGAGTTTATATTGAGAATCCCACATTTTTGGGCTATTTTGAGCATAAATTAAAAGAAATAGAGGAAATAGTTCATGAAACTGGTGCTCTACTGGTAGCGGGCGTTGATCCAATCTCGCTTGGTGTTATAAAACCGCCGGGAGAGTATGCGGATATTGCCATCGGCGAGTCGGTGGGATACCCCGTAAGCTTCGGCGGCCCGCTGTTAGGAATCTTCGGTGTGAGAAACGACAGAAAACTAATCCGAAAGATGCCCGGAAGGTTAATCGGTGCTACTGAGGATGAAGAAGGTGAGCAGGGGTTTGTCATGACGCTGCAGACAAGAGAACAGCATATACGGCGAGAAAAGGCCACAAGCAATATCTGTTCAAATGAAACGTTATGTGCCGTGGCTTCTGCTGTCTATCTTTCATTTATGGGAAAAAAAGGATTAAAAAAACTCGCTGAGCTGTGCATGAAAAATGCGAAGTACGCAATGAAAAGAATCAATGAGATAAAGGGATTTAAAGCGCCAATATTTAATTCGCTCCACTTTAAGGAGTTCACCGTACACCATGAAAATATGGCCGCAGTACATAAAAAGCTTCTCAAGAATAATATCCAAGGGGGAGTTCTCCTGAAAAATGTAGGGTTTAACCTTAAAAACACAGCACTTTACTGTGTTACAGAGATGCACAGTAAAAAAGATATTGATAGACTCATCTCAGTCCTAGAGGCGGTATAAATGATTATTTTTGAACGGTCAAAGAAGGGAAGGAAAGCGTACTCACTCCCTGCACCCATTGAGGATACGGAGATAGAAATCCCCGAGGAGTTAAAAAGGAAGGAACTGCACCTTCCCGAGGTAAGTGAGATAGACATCGTCAGACATTTCGTGGAGCTCTCCCAGAAAAATTACGGTGTGGACACAGGATTCTATCCACTCGGCAGCTGCACAATGAAGTACAATCCAAAAATAAATGAAGAAATAGCTTCTTGGGAAGAAGTTACAAACATACACCCCTACCAGGATGAATCCACTGTACAGGGATCTCTTGAGATAATGTACAGCCTCGGAGAAGCGTTATGCGAGATAGCAGGCATGGATCGCATAACACTCCAGCCCGCAGCAGGTGCCCACGGTGAGTACACAGGAATGAAAATAATTAAAAAGTACATGAAAACAAAGGAATTCGATAAAAATGAGATTATCGTGCCTGACTCCGCCCATGGAACAAACCCTGCCTCCTCCGCAGTGGCAGGATTCAATGTTATCGAGATTCCATCCAACGATAAAGGATGTGTGGATATAGACGCCTTAAATGAGGCCGTAAGCGAAAAAACAGCAGGATTAATGCTGACAAATCCAAATACCCTTGGTATTTTTGAGGAAAATATAAAGGAGATCGCAGAGTTAGTACATGATAAAAATGGACTTCTGTACTACGATGGAGCCAATCTCAACGCGCTGATGGGGATAGCCAAACCGGGCGAGATGGGATTTGATATCGTACACTTTAATCTCCATAAGACATTTTCCACACCCCACGGCGGCGGCGGACCAGGCTCAGGTCCCGTAGGCGTAAAGGAGTTTTTAAAAGAGTACCTTCCGTATCCTACCGTGGAGCATAAAGTGGGGGGGTACTATCTTAATTATGACCTAAAACACTCAATAGGCAGGATTAAGGGGTTTTATGGAAACTTTGGTGTCATTGTGAAGGCATATGCTTATATTCTGACAATGGGAAACTCACTAAAGAAGGTATCCGAAAGAGCTGTCCTGAACGCAAACTACATAGCACAGCAGCTGAAAGAGATCTATGAGCTTCCCTACAAAGAACTGAGAAAACATGAGCTTGTACTCTCATGTGCAGAGATAAAGAAGGAGACAGGAGTAACTGCTCTGGATGTGGCCAAAAGACTTCTTGATTATGATATACATGCACCTACAATCTACTTTCCGCTGATCGTCAAGGAAGCGCTGATGATAGAGCCCACGGAGACGGAGTCCAGGGAGGAACTGGATAGGTTCATAGAGGTCATGAAAAAAATACATGAGGAATGCTATGAAAACCCGGAGATCGTACGTTCAGCGCCTCATGACACGGAGATTAAAAGGCTGGACGTAACAAAGGCCGCCAGAAACCCTGTGCTATCATATAGAATGATGGAAAGATAAGATGAAGGGAAAATTTACACTTTCTCTTTTTATTATTACGGTCCTGGTTTTTGTTTACCAGGTTAGAACAGGGGCACTTATGGGGCTTATTCCCTCAGAACTCCATCCTTCAGAGCTTGTAGGCTATGCATTCTTCCATTCCTCCTCCACACATCTAACCCTCAATCTTCTTGCACTTCTCTTCTTTGGATACCACCTTGAGGAGAAAATAGGCACTGAGAAGATGATCCTTCTCTTCTTTATAACGACTATTTTCGCTGGTATTGTATATGTACTCATCTATCCCCACTCAGAGACAGCCTGTGTCGGTCTTTCGGGATTTATTTTCGGCACTATAAGTGCAAATCTCGTTGTTTACAAGGGAAAACACAAAAATTACCTTTTATTATCAGCCTTTTTTTACATTCTTCTTACCGTTTTCCTCATTTATGTCGATACGGTTGGAAAGATTGCCCACGCAGCACATCTCGGTGGTTTTTTAATGGGATCGGTGATGGAGCTCTGTTATGAAAAGAGAAAGGAAGGGTATATCCTCATACTGATGACTATCCTCTCAACGGCATATCTGGTGATCGGATGATCCTACGTATCTATCATGCGGGCCAGTGCGATCCGAAAAAATGTACGGGATTAAAACTCATACGGTTCGGGCTTGCTCAAAGAGTAAAAAGAATACCCGGCAGCTGTATAATACTCAATCCCCTCAGCGAGAAAGCATTTTCGCCGGAGGATAAGAGAAAGAGTATAGTTGCTCTGGACTGTTCATGGAATAAATCCAGAGACATTTTTCTTAAATACAGAAGAAATTCAAGGATTCTTCCGTATCTGGTCCCTGCAAACCCTGTAAACTACGGGAAACCCACAAAACTATCGACTGCAGAGGCAGCTGCGGCAGCGCTGTACATAGCCAATGAAAAAAAGAAAGCTTTAAATATACTCAGTAAGTTTAGCTGGGGTAAGGTTTTTATTGATCTAAACTATGAAATGCTTGAAAAATACTCAAAGGCTCAAAACAGCAGAGAAATTATAGAAATCCAAAAGGAATATATCGGTGATAGAAATGAGATCTGAACTAGCTGAAAAAAGGTTGTTTAACGTAAAAATCTGTATGAAATGTAATGCAAGAAATCCATGGAATGCAAAAAAATGCAGAAAATGTGGATATAAAGGACTCAGACCAAAATCAAAGGAAAGAAGAATCTGATATTTTTAATAAGCTTTTTATATCTCTATGGTAAAAAGGAATAAGGAGGCTACACAGTGTCTGAAGATGAAGAAACGATAACAAGAGCACGCGTACCGAGAAGCGGCCAGGTAATCGGAAAGGTAGAACAGCTGATGGGCTACGGAAAAATGAGGGTAAAATGTACGGATGGGAAAATAAGGCTCTGCAGGATTCCCGGTAAGTTCAGGAGGCGACTCTGGATAAAAGTTGGAAATATCGTCATAGTTGAACCCTGGGAGCTGAACAGAGAAAACAAGGGAGATATCATATGGAGATACAGAAGATCGCAGGCGAAGTGGCTTGTAAAGAAAGGATACCTCGATAGGAACTGGCTGTAACGGTGATTTCTTTGAAGTACCGTGGCGATTTCGTAAAAGAGGAGAGGGTTGAAAAAGACTCTGAAAGGTTTAAAATACGATCAGAGGTCTTTGATCACTCAACACTTATGATCCTGTACAAACTTCAGAATAGAGGGTATCTGAGCTCTGTGGAGAGCATAGTTTCCACAGGAAAGGAAGCCAATATTTTCTACGGTCTGCATAAAAAAAAGGGAGTTGCCATAAAGATCTTCAGAACCGCAACGTCCTCTTTCAGAAACACAAGAGAGTATATATCCTCTGATCCACGATTTGAAGGTATACGAAATAACAGAAAGAAACTTACTTACGCGTGGGCAAAGAGGGAGTTTAAAAATCTTATGAGGGTCCACAAGAAAATCAAAGCCCCGAGACCGATAACTGTAAAAAACAATGTTCTTTTAATGGATTTTCTGGGAGAAAAGGGGGTGCCCTATCCAAGAATGAAAGATGTGGGTCCAAAAGATCCCGAGGAGAACTTTAAAGAGATAATAGGGGGAATAAAGAAGATGTATGATCTGGAAATAGTTCACAGTGACCTCAGCGAGTATAATATTCTTACAAATGATGATATGTTCTTTATAGATTTTCCCCAAGGTACTGTTCTGGGAGATCCAAATGCCCACCGGTTTTTGAAAAGAGACATAAAGAATATAGTACGATACTTTTCTCGTTACATCGAGACATCTACCCCTGAAGAGATCTATAAAAAGGTGATATAATGGAAGAAGAGTTTATAAAAGTTCCGCAAAAAAGGATCGGAACTATTATTGGAAAAAATGGAAAAACAAAGAGAAGAATTGAGGAGAATCTCTCCGTGAGTATTCTCGTTGAGGATGGAACCGTAAAAATATCAAAAGAAAGTATGGATGATCCGTTGGCAGTTTGGAAGGCCAGGGATATAGTTAAGGCAATGGCAAGAGGATTTTCCCCAAGAAAAGCTTTTCAATTGTTCAAAAATGGAAAAATATTAGAAATTATTGATTTGAAACAGTACATAAAAACAAAAAAAGAATTATTGCGAAAAAAAGGGAGAGTTATCGGTAAAAATGGCAAAACCAGAGAATACATCGAGGAAATGACAGGTGCATACGTTTCCATATATGGTAAGTCCATCTCTTTTGTAGGCGAGTTTGAGGACGTCTATGATGCAAAAAAAGCCGTCGTAATGATACTCAGGGGGAAACCACATTCTGTAGCTTATAAGTACCTGGAAAACGCTAAAAAGAAGAAAAAAGCAAAAAAAAGGAAATTGTGGAAGGATAAAAAATGAAAACCGCAGATGATCTTTTTAAAGAGTTTAAGATCCTGAGCGTATCCGAATTTTTCAAAAAAAATGCGGACATGCTTGGATATATGGGAAAACTTAGATCCATGACCGTTCTCGTTCATGAAACGGTGACAAATGCACTTGATGCATGTGAAGAAGCCAATATTCTACCGAAGATACGAGTGGAGATCGAACGGAAAGGCAACTCTCATTATTTGATAAGTGTGGAGGATAATGCCACGGGCATACCTCTGAAGTTTATCCCCAAGGTCTTCGGAAAGATGCTTGCGGGAAGCAAGGCCCATAGAAATATCCAGTCCCGCGGGCAGCAGGGAATTGGTGTTTCCGGGGCAGTTATGTACTCCCAGGTAACCACGGGACAGCCTGCAACTATCATCTCATCCACGGGCAAGGAGGCATGGAAAGTAAAGATGAATGTGGATGTCCAGAAAAACAGAGGTAAGATACTGGAAAAGGAAAAAATTGAAAAGATTAATGAATGGAGGGGAACAAAAATCATAATAGAGGCTAAAGATGTACGGTACAACAGATCAAGGTACTCCCCGTGCCATTACCTAAAAATGTCATCTATAGCAAATCCACATATGGAAATAGAGTTCATAGAACCCGACGGAAGGAAAATTATCTTCCCACGGACCTCGAAAGAGATCCCTGAATCGCCAAGAATAATGAAACTACATCCCAAGGGATTTTCAACAAATGAACTTCTTCTGATGGCAAAAAACTCTAAATCGAGAAAACTAAGAAGTTTTTTACGATCTAAACTCGCTAGAGTCTCACGAAACAAAACAAAAAAAATAGAAGAAATAAGCGGGGTGTCCATGAACAAAAAAACAAAAAATCTAAAATGGGAGGATGCGGAAAAAATAGTGGACGCATTCAAAAAAATAGATTTCATGGCCCCTTCCAGTGACGGACTCATTCCAATCGGAGAGGAAAATATAGAGAAAGGTATTTCTCTTATAAATCCAGAGTTCACCACGGCAGTAACCCGATCTCCAAAGACGTACAAGGGAGGATTTCCATTTATTGTGGAAATAGGACTTGCTTACGGAGGAAAAAGCGAACCTGGAATAGAACTAATACGATACGCCAATAGGAGCCCACTGATCTTCGATCGTGGGGGTGGGGCAATAAATGAGGCCGTAAAAAGTATAGACTGGAAAAGATACGGGGTGAATACAGATAAAACGCCTCTTACAGTCTTTGTAAACGTCACTTCCACCCATATTCCATATACCTCTGCAGGTAAACAGGCCATAGCCATGGAGGAAGAAATATACGACGAAACACGATATGGAATAATGGAGGCATGTAGACATTTAAAACGATTTTTGAGCTCGAAGAGGAAGGCCTATCGAAGAAAAAGAAGAAAAAAGTCCCTGACAAGATATGCGCTTGAGACAAGTAGAGCTCTCTCAAAACTCACGGGAGAAGAAATCGATACGGTTAAAAACTTCTTTGTCAAGATTATAGATAAAAAGTATTCTGAGGAAGACCATGACAAAAATAGAGAAAAAACTAACTGAACTTGGTGAGAATGTTCTGGAACAGCTGAAAGGGGGGAAAAATCCGTATATACAGATAACCCAGAGAAGCCTTGGTAACGTGGAGTATGACGAGGACGAAGGATACCTTGTAATGGGTGATAAGTTCTCAAAAAGACATTATCTGAATATGGCGCACACAAAAAAATTTATGCAGACAGTTCTCGTGGCGTCGTACTGCCAACAGCTAATAGAAGAGGATAAGCACGCGGGGATAAGGGAGCTCTACTATGCGTTGAAGCATACGATTGCGGGTACAAAAAAAAGTAATACTTTCGATGACCAGGATGAGTCCAATCCTATCATA
>JAYEIH010000054.1:0-15895 GCA_034659995.1 Methanobacteriota archaeon
AAGGAAGACCCAAATATTGAGGACATAAGCTGTGATGGTCCCAAAGTGCCGATATATGTCTATCACAGAGTTTACGGCTCAACAAAGACAAATGTAGTCTTTCAAACGCATGAAGAGCTTGATTCATTTATTATTAAGGTAGCACAGCGGTGCGGCAGACACATTTCCGTGGCCGATCCTCTGTTGGATGGTGCACTGCCCGACGGAAGCAGGGTTCAGCTTTCCCTGGGAAGGGAGGTTACTATGAAGGGATCTACATTCACCATACGAAAGTTCAGAGAGGATCCCTTTACCCCTGTAGATCTCATCAGTTTCGGCACCTTTTCGGCGGGTATGTTAGCATACATATGGTATATTATGGAGCAGGAGTCCTCAACCATTATTGCCGGAGGTACGGCCTCAGGAAAAACTACAACGCTTAATGCGCTCTCCCTGTTCATAAAACCCGAGTTAAAAATTATCACTATTGAGGATACACCTGAGCTGAACCTTCCCCACGAAAACTGGATTTCCTCTGTGACGAGAACGGGATTTGGTCCGATGGAAGGGAGTAAGAAACTCGGCGAGGTGACAATGTTTGACCTTTTGAAGGCGGCATTGAGACAGAGGCCCGAGTACGTGATTGTAGGGGAGGTGCGGGGTGAAGAGGCATATACGCTCTTCCAGGCTATTGCCACGGGGCATGCTGCAATGGGTACGATTCATGCAGATTCTCCCCAGGGTGTTATCCACAGATTGGAGTCGGAACCGATCAATGTGCCGAGAATCCTGATACAGAACATTGACTGTATTATCCTGCAGCACAGAGCTAAACTCGGGGAAAAACTTGTTAGAAGGGTGGATCAGGTGGTTGAGGTTATCGATTTAGATCCTGCGACGAATGAGGTTATTACCAATACGATGTATGAGTGGGATCCCTTTAAGGACGAGTTTGAGTACGGGGGACGAAGCTACCTTCTTGAGAGAATGAGTGAGAGGATTGGAGTTTCAGAGGAGAATATAAAAAAAGAGATAGGAAACAGAAAAAAGGTCTTAAACTGGATGCTGGATAATGATATACGATTTTATGAGGACGTGGCGATTATAATTGCGTCATATTACAAGGATCCGGAGGCCGTGCTGAGAAAAATTGGAGGGACGTAATGTACGGTCTGGCGTTTGCACTTTTTGGCGGCCTTGCCAGAAAAGTTTTTAGAAATAGTTTTAAGGATCTTGGAAGGACCCTTAAAAGTGCGAACATGAAGGTGCGGCTTTACGAGTACCTCAGCATGATGATCCTTGTGCTTTTCATCACTACAGCACTTTTTTCCGGCGTTTTTTTTGCTCTCTACTATTATTTTAATCTTAGCATACTGTTCCTGATTATTCTACCCGTAATTCTTATCATAAATTTCATGCTGCTCTATATGTACCCCGGATTTACTGCGGCAAATAGAAGGCGGGATATAGAGGCAAAAATGGCGTACTCTGTTACGTATATGGCTGCCATGGCAGGGGCAGGGGTACCGCCTACCACGATATTTGATAATATAGCAAAGTCCCCGCTCTATGGAGAGATAACAGAGGAGGCCAAGAACATTGCTACCGAATCAAAGATATTTGGGAAAGATATCGTTACTGTACTTACGGAGTACTCCTCTATTACCCCTTCGGCAAAATTTGGTGAGCTTCTGCAGGGTATTGTTGCCACTATTCGTTCCGGTGGAAATTTAAATATGTATTTGAGAAATAAAGCCGATGGGATCATGTTTGATTACAGAGAGACGAGAAAAGAGTTCACGGATACTCTTGGGATATACTCGGAAATTTTTATCTCCTTTGTTTTCCTCATTCTTCTTTTGATAGTTACCATTAGCATATTCAAGTTATTTTCTTCGCAGAAAATAGGACCGTTTACATATGATGACGTTCTCAATATACTTACATATATCGTTGTACCCGGATTTTCCATACTCTTTATTTTGCTTCTAGATACAATATATCCTGAGGAATAAGATGAAGGACAAAGAACTGAAGGAGAGCTTCTGGAATATAAAAAATATGGTGTTGATAGTCGTACCTCTCGGTATTGCGTGCTCTCTCCTTTTTTATTCAACATTTTTCTACTTTAGTACAAAGCTCTATGATGATTTTATTCTGTTTTCATTTCTAATAGGCTCTCTTCCGTATACCTCCTATAAATACTTCGAGTTCAGAAGAATAGAGAGATATGAGGAGTTATTCCCGGATTTTCTGGCCGATATATCCTCTTCAGTGGACTCGGGAATGAGTGTACCTCAGGCAATTGCTATCTGCGCCAAGCGGGACTATGGTATCCTTACGGATGAGATAAAAAAGATACACAGGCTCATAACATGGGGAGTTCCGTTTGAGGATGTTTTTAAAAAATTTTCGTTTTATATCAAAAGTCCCTTCATTGAGAAATTTGTCTACCTCATTATAGAGGCAAACCGCTCAGGAGGAGATATTCGAGAAATTCTGAGTGCCGCTTCCAAAAACTCGAGGCAGTTGAAGGAGATAGAGAGAGAATTAAAAGGAGATATTGCGCCGTATATGATTATAATGTATATGGTGTTTGGTCTCTTTCTCGGAATGGCCGTTCTCCTTTTCTACGCTTTTATTGTTCCCATGTCGGAGATGGAAGCAGGGGGGATGATCCAGGGTATTTCTCTTGAGGGGTACCGAACGTTGTTTTTTAGACTTTTGTTGATAGAAGGGCTTTTTAACGGACTCATTATGGGCAAAATAATGAATGGAAAAGTTATTTCGGGATTGAAACACAGTATAGTGATGGTAATTCTTGTTTATGTTGTATTCTACTTTGTGGGGGCGTAAAATGCAAAAAGTAGAGTTTGGAATCGGTTTTTTGATTTTCATGATCTGCTTCTCCTTTGTGATTAACTCTCTGCTTTCATCCCCTCATAAGGAACCAGAATTAATGGAGGGAACTATGCTTCTTGAGACACTTTTAAAGAGTAAAGGGGTCCCGGAAAACTGGGAGTCCGGCAACGTTGAGAAAATAGGTCTGGCCTCAGCTCCAAACGTGCTCGATAGGGAGAAGGTAGAGGAGCTTATGAAGATGGACTATAAGGATGCAAAGGATATTTTGGGAATAAAGGGAGATTTTAGAGTAATTTTGGAGAGTGAGAGCTGTAAATTTACGTACGGAAAGGCTATACCACAAGAAAAGAGTGTTAAAAAATTTGAAAGGCCTGTAGTAATAGATAATGAGCTCGGAAAGTTTTATTTGTATTACTGGTGATTGTATGAATAAGAAAGGATATGCGAGAATACTGGAATCCGTCCTTGCCGGAATTCTGATGGTCAGCTTTCTCACATATACCTCTCAGGAAATCTCCCTTGAGAGGTCCAGTCCCGAGAAGCTTGAGAACCTTGGTAATGACACGCTGATCGTTCTGGACTCATTGCCACATGGAGAAACATCCTTCATGTACTACTCACTGAAAGATGATCCCAACCTGTTCTATGATAAGATAGGAGAGTGCCTTCCGGATAATGTTGTCTACGCGGTGGAGCTGAATGATGAGAGGTATGGGAGGGAGACGGATAAAGAGTCTGTGATCTGTCGTTATGTCAAAGTGGTAGATAATGAAACATTTGTATATAAAATAAGGCTATATCTGTGGTACAAATGAATAAAAAAGCGCAGTTTTTTTTAATTGCAGCAGTGGTCGTCTGTTTAATGACCTTTTCGTTAAACAGAACCTTCAATAAGCCACCTTCCAGAGAAACGGAGAATTATTATACACTGTACACAGGCATAAAGAATGCATGCATGGACACCGTAAAGTACGCGGATGATCCCGCTACTGCGCTGCCCATGGTAGAGGAAGAGTTAAAAGAGCTCTGCAAAGAGGCCAATGTAAATCTCATTCTCGACTGGACAGTAGAAGGAAACAGCGTGGATTTTTATTTAAAACTCTTTACCCCTGAGGTTGTAATAGAGGATCCCTTTAAGATAGTGATATCGAAGATGAATGTGAAAATAGAGGATCTACTTCAGAATGAGATTATTGTAAGGGGAGAAACGGTGAAGAGAGAGGATTTTTACGGATACGAGACCCTGTACCGCTATAATGATAAGTTCATAAAGCCGGATAAAGAGGGTGCCAAGTTTAGGGTGGAGGGTTCTTATAAGGATATAATCCCAGAAATAGGGTCCTTTTCACCGCTGAACCTTGATTACACGCCGTATAAAATTATAGATAAAACGCTTACAAATTACGATTTTATTATCGTTAAAGATCTCTCTGGCATTGATTATGATAAAACTGAGAAAATCTACAGTTATTTAAAAGAAGGAGGCAATGTGCTCTTCTTGGGTGTCAGCGGAAGAAATTTTGTCAATTTGCTCAATGAGGGGGACATAAAGGTTCTCAATATGACAGAGAACGACTTTTATATGGACAATACCGAGCTTGTGACCATTGGTAAGGGAACCATCTTTTCCCACGAGGGTGCCAGAAATACCATTGTCTATGGCAGCAGTTCCTATGAGCACGGAAAGGAAGTGGAGATCGGAACGGTATTTTTTTCCACAAAGCACGGAAATTACGAGGAGATATTAATAGACATACTGTTCAAGACCTTTGAAAAAAAAGAAGAGAAAACTGCAGATATTAAAGTTGATGAAAATATTAAAATTACAGCATCGGACTGCAAAGGACTGATTCTTGAGATAAACTCTGAAAAATTTGTTCTTGGATCCGCCCGGTACTCCCATCTTCTGCCGCTGAAAAAAGGAATGTATAGAATCGTTTTAAAAAGCGAGTTTGTGGTATATGAAATAATAACTGTACAGGTTTACTGAGCTTCCTGTTTGCCAACCTTTGTTAGTTTCTGTATCCTCACATTATTTTTCATCAGACATAATCTCATACCGAAAGATTTAAATACCAATTGTTTTTATTAATCTCATACAATATGACCTCAGCTGTGATGAATTTGCAAAGAGATGGAATAAATGTTATCAGACATAAGCCCATACCGAAAGATTTAAATACCAATTGTTTTTATTAGTTCTTTATGATACGCATTTAATGGTGATGAGTTTGCAAAAAGGACTCAGAACAACATTTTTGATTCACCCCGAAAACAAACCTCCCGAGGAGATGAAGGACGTGTTAGCATGTATGTTCTGGCGCAAGCCCGCACTTGCGGATCCGGCACTGGCTCTTCTGGAGCTGATAGACAAAAGAAAAGAGCTGGCGGATAGTTACTGGTCCGAGTTCTGTGAGATTGCCGATATAACAAGAGGACAGTATGACAGTATTATTCGTAAACTCAAAGCAGGAGGATTTATATATAAAAGGAATAACTTCTGGAGGATATCAGTGGGTTTTGATGAGTTCTTAGTAGACATTATAAAAATTACAAAGGACTGGAGGGATAAAAATGAAGAATAAACTTCTTGTTCTGTTCTTTATTCTCCTCCTCTTTCCAAAGACACAGACAGATATATCCTACGACGATGAAATTAAGGTAAAAACTGAGGTCTATAAAAATGGGACACTGGACTCATCCCTTACAGAAATTTACAAGGGAATGTTTATAGAGGTTGATGAATTATACAAATTAAAAATTGTTGATTATGACTTTGATACGGGGAAAATATATCTCGAACTGTATAGAGGAGACAAAAAAGAGAGTCTTTATCAGTGGGACTGTGAGAACAATATTTACAGTATTTCCGATGAGCTGGTGTGCTGTCCGAATTGTTTTAATAACACTGTCCTAATCTATGAGGATGAGTACTGTGATATCTCCGTACGGTTCAACTGCTTTGATAAGGATGGAGTTACGGAGGGTGGAGAGGAGATAAAGAACTGCTGCCCTTTAGAGAACAGTACCGCTACAACCACGGTTAATACGTATGCAAAGCTTCAGGTATACTTCCATAAAAAGTATACGAAGATCTCAGAAAAAACTATATCAGAACTGGAGGAGATAGGGCTTCTGGACAATAACGAAAAAGGGTATCAGGTCTCCGAAGACGAAATAATTGTTTCTGATCCATATTACATGGCTCTAAAAGATGATAAACTCTTCGTTTATGAAACAGATTCCGGTGCCAGACTGTCATTGAATCTATACAGTTCACCGCCATACAAAACAAATGTAACCTCGTACGGCGGGTACAAAATTGGAATTGTAAACAAAACTATATTCTCAACGTTAAATCCATCGGATCCGCTGTATACTACCGTAAAAAACTCTGAAATGTACGCAGGCGACCATATAGAGTCATCCATACAGACAATTGAGACCGTGGATGGAACAACAGGGGTCTGCAAACTTATTGTAGGGGAGGAGATCTATACCATAAAGAAAGGGGGAGACAACGTAATACTCAGGGATGATTTTGGTATTATCGTTACAAAGTTTGATGTGGAGAGCAAGACCGTCTACCTCAAGTTCTTGAAAAAGGTGGATGAGGAGGAGATAGGGAGTTTGGACTTTGCAGAGGATTATGAAATAACTCTAAATGAGAAGTACAGTAATTTCCTTGTGGATATTGTTTCGGGTTCCAAGCTTCTGAAAAACAGGGTAGGACTCAGGTATGAGGACCTTCAGGGAACACGTTATAAGGAGATGCCCTTTGAGAAGGATGCTGCGGAAACAGCAGTAACGTATATGGGAAATTTGTCCGTAGAAGGAGAGAACCCGAATGCCCATGATTTTACAGGAGGAGGCTGGGCAACTCCCGAAGTTCCAAATTACAGATACGCCGTACCCGGAGAGGATACCTATGGGACATGTGTGCGCGGAGATAAGATAACGTACACAATAAATTATGAGTACAGCGCGCTGGCACCCGGCGATGCGACGAATGTGACGATCACCGATGTATTGCCGAACTTTGATCCGGCAAATCCCGATCCCGATCTTATCTTTGTCTCTGCAACCGGCTCATTTACCCATATTCCTGCCACAAATACCGTAACATGGAATATTGGAACATTACATCCCGGAGACTCAGGTAGTGTCTCAGTTACCGTACGGGTTGCGGATGGTGTAAGTTACGGTACGGAAATACCCAACCATGCCACAATTGAGTATACCGAGGATACCACCACAATGACGATTGATACGTCTCCCGTTATCTTTAAAGTCCAGGCAATGGATGTGGTTAAGGAGGTAAGCTCTGCCTCTGCCTCTCCCGGTGATACCATCACCTATGCAATTACATACTACAATACGACCTCCTTGGGGAGGGTCTATGGTGCCGGTGATACTCCCAGCACCATCACAGTGGGAAATATACAGATTGAGGATGCAATCCCAGGTAATGTATCTGTGGATCCGGCGAGTATAAGTGACGGGGGGAGTATAGTCGGAGGCATAATTCGTTGGAGTCTCTCCACCTTGAGTCCGGAATCGAGCCATTCTCTTACATTTCAGGCCACAGTAGACAGCGTTGTATCCTTGCCTGTGGTATCCAACGATGCAACTATTACGCATTACGATCTTTATGGAACTGATGCGTGGGATCCAAACGGTACTATGGGCGTTCCGGAAACAGACTCCCATAACATCACAAGCAATACCGTTCAGACTATTGTGAGTATACCTCCCAGCGGTGCACACTCAACTCTCCCCTGTTGCAGGATGATACTGGACAAAGAGGCACCCTCCACGGCCACGCCTGGAGAGACGATCACCTACACGATCACGTACCAGAATACCGGTCTCTGTGAGGAAGGCAATGCCCACAATGTGAAGATAATCGATACGCTCCCTGAGGATACAGTATACACGTCTCATACTGCACCACCGGGTGCTACCTTTACACAGGATGGAAACCTTCTAATCTGGGAGATACCACAGGTCAGTACAGGAGAGACCGGAACGATCACCGTCGATGCATCGGTGAACTCCGGCATGGACGAGAACGCGTACCATCTAAGGGTCTATGAGTACAAAAAGTATGCGCAGGTAAAGGAGGACTGGATAGGATTTGGAGATATACTGAGCTATGATGAGTACAGCCTCATCCTTGAGGAAACGCATAAGAACTGGTACGATATCAATGAGGTTCAGATCCATAAAAGTGGAAAGGAGTTGGATGATCTCAATATGGCGGTCTATCAAAGATGTGTTTATGACGAGATGGTTTTTGAGTTTTTGGATAACTCCGGAACAGGGGAGAAGTTTAAGGGGCTTTTCAGGATATATAAACGAGTTGTTCCGAATATACGTGTGAGTTCAGAGTTTGAAAGATGGGATAAAACTGAGGAAACCTGGAGCAACATGATTTACTCAAACGACAAATTTTACCTATCTGTTTCTCTAAAAAATACAGAGGAGACTCTAAACATCGGCAAGGGGATGGCAAGAAATATACGATACTCTTTTGAGTCTGAGCTGGACTGCGAGGATGCAACATGGATGTATCTCAACTACTGCGAACAGAATGCCTTTGATCTGTATCCTGAAGAGACGGGATACATTATCCTTGAGCTGAATGCCCCGTACCTCGATTTTGAGAAGGAGTACGAGACAACAGTCCGTATAACCTGGGAGGATGACCTCGGAAACGCCTATGGAACCGAGAAGACATTCACGGTGAATGTTATACCCTCTCCGCAGGAAAAGGTATTGAGGGTCTATGAGTATCTCCACGGCTCCAATGAGATAAAGGTAGGTGAAACAAAGAAAGTAGAGGTATTTATACGTAATCTAAGCAAAGAGGAACTGGATGTGGAGTTTAAGGATAATATTCCACAGGGACTGAGCCTCGTTGGAGGAAGTCCTGAATTTGAAGGGACAATAGAGCCAGAGACAACAATAGAAATAGAATATATGCTTCAAGGAGATGAACAGGGCACATACTCCTTCAGCGGAGAGGCGTATTACACCGATATTTATGGAAGACACAAGGTGGTTTCCAATATAATAGACATTCATGTCATCGGGACCGAAGAACTCACGCTGACGAAGAGTATAAGCAAGAACTATCTGAAGGAAAACGAGATTATCGATATCTCTCTGATGGTGAGGAATAACACGGAGGAGAGTATAACGGATATGGAGGTTGTGGATATAGTTCCCGAGGAGTTTGATCTGGTGGAGATTCTCACCGACGGTGTGGAGTGGGATAAGGAAAACAAGGTTCTAAGATATACTATCGATAAACTGAAGCCATCGGCCGGGCAGGTGATAAAGTATTCCCTTAAAGCACCGTCTGAACCCGGAAAGTACAGTTTCCTCGGAGCAAGAGCGGCGTATGTTATACGAGAAACCAAAAAGGAAAAAACGACATCGGATTTCGATCTTATAATTCCCGAGGCCGAACCCCCCACGGTGTATGCGGGACTGAAGATTCTGGAGAGGATACCCTCGGAGGATAAGGAGATACTTACAGTTCAGTTGAAAATAACCTGTCAAAAGGCACCTGTTAATGATATAGAGCTCCACCTGGATCACGAGGGGTTTGAAGTTCTTGATTCCGAAGGTAACGAGGATAATGGGCTTGTTTATACGGTAGATGAACTCACCCCTGAAGGGGAGTACATTACAAAGGCCACCTTTGAGACGGCCACCGGTGATAAGGCGCTTTCCTTTGAACTCAATGGAACCTATAAGGACAAGTGGGGCCTGGATTATACCTTGAATAAGGAGTTAAAAATTTCCTTTGTTACAAAAAAGCCCATAATAACTATAAAAAAAGCTCTGGAAACGAGTACATTACGGTTCGGATACAGCACTCAGATTGTGTACACAATAGAGAATACAGGAGAGGCCGGAGCAAATGTGGTGCTGAAGGATGAGCTTCCCGGCTGTGTTGCGGGAGATTATCGGTGGGAGGGGAAGATGGATCCCGGTGAAAAACACTCTATGAGATACACAGTTACACCAACAAAGGCAGGAGAGTTTGAGCTGGGGGAGGCCACGGCGCTGTACAAGGACAGGTTTGGGAATGAGTATACAGCCCATACCGAAAATGTCGTTTTGAGCGTAAGAGGAATCGTGCTGGAAAAAACTCTTGAGGACAGTACCGTTAAACTCAGTTTAACAAATACCTACAGCGAGAAGGCCTTTGATATACTGATAGAGGATTATTTGCCCCGGGGATTCGAAGCAAATAAGGAGTTAAGGTTTAACATAGACCGATTGGAAGCCGGCGAATCAAAAACATTCTCCTATACACTTACCAAGAGAGGCGATGTCACAGAGCTTCCGGAGGCGAATGTTGTATGGAAGGATATATACCAGGACAGTTATCAGGCGGTGTCCAACGGTCTCTCCGTACCTGCCGAGGAGGAAGAGGAGGAAGAAAAAGAGGAAGAGAAAGAAGAGAGCCCCACACCAACACCACCAAAAAGCTCAAAGCCGCCTGCTCAGCCGGGCAGAGGTTTTGATCTGGGATATCTGAAGTATGTTCTCATCGCTTTGATAAGTTTCACCCTTGCCGTACTGCTCTACTATCTGTTTTCGGGAAGAAAGGAGGAGATCTATGGCATACCCGAAGGAACGCCCGCTGCCGGTACCACTGAGGGCGATGTCTGGGCTAGCATAGAGTCAGAGGAAAAAGAGGAACCGGATACGAAGAGACGGGTTTTCGGCCGGCAAAAACGAGAGAGAGTGGAGAAACGTCTGTTCGAGATAGAAAAACCATCAGAGGAAACTCTGGAAATGGAACAGCTCTGGAAGATGGACGCCGTACAGGAGAAAAAGAGAAAAAGAGAGATATATACACCCAAAATCATCAAAAAACCCTCAGAGGAGACAGATGAAAAAAAACACTGGAAAAATCATATAGAAAACAATGAGTTAAAGGCACTGAAAACTGATCTGAATAACCTTACGAGAAAAGAGAAGGAGTATAAGGAGAAGGGCAATAAAGAAATGCTCAGGCAGGTATCCGATCTGAAAAGATTTATTAGGGAGGAGATAAAAGAAAAAGAGGAATCAGATGAGAAAGAATCCTGAGTTCACAGTTCAGAACCCAAGAGTATCTATGGAAACTCTGACCAAGAGGATAGCAGCGCTTCAGTCCAGAATAAAAAGGCTTGAGGAAGAAAGGATAAAGTTATCTTTAAAAGTAGTAATGACAAATAGATCTATAGAAGACTTGAAAAAGAAAGAAAAAGAGATAGATGCAAAAACATTTGGTTCATTGATGTCTGATTATAGAATGGAGCTCCATGGATATAAAAAAGAGGAAAAGAAGCACATGAAGGATATAAATTCGCTAAAAAAAGAACTAAACCTTTTTGAAGATTATAGGCCTTTACTGGAAAAATATAAAAGGATACAAGATGAAATAAAAAATGTAATTGAGGAAATCAGGGACCTGGAAAAAAAATTGAACTATATGTGATTCTCATGTATAAGATAGGAATACCCCTACTGGATAATGCATTGAAAGGAGGACTGCCGGATAGGGCAGTGATAATCTTATCTGGTCCTCCCGGATCAGGGTTTTCGATATTTGCCCAGCAGTTCTTGTTTAATGGTCTTAAAAACTCTGAGAATGGATTGTATTTCACCTCGGAAGAGTCCCCTTCGGAGGTAAAGGAGGAGATGAAATTTTTTGGGTGGGATATAGATCCTTATCTGAAGGACGAAAAACTGAAGTTTATCGATGCATACACCCCGCGGTATCAAAATCTTTTTGAGGGAGAAGAAGAAACGAGTGATGATTTATTGTCATGGGACGTGGGTGCAGCCAATATGCTGGGGGTCCATTTTTCTGATTATATAAAGAGTTTGGAAGGCAAAAAATGCAGGGGCATTGTGGATAATTTCTCATATCTCCTTAGGACAAATGAGCTTGATGAGATGGTGGATCTCTTTGAGACGATTCAGCTTACAATTAAAAAATATGGCGGCGTTTACTTTTTTTTAGTTGTGGAAGGGATGCATGAGGAAAAAATAATGAGCACTATCTGTCATATGGCCGATGGTGTCATTCAGTTCAGTGTCAATGAAAGAGGCAGTAATATAGAAAGATATATGAAAATGTTGAAACTGAAAAGAACGATATACAGCTCACGATTAATTCCTTACAGAATTGTAGGAAAAGGAATAGAATTGGAGACTACAGAAAGAATTTTATAGGTGTTATTATGGATAAGATTAAAACAGGAATCCCAGGACTTGATGAGATACTGGAGGGAGGTATTCCCAGAAAGACAAATGTGTTGATAGTGGGAGGTACGGGCACGGGCAAGACGATACTCTGTTCCCAGTTTCTTTACAAAGGAGTAGAGGAGTATAATCAAAACGGTATCTTTGTAACTCTTGAGGAGAGAGCACAGGATCTACGGAGAGAAATGGCGAGCTTTGGATGGGACTTCGCAAAGTATGAAAAGGAGGGCAGACTGGCATTAATAGATGGGACCTCAGTAAAACTAAGGAAGAAAAAAACAAGGGAGAAATACGCTCTTGTGGGTATGGATATAGATGCCCTCGTCATAGAAATAAACAGAGTATGCAAGGAGATAAATGCGGAGAGGGTTGTTCTCGATTCTGTTCCATCTCTGGGATTGAACCTGGATAGTGAGAAGGAAATACGAAGCTCAATATATAGACTGAGCACCCTGCTCCTCGAAATCGGTGTTACATCTTTTATGACGACGGAAACGCTTGACGAGGGATTTTCTCGGTACGGTGTAGAGGAGTTTGTTTCCAGAGGAGTGATTAAACTGGATATTGCTGAACGGGAGAACAAGTTTGTAAGGACGATCTATGTCCGAAAGATGAGGGAGACGAACTTTTCCATGGAGAAATATCCTTTTGGCATAGAGAGTGATGGAATAAAGATCTATACTCGCGGAGAGGTATTTTAGTGCGTATGCTTCTTTTACCGTAAAAAATGATTTCGAAATCAAAAACTCTTTTATATCCTTAGTTGAACTTTTTGTACAATGGAGATATATGTCCTCGGAAGCAGCAGTAGCGGTAACTCTACGTTGATACGAACGGAAAGTACGGCGATACTTGTAGATGTGGGGTTTTCATGCAGGTATACCACAAAGGCGCTGAAGAACATAGGCACCGATCCGAAGGATATCGATGCGGTACTCATCACCCATGAACATACGGATCATATCAGAGGAGCCGGCCCCTTTTTTAGAAAATACCGGATTCCCTTCCTTATGAACAAACCGACCTATCAGAGCTCCAATCTCGAGATTGTTCCTGCATTTTTTGAGAACTTTCAGGAGTTTAGAATAAAAGACCTCAGGATAACGCCGATAACTGTAAATCACGACTCCTCAAACCCTGTGGGGTATCTCATAGAAGGAGAGAAGAAGGTAGGTGTGGCAACAGATCTCGGCTCCATAGACGAGAGACTGAAAGCATATTTTAAGGGGCTGGATGCATATGTTTTTGAATCAAACTACGATGAGGAGATGCTCGCTAATGGGAGCTATCCTGTTTTCCTTAAAAGAAGGATAGCTGGTAATTACGGTCATCTTTCCAATGAAGAGTGCGGAAAAACCCTGAAGGAGATGAGTGATGGTGCCGATGTTTTCCTCGCACATATGAGCGAGAACAATAATACTCCGGAAAAAGCAAGGGACAGTGCGGAAGGCATTCTCGGCAGTGAGTTCACCATCCACCTCACGCATCCCAAAAGGGGTTCTGAGAAGGTGAGGGTGTAAAATCCGTGAAAAAATGAAGCCCATAAAAAGTATGAGCATTAGCTGATTGAAGCGAGATCCTATGAGGGAACAATCATATTTTATCCAGCAAATCCTTATATTTCTCCATTCTAATTTTGTCCCCTTCCGATTGAACGAGCCAGGTCATCCAGCATAACTCTATTGGTCTGCAGCCTGCGACTTCGGCGATCTTTTCGATGGTTATAATGAGTTCTTTTTCAGGAGCAGTTGGCATATCGGTACCGGATCTTTCCAGTATTTCCTCTATGACCCGTTTTACAACTTTATCAGGCATAGATGTGTCTACGCCTCCCATCATCCTCAGGTACTGATATGTGTTGATTCCAACGCCGTTAATACGTCCTATAGGGTCTTCTCTCCAGTTGTTTAGCTCAGAGTCAGCAGCCCATTTCCTGAAAGCTTCTTTATCATCCAAATTTTGATTGTTTCCCAGATCATCGAAGTAAGACGCAACAGACTGAGCTACGTTCCATGACCGTTTGTTGGCCCAAATATGTTCCAGATCCCCCAATTGAACTGATCGTAACTCCGCAAAGCTTCTTACACGACCCTCGTCTACAAACTCCTTCTTGAACTCCATGACTTTGGGAGCTGTGGTGCTGAAATAATTCAGCCCCACGGAATCAAAGGCCGCGTCTACCACCATTAGCACCGGACTATTATCCCATCGCTCAGTTCTTAAGCACCTATCGCAGTATTCTTTAAGGCCTGTTGTTTTTGAGATGTACTCGTTAACTACTTCTGACAGAGTCATGGTATCACGCGAGTAGAGGAACTTATTAATTTTTGCCGTGAGCGGGTTACTAATAAGGTCTAAAATAATTTCGAAAAATCATCGTAGAGATTCCTCCTATGTCCGATGAACAGTATGAGTATTCTATTATTCTCCTTATCTATCTCATAAATAATCTTGTAATCGCCGGCTCGCTGTTTCCAGAATGGAGAGTATTTTAAATGCATGCCTCTCTTCTTTGACAGCGTTTCCAATTCTTTTATTTTTTTCTTGATTCTATTTTTAAGGCTGTTATTAATTGAGTCAAGAAAAACCTTTGCTTTTTGGTGGAGCAGTAAACTACACACCAGGGGTGTACAGTGATGGATCAGCCCCACCTGATCCATTTTTTATATGTTATGTGCTCAGGGGAATAAGTGTCCCGGGATCTTCTTTACTTCGATTGGTCAACATCGTGTAGAACTCACCTGTTTTGAGCTACTCATCGATTTCTTTTACTCTCTCCTGAGAGTTTCAGTTGTACCTGGACCATTTGATGACCGTAAACATAAGCAGTTACAATCTCTATAAAGGCTGCGTGTAGACTCACAACCCTTTATACCTTTCCCTCCTAGGGAGGACATGGAAAGTATCACCATTCACCCAATAGGCGTGATTCATTCACCGTATAAAGAACCTAAGGATATTCCAATTCAGGGAACCTTTAAGCCCGGTGTTGAGGCTTGGGCAGAGTTACAGGATAGATATGTCAAGGGTCTAAAGGATCTGAATGGGTTTAGTCATGCAATTCTTATATATTATTTCCATAAGTTTTGCCATTCGGAGCCCCAACCGTCCCAACCATATCGGTCTTTCCATTGTAATGATTAAGAAGATAGAAAGGAACAGACTGTACTTTACAGAGGTGGATATGCTGGATGGAACGCCTCTTCTCGATATCAAGCCCTATGTGACGCATTTCGATATGAGAGAGAACGTCGTCTCGGGCTGGCTGGAGAAGCATTTTGAAGATGGAACCATTCCAGAAGATACTATTTTGTAATTTCCATCACAACATACATAAATAAAAATAGAAAAATGAGAAAGTTTTGACACATTCTCTAAAAATAGACATTTATTTATAATTTTTCGAGATCTACTGCTTGTAATCCCTTTTCTGTTTCTTCTACTTCAAATTCAACTTCATCTCCCTCGTTAAGGAACACTCCATCGGCTATAGCGCTTTGGTGTACAAAAATATCCTCACCTGCTTCTTCTGGCTCGATGAAACCGTACCCTTTTCGGGGATTGTACCATTTTACTGTACCTTTCATATTTTTCATCTCCTCAGGCTTTACGCCTGTACTTTTAAAGAGAACTCAAACACTTGGAACGTTCTCTTAATGGCAAGTATGAGCCCCATGCTTTAAATAGCTTGCCCTCATCCATGGCATAAAGAGGGAGTTCGAAATGTTTCAAAAGGAAAGCTTTTTATATTTATATGCATAGGGCTCAATACAAGATATAT
>JAYEIH010000055.1:0-3072 GCA_034659995.1 Methanobacteriota archaeon
GCAAAACCAAAACCTTTTTATATGCTGGAATTTCTTCTTGGTATGGTGATTCTCTTGGGATGGAACCCTCGCACGTAAAAAAGAAGAGAAGAGATATACCTATTCTTAGGAGTGATTTTAATGGATTTCAAAGTGACACCATGGGATGTTGAAGGTATTGTAGACTATCAGAAGCTTATAGAGCAGTTTGGCACGACACCTATAGATGAGGCGATGCTGAAAAGGATTAAAAAGAACTTTGGAGAGCTGCATCTCTTTTTGAGGAGAAAGATATTCTTTTCCCACAGAGACTTCGATATGATCCTTGACAGAGTTGAGAACAATCAGAGATATGCGCTGTACACGGGAAGAGGGCCTTCGGGACATACGCATCTTGGACACATAATGCCGTGGATATTCACCAAGTACCTGCAGGACAAAACAGGCGCAAATCTCTACTTTCAGATAACAGACGATGAGAAATTTCTACATTCCAGAGAGCTCAGCCTTGAGGACACAAAGGAGTTTGCATATCAGAATATACTGGATATTATAGCTGTGGGCTTTGACCCTGAAAAGACGTTTATGTTTCTGGATACTGAGTATGCAAAAACACTGTACAATATAGCGATAAAGGTAGCGGAAAGGATTACCTTTTCAACGGTGAAGGCTGTTTTTGGATTTGAAAACTCAACTAATATAGGAATGATATTTTATCCTTCAATTCAGGCAGCGCCATGCTTTTTGCCGTCCGAACTGGGAAATGAGAAGATGCCTGTTCTGATACCAGCCGCCATCGATCAGGATCCATACTGGAGAGTTACCAGGGACGTGGCGGAGAAGCTGGGATATCATAAACCGACGGCGATTCACTGCAGTCTCCTCCCCTCGCTGGAAGGGCCGTCCGGGAAGATGTCTGCCTCAAAGCCGGACAGTGCTATATTCACCGTGGATACAAAAGAGGATGTAAAAAGAAAGGTAGGAAAAGCATTTACAGGAGGAAAAAAGAGTTTAAAGGAGCAGAAAGAGCATGGGGGCAATCCTGAGATATGCTCGGTATTCCAGTACCTCTACTATCTTTTTGAGGAGGATGATAAAGCGATAGAGGAGAGAAGGGAGGCCTGCCTCAGTGGAGATATGGTATGCGGAGAGTGCAAGGCGCATCTCACCAAGAAGATCGCGGAGTTCCTGAAGGAGCATCAGAAGAAAAGAGAGAAAGCCAGGGATACTCTGGAGGAGTTTATTCTGAGAGATTAGTTTTTTCTTCCATAAACAGCTAAATAGTACCCGTATTTTCGAAAAAAGGGCAGAAATATAGCTTTGGGGTATAAACTACCTATTTTCATATCAAAATTTTCAAAAGCGTCTTTTATTTCTTTGTATGTATAATATTTTAGTTTTGTGGAGTACATCTTTCCGTTCTTCCTCAGTAAGACCCTTCCCTTTTTCTTTACTCCCATCTTCATGATTCTTTTAAAGCAGAGAGCATTTGCCGCGGTGATTACAAACTGTCCCTCTGGTCTTAGTACCCGTTCGAGTTCCTTTGCAAATTTAGGAATATCCGTATGGTTTAACGCGCCGAAGATGGAAATGACATTATCGAAGGAGGAGCTCCTATATGGCAGCGCTGAGGCCTCTGCCACAGTGCCCTGCTGCAGCCCCTGTGCAATCATATTCTTTGATATATCCATTCCGTACACCTCAAAACCATGTTCGCGCAAGAACTGTGAATGGTATCCAAGCCCACAGCCCACATCCAGAACATTCCCCTCTTTTAAACATTTCAGAAGCAGTTTTTTCTCTTCGTTTCTCATTTTTCTGTTCAACGTATCGGAGTACTGTTCATTATACTTCTCAGCGAGGAGGTCATAGAATCTTTTTTTGTTCATAGGTTTACAAACTCTTTGAGAGTCTCAAATTTCTTTCCAGTTTCCTGGAGAATGAGCGTTTTTTCTCTTGCGGATTTAACGAGGTGCTTGTATTCTTCTTTGTTTATTTCTCCTCGGATGTAAAACTGTTCTATTTTTTTTATCAGATTTTTTAATTTTTGACGTTCCATCCTGTACTTGCCGTACTCTCCTTCGCAGTTTTTACAGAGAAATCCAGCTTCTATCTGTCTTCCGCAGAGATGACACCGCTTGATTAAGTCAATTTTTTTTATGAAGAGCTCCTTTAGAATTTCCACATGCTTTCTTATCATGGGGTCCATGGCTCCTATGGGATTCCTACTCACGATCTTCTTTAGATGTATACTTCTCTCAAAAGGCGATATGTCCTCAGCATCTTTTAGATGATTGTTAATGACCCCTGAAAAATACTGTATGCTTTTATTTTTTACCTTCTTTTTGGATTTCATCGGTTCCTTTATCCTTTTGATATACTCTGTAGCAATATCGCTTACAATCGATGTCATTTCCTTTTTAAGTTCTTCATCTGCTTCGGCAGTGATATGTTTGGAGAGTTCGCTCTCATACTCTTCTTTTATGTCTACTTTGGATTCTGTTCTCAGTATCTCGTTTACAAGCTCATATACCCCTCTGTCTATTTTCACATTCGGGAATACGGAGTTTAGATGGTCACTCAGTTCCATCTCCATTCCGTTACCGATTGCATACTCCAGATCCTCCGAGTTTTCGGACACAAAACTCTCCAGAAACGCAAATAGTTCTTTTTTTACAGCTTCCTTTCTTTTCGCACCGTCCAATTTCGCATCCAGTTCGTCTTCTCTTGGATATCTTATCGGCATCTCTATGCTCACTGAGGCCTCCGGGAACTGCTCTACCATCTCAGAGACGAACTTTTTACCGGCAAAGCAGGCGAGACCGTCAAAAAATATGCCTTCATCCAGATTTTTCACCGCATCATCGCCCAGTGAGTAACTATATTCATCTATTGGTCTGTAAAATGCCAGGTGGAGTTCTCCGTCTTTGAAAAATAGGGTAGACCTCAGAGTATCGTCCGTTAATTTTATGTACCCGTCCTTATCGTTAAATACATTGAGACAGGACTTTAGAGTTATTTTTTTACCCGCGTTTTTCATAGGCATCACTTAAAAACTCCATAATTTCTTCTCTATCTATACCGTAGTGGTCT
>JAYEIH010000056.1:0-15335 GCA_034659995.1 Methanobacteriota archaeon
ATCCTTCTTAATAACGGGAACATTCTTGAACATTACAGAAAATCTTTTTCCAAAGCATAAAAGGTTTGGGCATAAAAACCTACACCTCCATCACGCCGTAACCTCTTAGTCTGAGATATATACAGGCAGCAAAAAAGATCGCAGCTGCAAAAAGAAACACAAAATCCTTGGGTGTGCATCTTAACTCGCGGTAAAATGTTCTGTTGGGTTTGCCAAAGGCCCTTGTCTCCATGGCAATGGCAAGTTCGTGGGCCAGCTGTATCGATTTTACTATCAGAGGAACGAGTATCGGGACATACTTCCTCACCTTTTCCAGTATGTTTCCTTTCTCCAGTTCCAAGCCTCGAGCCTTCTGGGCATCGGTTATGGAAGCGGCAAGGGTTGCAAGTGTTGGCACATAACGAAGGGCAATGGTAATCGTGAGCCCGTACTCGTAGGGGAGCCTCATCTTCACGAGAGCTCTGACGAGATCCCGCTGTTCTGTGGTCATGAGCAGAAGAAATGTCGAAGAGACCATCGTGAGGATCCTGAATCCCATCGCGAGAGCCATCTTTATGTTTATATCCTTTATTTTGAGCTTCCAGACCTGGTAAAGAACCGTTCCGTCCTCACTTCCCAGAAGAATCCAGAGAAGCATCACCATTAGTACAAAGGGGAGCATTGGCTTGAGAAATGAGAATATTTTCCTTATCTCTATTTTTCCAAGTATTCTGAGGAAAATGACAACTGAAAAAAAGAGCATACCGAGAAAAAGCGGATCGTTGAAAAGAATAACGACTACGAAAAAAAATATCGACAAAAATATCTTCGGACGCGGATCGAGAGAATGAAGCACTGAGTCTCGTTTGAGAAATGCCGTATAATCAATCATGACCACCCCTCCATCTTTTGTAGAGCTCTGTGGGATCAAAAAGGACACCGTACCCCAGTATTTTAGAGAGTTTTGCAATCTCCGGAAGATCGAGGCTTGTTCTTTCAAGAAGCACAGTGTCGGTGAATATCTCCTCCATCTTCCCATCTGCTATAATTTCCCCGGATTTCATCAGCACCACCCTCTCACAGAGCTGTGATATTAACTCCATATCGTGGGAGATAACGATAAGTGTCTTTCTTTCTCTTTGCAGTGTTTTTACTATCTCTATGAGCCTCTGAGCATTTTTTAAGTCCAACCCTGAGGTCGGCTCATCAAGAATAAGAACCTCCTGTTCCATTACAAGAATAGATGCCATTGCCAGTCTCTGTTTTTCCCCGCCAGAGAGATTTAATGGATGTGACTCCCTATATCTAAAAAGATCAGATTTTTGTAGGACGGCATCAACTTTTTTATCTATATTATCCATTTTCAAGTTCTGAGGCCCAAATGCCACCTCCTCTCTAACGGTGGAGGCAAATATCTGGTTTTCGGGATTCTGGAACACAAACCCAACCTTTCCGGCAATCTCTGCAACACTCCTCTCAGAGGTGTCCTCGCCATCAAGAAAGATCTTTCCCGCATCCGGCCTTAGAAGACCTATCAGATGCTTAACAAGTGTTGTTTTTCCCGAACCGTTCTCGCCGATAATACCCACGGACTCACCTTTCTCAAGGGTAAGCTCTATATTTTTCAGACAAAATCCTGATTCATACTCATAAGAAAGGTTTTCTATCCTTAGCATTTAAAGCCTCCATTGCTTCGGTTACCGAGAGAAAAACATCATCTATATCACCGTTTTTTAAAAGATAACTGGAAAATTCGATAATTTCCGGTATTCTAATACCGATCTCCTTCAAAGAATCCGTATCTCTAAATATCTTCCTGGGAATACCGTATTTGGCAACTCTGCCCTCATCAAGAATGAGTATTTTATCCGCAGAACTGACAAAACTGGTCTCATGCTCGACCATTACAACGGTCATTCCTCGACTGTTTAGTTTCTGAATGATCTTAAAGACCTCTATCCTGCTCCTCGGATCGAGATTGCTCGTGGGCTCATCAAGGATGAGTCCCTTCGGTTTCATCGTGAGAAGAGAGGCTATGGCAACCTTCTGTTTCTCGCCGCCTGAGAGCTGGTGCGGAAAGGACTCTCTGAACTCAGTCATACCGACGAGCTCCAGCGCCCATGCGATTCTCTCCTCAATCTCTTCCCTGGGCAGTCCAAGATTCTCAGGACCAAAGGCCAGCTCCTCCTCTACGGTCATGGAAAAAATCTGAGCGTCGGGGTTCTGAAGGATCAATCCCAGCTTTTCAGAGATCTCATGAACCTCCTTCTCCGCAATATCCTCGCCATCAATATATACCTCGCCAGAGAGCTTGCCATGAATGGTATGGGGGATAATACCTGTCATCATCAGACACAGCGTGGACTTTCCCGACCCCGAGGGTCCCGAGATACCGAGAAACTCGCCATTCTCAATGGTGAGTGTAATATCTTGGAGAACGTCCTCCTGGTCTTCCGAGTACCTAAAAGATACATCCCTGAACTCTATCATGAAGGATGTTTGATCGCCATATTTATAAACCTGGTGTGGGGTACTCATCCATAAAAAATTCCATTGTTTTCATTCATTTCCCGTGGCTGCGAGATACATAAAGAAAATAAAACCACGATCGTTATTATCAGTCTCCGGGTCTTCATGAGATCCACTGAGTTGAGGAATAAAAAGGTTTTTATTGTGGTGGAACATAATTAAAACAAAGAAAAGGAGATGCACAATAATGAGTGAAACCCTGTTAAAAGATATGCACAAAGAAATGATTGAGATAAGGAAGAGATTGGAGTCATTGGAAGAGGCCATTATCCCCTCAGAGGAGATTTCAGAAAAGGAACTGAAAGAAATAACACAGTTAAAGAAGGAATCCTTGGGGGGGAAAACCGTACGATGGAAGGGTCTAAAAAAAGAACTCGACTTGTGATTCAATGTTCGAAGTTCTTCTTCATAAAAACGTTGCTAAAGGGTTAAAAAAGCTTGATACGGGACATTTAAAGAAAACCGCAAGAGTTATAGAACTTCTGGAAAAAGATCCGTATCCATGGAAAAGATGCGATTTGAAGAAGATAAAAGGAGCTGAGGATACATACAGGATCAGGATCGGGATGTATAGAGTTGTCTATTACATTGAAAAGGAGAGGAAGCGAATTCACATTTTAAAGCTCGAAACACGAGAAAAAGTGTATAATAAATAAATTATTCTTCTTCAAATGGGCCAATTAACTTTGCCAATTCTAAAATATCTGAGAAAAATTCTGTAGTAAAATATAATTCAGCAAATGATCTATCCATTATCTCTTCCCCTTCTTCTCCTCTATAATTATATTTGTAAAGATTTCTATAATTGAATATTATAGTTGGATCTCCTGTATCATTGATATGTGTTCCTTTATCATATAAACCAATATAATGATTAAAAAATTGATTATTATCCTTTAGTATTTTAATCGCTGCATATAATCTTGTTTCCTTTTCATGTGTTTTATATATATATATCAAGTAATTGTTCATAACCCAATCCATTTAAACCAAACTTATCAAAATCCAATATTAATTTTGAGTCACCATTAGAAGATAATGGTCCAACTTCATCTTTCATTGATTCAACAGAATAATATTTAGTATTCCATGGTACACCTGTTTCCTCATCTATAAATTCTGACCAACATAATGAAAATTCTTTATCAATACTATATTTCCAATCACAATTTCTTTTTTCCCATATTTTCCATCTTTTCTCACCGCTGCATGGGAAGCACTGAATGACGGAACCATAGATATGATTGCCAGTGACCACTCTCCGTATGTCCGGGAGGAAAAGGCGACCGATGAGAATATATTCAGCTGCGGCTCCGGAATGCCGGGAATTGAGACGCTCAGACCGTTAATGATAGATGCCGTGAATAAAAAGAGAATGAGATTGAAGAGGCTCGTTGAGACCACCTCCGTAAATCCTGCAAAACGCTTTAGCCTATCGCAGAAGGGGCGTATTGCACTTAATGCCGATGCAGATCTGGCCATCATCGACATGAAAAAGGAACATACCTTAAAAAACGAAAATATGCTGACAGAACAGAAGATTACGGTCTTTGATGGCAAGAAAATAAAGGGAGCTGTTGAAACAACGATTGTACGGGGAAAAATAGTCTATGATAATGGCGAGTTCTTCGTAAACAAAGGCTATGGAGAGTTCATCAGAGGAAATAAAAACAGTTAAAAAAGTCCCTCTATCTTTCCATCCACAATATCCATATCCGCTGCCGCAGGCCTTCTTGAGAGTCCGGGCATCGTCATAACCCTTCCACAGAGGGGAATAATAAATCCTGCCCCATTTGCCAAATTTATATCTCTAACGGTGATGGAAAAGCCGCCGGGTGCTCCTTTTTTCTTCCTGTCATCGCTCAGCGAGTACTGCGTCTTTGCCATGCAGACCATCTTATCGTCCAGACCGTGCTTTTCAAGCTTTTTTATTGCTTCTCTGGCCTTTTTCCTGTACTTGATACCAGCAGCACCGTAGACATTCGTTGCTATCTTCCTTACCTTATCCCTAATATTCTCGTCCGTACCATAGGTGAACTTAAAGTTGGATTTCTTTTCACAGTGTTCGATAACCCTTCCGGCAAGTTCAATTCCACCTTCGCCGCCCTTTGCATGAATATCGCATACCGCAGCCTCCACCTCTTCTTTTTCACAGACCTTTCTGACCAGTGCAAGCTCTTCTTCCTTGTCACTGGAAAATCTGTTTATGGCAACGACAATAGGGACACCGAAGTTCCGTATGTTTCTTATATGTCGTTTTAAATTCTCAGTTCCCTCTTCCAAAGTCTTGCCGTGCTCTTTTAGGGAGCGTACCGTCGTCGTGAGTACCACACAGTCCACCCTTTCCTGCGCTACTCTGCAGAAGATATTGAAGTACTTCTCAGCGCCGAGGTCGGACCCAAAGCCGGCCTCAGTCACCGTGTACTCGCTGTGCTGTAACGCTGTCTTTGTGGCTATAAGGGAGTTTGTGCCATGAGCTATATTCGCAAATGGACCGCCGTGAATAATGGCCGGTGTATTTTCAAGAGTCTGAACGAGGTTTGGCTTTATTGCATCCTTCAGAAGGATTGCCATCGCACCCTCTGCATCGAGGTCCTCGGCCTTCACAATCGTATCATCATAGGAGTAACCGACAATAATATCTGATATCCTCTTTTTCAGGTCCTCAAGGTCCCTGGAGAGGCAGAGAACTGCCATTATTTCTGAGGCTGCTGTTATGCTGAAGGACTCCTCCTGCATAAAATAATTCAGTCCTACTATTACCCTTCGCAGGGCACGGTCATTCATGTCCATGACTCTATTCCATGTAATATCTTTTATATTGAGCTTATTTTTTCGATAGAGATGATTGGAGAGTAAGGCAGAAAGAAGATTGTGTGCAGAGGTTATAGCATGCATATCTCCTGTAAAATGGAGGTTTATATCGGCCATCGGAACAACCTGCGAGTATCCTCCTCCGCAGGCTCCTCCCTTCATTCCAAAGACAGGACCAAGTGAGGGCTCCCTCAGCGTGACAATGCTCTTCTTATTAAGCTTCCATAGCGCCTGTGAAAGTCCTATGGCCATCGTAGTTTTTCCCTCGCCCATCGGTGTTGGGCTGGTAGCAGTTACAAGTATTAGCCTACCCTTCTTTTTCTTTTTGTGAATCGGAATCTTTGCCTTGTATCTTCCAAGCGGCTCTATGGAGACGCCTATTTTCTCTGCTATTGTCCCTATATCCTGCATCTCCGTTTTTTGTGCTATTTCATAATCATTCATAGACAGTCCTCAACATAGTTCATGATGGCATCCTTACGATCCTTTCCTTTCCTCTGTACCTCTTCATACCTTTGGGTCGTCTTTGTGATAAACTCCTCATCCCTGATATACTTATGGTTTATCTTTATGTTGAGGATTGCACCCTCTATCCCTGCATAGGCAAGAAGCGCGCCGACGCCTATGTCCGTAATCGCTGATTTTTTTCCTTTTTTTCCGATAGGTTCAAGCTCTTCAAGAACTTCCAGACATTTTTCCGCCGTTTCCAGGGGGACCAAACTCGCCCTTTTAAGAGCTTTATCCTTTTTTTCTTTATTTTTTGCTTTGTACGATTTCATGACCTCTTTAAATGCCTCTTCATCTTTTTTTCCAAGTTCTTGTAGATCGTTTCTAAGAGAACCCATTTTTTCGGCAGGGATATCCGAAAGGTTGCAAACCATTGCGCCGAGAGATGCGGCAAGCGCGCCCGAAACTGCGGAGACACTTCCTCCGCCGGGCACAGGTTTCCTTGATGAAAGATTATCCAAAAATTCTTTCATTCCCATATCCTCCTCTCAAATATCTGATCCTTTTTGAGATCCTCAAGCTTGAGGTAATAATCCGCAACATCTATCAGTGCATCCATAGGTGCTAGGCCTATAAGCTCGCTGCCAATGACGGACACGCCATATCTATCCGCTTCGCTCCTTATAAGTTCGAAAACTCTGAATATAGGTGTTTTTTTGTAATTTGTGAGATTCATCGAGACCTGAACGATCCCTCTTTCCTTTATCTCAAATCCCAGAGCTTTGACGTATCGCAGTCCACCGCTCGAATGTCTTGCAGCTCTCGCTATCTTCTTTGCAATGCTGAGATCATCCGTGCCCAGGTTCACATTGAACGCTATAAGAAACTCGCGGGCACCAACGGCCGTAGCACCTGCAGTGGGATGGATTGCATCGCCAAAATCAGGGGGTCTTCTGTCGATATTTTCTTTGAGCCACTCAAACTCACCTCTGCGGACATTGGCAAGGTTTTTTCTTTTTCTCTTTTTTGCGGCTTCTTCATACAGGTAAACAGGAATACCCAGCTCATTCCACAGCCTTTCTCCGAGTTTCTCAGCTGCCGCCACACAGTCCTTCATTGTTAGATCAGAGACGGGAATAAACGGAATAACATCAGTTGCACCCATCCGGGGGTGCTCTCCCTCGTGTTCATTGAGATCTATAAGCTCTGACGCCTTTTTGCACCCTCTAAATGCTGCCTCTACAGCATCCTCCGGTTTCCCCACAAATGATATGACAGTTCTATTATGATCTCTGTCAGTTTCACTGTCCAGGAGCTTAATCCCATCAACGCTCCCAATGGCTTCGAATATTGCATCTACTGTCTTTTTATCCCTTCCCTCACTGAAGTTTGGAACACACTCTACCAGTTTCATAGGAGATAGATACCTTTTTATTCTTTAAATAGCTTTCTTTACACATGAGGAATAAGCGAGCTATCCGGAGAAGAGCCCGGAAAAGTATCAGTAGACTGTTCAACGAAGCGGAAAAAGTCTTTGATGAACATCCGAAACGGGCTAATCGGTACACCCGGATAGCACGGAGCATAAGTCTGCGGTGCAGGGTGAAGGTTCCGAAAAAATGGAAGAAGTGGTACTGTAAGAACTGCCATAGATTTCTCAAACCCGGGGCAAATGTGAGGATAAGACTGCGAAACAAAAAAATTGTTATAACTTGCCTGGAATGTGGGGATATTAGGAGATTTCCCTATAAAAATTAAGTTTTACCCTTTTTTATTCTTCTTTTTTGGACAGTTTGGGTTGATACAGAATCTCCACCGCCCTATTCGTACAATAGGATATCCGCATTCACAGACCTTTCCTGTCCTGGTAATGGTCCCTCTTTGCGGCAGTGGTGTGGAATTTTTACACTCAGGGTAGTTCGAACACCCGGCAAACCTCTTTCCCGTCTTTTTCGATCGGACTATCTTGAGATCTCCACCGCATTTTGGGCATTCTCCTATGTAATTTTTATTTATCTGGGTTGTTTTGTACGCCTCTACTATTTCTTCTCCGATTGTCTCTTCTTCATTCTTAAATCCCTTAAAAATCTTCGTCAGCTTCTTTTTTGCTTCTCTTATTACATCTCGCCTCTCAGCTTCTCCTTCATAAACCTTCTTCATCTCCCCTTCAAAATGCCTTGTGAGCTCAACGGAGACGATTTCCTGACAGTGCTTCTCCAGTGAATCGATTATCTTTTCTCCAAGCTTAGTAACCCTTATTCTGCCTTCCTTTATGTAATTTCTGTTGTAAAGTTTATCAATTGTTGCTGCCCTTGTTGCTTTAGTACCTATACCCAATTTTTCCATATTTTTTACCACGGAGGCAGGATTATACCTTGGCGGGGGCTTTGTTTCCTTTTCTTCTAATGGTACCTTGTCAATAGCTATGGTTTCATTTTCCTTTAGATTAGGAAGCAGCTTCGTTTTACTCTTAGTATACATCCCATAGTATCTGAGCCATCCCTTCTTTAGTGTCCTTCTCCCTCTTGCAAGAAATATATGGTCATCTACCTTTATCTCTGCTCTGATACTCTCTTTGACAGCTTTCGGGGCAAAATGTGAGAAAAATCTATGAACTATAAGATCGTAGACCTTTTTTTCTGTTTTGGACATCCTCTTTATTTCTCCTGTGGGATGAATGGCGGGGTGGGCAGGATCTTCCTTTTTTCCCTGAATGGGAATAAGGTTGGTATTCTTGAGAACCTCATCTGCCAGTGGGTATGAACTTTTTAATCTGGCGAGTATTCCTCTAAAATCGATGCTCTTAGGGAGCTTTTGTGAGGATGTTCGTGGGTATGATATCAATCCGGACTCATACAGTGACTGTGCTATCTTTTGTGTCCTTTTTGGAGTAAATTTAAAGTTTTTATAACATTCGGATTGTAAAATTCCCAAATGCATAGGGATAGGGGGGCTTACACTTTTTTTTCTCCTTTTTATCTTATCTACATTCCCTTTTTTCCCTTCACACTCTTTTTTTATCTTTGCAGCTTTCTCTTTGCTCTTTAACCTTCCGGGGAGCTTTGCCTCTACTTTTATGCCATCTTTTTTAAAATGAATAAAGAGCTCATAGTACGTTTCCGGGATAAAGGCGTTAATCTTCTTTTCTCGCTGAACAAGAAAATAGAGTGTTGGGGTCTGAACTCTGCCGGCAGAAAGCATGATAAACCGTCCCAGCACCCTCTTTGCAGAGGTGGAAAGTGCCTTTGAAGTGCTTATGCCCCATATCCAGTCCAGTTCATGCCTCGTTAATCCGGACTCAATCATAGAAAAATTGGGAGGCTTAATATCCTCGAACGCTTCCAAAATATCGTCTTTGGTAAGCGTGGAAAACTTCATTCTCTTCATATCATTGAGGGCTACACCACAGGCAAATCGCAGAGCATTAAATCCAATTACACTCCCTTCTATATCATAATCGCATGCATTAACGAACTCATCACAGTCTTTGGCCAGATTCTTTAAGACCGTTTCATAGGGTTTGACATAGGCCGAACTCTTATTATACTGATAAACGGGTGTCCAATCGTACTCAAAAAAGGGATACGCATCCACAGGCCGTGTCTGCCTGAGGGAGTAAAGATGACCTACGGCAGAGGCTACAACGATATCTCTATCTTCTATGGTATAATAACTAACCCTCCCCTTTTTTTTCCGCTTGGGTTTTCCTAGGGATCTGGCTATTTTTTTTGCAACATTTGGTTTCTCTGCCAGGATAAGCTTCATGAGAGTGGTGTACTCTCTGTCTGTTTATAAAGTTTTGGGAACTATTTCTCGCTACTCGTCGATAACTCTATTAGAGAGCTTCACACTAATCCAGGTAAAACAAGCTGTAACTACGTTGTAATTTCTTATATTCCTTCTTCAATCAGAAACTTGGCGATGATACCCACAATCATAGCAAATGCTATGCTCAAAAACGTGCCAATTAAGTAGTACTCAGACATTTTTCTATTTTTCAGATCGTTGAATCGTGCGATGGATTTAGCAGCAAAAATAATCGTAATCGCCGTGTACTCACCTACCAGTACGAATGTGAGAACAAGAACCCTCTCAATCATTCCTATAACCAATCCTGCGTCTTTGAGTCCGCTGAGCTGTATCTCTCTTTTGTATCTTTTCAGTGCCCACCGAATTAGGTACCCACCACCAATAATAACGATGAGATACACAGCAAGTATTGTCAGAGCTACAAATGAACTATTCATTTTATCTTCCTCTTTGATGTTACAAATCTTCGATTTGTGACATGACAAAACAGGCCTTTGGCCTGTCTCATTTGTCAATTGTTTTTGGCTTACATTCTATTGTCAGCCATTTTTGGCTTACATATCCCATGAAACTATTCTCTGCGTTTTCTACCATTCCGTACCTGCTCCTTTTTAATATATCAGAAACGGTCTGTTTTGTTATCCCTATGTCTTTTGCCACTTCCCTTAGCGTAATCTTATTCTTTTCAGTCTTCATTCTTTTATAATGAGTTACAACTTCTTTCTGTCTTTTGGTCCAGTTCCACATTGCATCTAATGCAAAGTTTAACAGCCACGTAATAATTCCATCCGTTTCCCATCCGGCTTTAAACTCGATCCATAAGTTTTGTTTTTTTACATTTTCCAGAGCCTCTATGGCATTGTGAAACGATTTGCCATCCATCTCTCCGATGTTATCACTTATTTTTGTGGATATGACTCCGATTCCAACTCCTAAGTAGAATTTAGAGTTGATATGTTCAAAAAGAGTATAATAAATATCGCATAGATTTACGGGGGAGGAAACAATTCCCTGAAAACTATCTCCGCGCAGTACCACAAAGTTTGCAACTATTGTATCCCGAAATTCCGTATTAATCGCCAAGAGCGCATTTTTTAGTCGCTTCTGCACCTTTGCTCGATCCTCCATCTTCCGCGAAGCTTTCATATCGCCAATCAATACAACATACATTTCTTGTGAAGCCATCATATCCTCTCATCTGTAATACGGTAATCGAGAGTAACCATAAATAATTTATCCTCCGGAGCTCTACTTTTCTTTCCACCACCGAACTATCCCAAGATTAAGATAAAGCCAGCTCGGTATGGCAACTGCTAATCCCAGAGCGTCCAGAAGCCTAACAGCATGCTGTTCGTTAATATAAAGAAGCAGCGGTCCTTCGTAGGATGTGGGTATAGCAAGGATATGAGTATAATCGAAAGGATTTGTCGATAATCCACCATAGTAAATTAAAAGAAGATGTCTATAAGAAACTGTGCGGTACGAATAGCCATATTTCTTTTGAAGGGCAAAAAATTTAAAGGAATACCTTCAAAGAACATGTAGGTGATATAATACATGGACACGAAAGTATCATTCTCGGCACCTGCCCGTGTGGATCTCTCCGGAGGGGCCGCTGATATGTTCGGGTTCTCCACACTGTCCACGGCAATAGATCTGCGAGCAAGGGTGACTATTGATGAGTACTCTAATGGTATCTCTATAAAGATAGGAGATACAGAGGAAAAAATCTCGCGGGAAATAACCTTTGGAACGAAAACAGATATTATCAAATCAATAATTCAGCGGTTTGATCTGCTGAAGGAGAACTTTATGATAACAGTTGATACATCCGTACCCCCTTCCTCGGGTCTCGGCGGTTCGGCATCGATTACCGTTGCCGCCATAGCAGCTCTGAATAAACGATTCGAACTCGGATTAAATACCTATCAGATAGCTGAACACGCACAGCGGTGTGAGAGTCTCGAAATGGAAATGAGAAACGGATATCAGGACTGGTACGCCGCAGCCTTTGGCGGTACCCTCTTCATGGACTTCAAGAACAAGAACAATCTGGAAATAGATCAGGAGCCCTTTGCCGTAGTAGAAAATCTCACGGAGTATACGGATCTCCAGCTTGTAGTAGCACATACCGGCGTAAAACACTCCTCAGACCTCTCAAACGAAAAACTCTATGCCAAATATAAAGAAGGAAATGGAAAAGTAGTAACACTCATTAAAAAACTGGATAAATTGACAAGAAAGGCAAGAAATACCCTCATAAGAGACGATCTCGATCTCCTGATAGGGATTGTGGACGAAAATCAGGAAATAATCAGAGAGTTCAACAGATCCGGCAAAGAAAATGAAGAATTAATAGAAACTGCACTGGAAAACGGAGCTGCAGCTGCAAAAGTTACCGGAGCTGGGTGCGGCGGCTGTATTGCCGCGCTATGCAGAACCAAAAGGGATAAAAAGAAAGTTGCTGAGAGTTTACAGGAGTGTTCATCCTTTGTTCATTCCTGCAGTGTCGACAAAGGTGTACAAAATGAAATATGAGTATGCAGTGTTTGACGTCGATGGCGTCATGTGCAAGGAGGATAAAAATCTGTCGCCGCACAGTATCCAAGCGATACATATGCTTGAAAATAAGGGTATTAATGTCTTCTATGCCTCCGGAAAACATCCCTGGTACACAACAGGAGGACTACGATTTTCCGGTCTTTTAAAGGAAAGTACTATCGTTGTGGGCGAGAACGGCGGACACATCCTCTTCCCAAAAGAAAGGAGATCCCATCTGTACCCGGACCACAGGGAAGATGTTGAGCATATCAGAGAAGCATTCCATACTGAGTATCCCGCGCTCATCTACGACGGAAGCGTACTGTGGGAAGAACCAAAAACTACCATATTCACCCTTTTCCCTAAGAATGCAAATGTGATCCCGTCTCTTGAAGGTTGGCTCAAAGAGATGATAGAAAAGGAAGGCCTTCATCTGTATACCATTCCTCATAAGGATGCCGTGGATGTGATCCCAAAGGGGCTGAGCAAGGCCTATGCACTCCGGTATCTTGAAAAAAAGAATTATATAAAGGTCAAAAAAACAGTGGCATTCGGTGACGGCATGAACGATTATGAGATGCTGAAGGAAGTAGAGTTCCCGGTTACCGTTTCAAATGCCCATACAGAGATAAAGAGCCTTGTAAAAAAAAGAAGAGGGTTTATTGCAGAACAATCATATGGCAAGGGGGTACTCGAGGCGGTGGAAAACTTGATAGGTGAGTAATATGAAAAACACAAAAGGAGTTATTCTGTGTGGAGGATATGGAGCGGCACTAAAACCTCTAACGGATGATATACCCATGGCATTGATTGAGATAAAGGACAACTATACAATTGTAGATAAACAGCTCATTGATTTCAGGAATGCGGGGATTACCGATGTGACCCTAGTTATTTCCTACCTCGGTAACCAGATAAAGGAGAGATATAAAAAAGAATATAAAGGAGTAAAAATCAGCTATATTGAGGAGGAAAAACCAGAGGGGACATTGAAAGCAATAAAAAGAGTTTTAAAGGACTGTGACCATGATATGGTGGTAAGAAATGGTGATATTGTCACCGATATAAACTTAAAAAAATTTATCCTATCCTCTCAACAAACAAAGTTCCCAGTCACCATTTTTATTACCCGGCTTCCCAGTCCGTATGGAGTTGTGGAAACGGATGCGGAAAAAATAACCAGCTTTAAGGAAAAACCCTTGCTGGAACACAGTATCAATGCAGGAATATACTTCTTCAAAAAGATCTTCGCACCCCCTGAGATGTATAAAAAGGGAAATATTGGAAGTGCCGTCTTTCCAGAGCTGGTAAAAAGGGGAAAGGTTGGTTATTACAAAGAGAATGTGTTTTGGAGGGCCGTGGATACCATAAAAGATGTAAAAGAGATACGAAAAGAATACAGAAGCAAAAAAGATAAACCCTGGGGCTACGAAAAGATCCTCATTAATACAGAGGAGTATCTAACAAAGGAACTCTACCTGCGAGAGGGGTACCGAACATCGCTACATAGGCACGATCAGAAGGATGAGACAATGTATATCGTCCGTGGACGAGGCTATATTCAGTTTGAGAACGAGAAAAAACACTTTACGGTAAATGACACTCTCAGAATAAAACCCAATGTTCTTCATTCCATTGTTGCGCTCGAAAATACCATCATTCATGAGGTTTCCACCCCACATCTCAATGATACAATCCGCATAAAAGATTACTACTCGCGAGGATAGCATGAAAGGCCTGATACTCTGCGGCGGGAAGGGGACACGTATGCGGCCGCTGACCTATACCGTACCAAAGATCTTATTGCCTGTGAACAATATCCCGATCCTGAACTACCAGCTTGATCTTTTAAAGGACTGTGATAAGGTAATTCTAGCCACCAATCACCTCACAGAAAAAATAGGAAGATATATCCACGATAACGACTACAAAAACGTCATTATTAATAAAGAAAAAGAGTTTTTAGGTACTGCAGGGGCAATAAAATATGCAGAAGAGTTTTTTGATGATCCATTCATAGTTCTGAACGGCGATATCATTACATCGGCGAATGTGGAAAAACTGATGATCTTCCACAGAGAAACAGAGGCTCTGGCCACGATGGCCCTCCATGCCATGGAGGATCCTTCCTCATATGGTGTTGTCAGATGTGAAAAAAGAAAAATCGTAGAGTTCAGAGAAAAACCGAAGGATACATCGCATCAGTTGATAAATGCCGGTTTATACGTGATAGATCCTGAGCTTCTTGAGTATGTTGAAAAAGACAAAAAGGTTTCCATGGAACGAGAGATATTCCCCCAACTCGTCGCTGAGGGAAAGCTCTGCGGATACCCCCTTAAGAATTCCTGGCTGGATACTGGCACGCCGGAAAACTATATCCGCACAAACTTAGAGCTGGCGGAGTCCGAATATGTGGCAGGAGAAGGTGTTACAACCCGCAGTTCTACCGTAAAAAACTCCGTTGTTTTTAACAATGTGCGTATAGAAAACGCCATGATCGCCAACTCTATAATAGCGGATAATGCGGAGGTAGTAAATGCCGCGGTTGAAAACTCTATCGTCGGTGAGAATGCGCAAGTTCATAAAGATATAAAAAATAAGAAGATAAAACAAGAAGAGGTGATCAAATGAGGTTTTTAGTAACAGGCGGAGCGGGATTCATCGGAAGCAATCTCGTTGAACTTCTCCTTACGGAAGGGCATAATGTTACAGTAGTCGATAATCTCCATACGGGTTCTCTTAAGAATCTACAAGAGTTCGATAACAAAATTGAGCTTATTGGCAAGAACTGTGGAGATATAAAACAGAATGAAATTGGTGCAATAGACGGAATATTCCACCTGGGGATCTACTCCTCCTCTCCGATGTACAGAGAGGATCCCTCCCTATTGGGGAAAGCGGTAAATGAGTTCTTAAATATGCTGAAAATGGCAGGGAAAAAAGATGTGAAGATGGTCTGGGCATCCACTTCTTCCATATACAACGGAAATTCCACGCCATGGAGAGAGGATATGCCCATTCATGTAAAGGATTACTACACCGAAGCTCGGTACGCTATGGAAAGGCTCGCAGATCTCCATTATGACTGGTATGGAACGAAAACGATCGGAATGCGGTTTTTCTCTGTCTACGGTCCTAAGGAAGATGCAAAAGGAGAGTATGCGAACCTCGTCTCGCAGTTTCTGTGGCGAATGAAAGAAGGAAAATCACCGGTG
>JAYEIH010000057.1:0-13404 GCA_034659995.1 Methanobacteriota archaeon
CCATCAGCTTCTGCACCTCATTCAGTGTCGCAGCGTACTCTTCTATCCTCTTTTGAAATACAATTATTACCAAACCTATTATTACCACTATTAAAAATTTCTTGTCCATCTATGTCATGTTTTATCTTAGAAGTTTATAAAGTTAATGTCAGTCTGCTCATGTTCTTAAAATCCTTTACCGTAATCTTTTTAAAGACGTTTAATCTGTAGATGGTATGATATCAGCAATTGTAGCGATTATACCGATAGTGTTTATCTTTGTTGGCCTTGTCGTGTTTAAAAAGGGCGGAACGACAATGGGAATACTTGGATGGCTTTTATGCAGTCTTCTGGCGATGTTGTTTTTCGAAACACCCTTAAAGGTCGTAGCCGGCGCTTCTGTCTATGGGCTCCTTAAATCTCTTGGGATCTCTATGGTTGTGCTATTCTCGATTTTTCAGATAGTTTTCATGGGTAAACTGGGCGCCTTGGAGAGAATCACGGGCGAGATAAAGAGGTATGACTTTGAGAAACCAGAGTTAATAATGCTGCTGAATATTGGATTCGGGTCCTTTTTAGTGGGTATAGGGGCTACTCCTGTCTCAATGCTGCCGCCAATAATGATGGGTCTTGGATTTTCGCCCTTACTATCTATCGCTCTCCCTTGTTTGGGCTATAACCCTCTTACCTCCTTCGCACTTCTGGGAATTCCCATTACTCTACCCGCGGAGTACATCTCTAACTCCATTCTCACTGACACAGTTGCAACGGATGTTGCCTATACTCTTGGGCTAAAAGTTTCCATCTATCTCCCTGTTATTTCCACTGGATTGGCGATTGGAATGCTGTATCTCGTTGGTAAGTGGGAGATGGTGAAGAAAGGCCTGCCCTATGCGATCATCTCTGGAGTTGTCCTTGCGGTTACCACGGCGTTTTTCGCAAAACTTATGGGTCCCATGATCCCCGGTATATTTGGTGGTCTTGCCGTCGTTCTTGCACTGATACTCTATAAGAAATATCGGTCTGGGAAGATAGAAAGAAAGGAGTACCACTCTTCTCTCCCCCTGTGGAAAGCGTTATATCCATGGATCACGCTGGTGGGATTCTGCCTGATTGTGAGCCTCGCCGTCTTTAAACATATTGGCCCCTACGAGTTCCTGACAACATCGACAATAGTTCATGTACTGGCGGATAGAAGCGTTAACCTCCAGGTACTATCCAAGGCGTACTTCTGGATGCTGATATCTACGCTGATCTCGATTCCCATCCTGAAACCCTCAAAGAAGCAGGCTGAGGAGATCATCAGGACATGGTTAGCCAGAAGCTACAAGCCTGTGATCGCCGCATCAATATTCTTTGCAATCGCATTTGTGATGGACTGGAGTGGCCATACCATTGTCAGTGGAGCAGTTGTCCTTCCCGATCCCACGAACAATATGAACCATGCGATAGGGGAGCAACTCTCAAGGACGGGTCCTGTGTATGCCTTACTGGCACCGCTTCTCGGACTCTTCGGTGCGATCGTTGCAGGCTCAGAGACACCGAGCAATGTGATGTTTGCACGAATTCAGCATATCGCTTCAAAGGAGATCCTGGGGGCGGGAAAAGAAAGCTACCTTCAGATCATGGCAGCCCATTCCGCCGCAGGTGGGATTGCCTCGGGAATTACACCTGCAAAGATAGTCAATGCTGCTGCAGTGATAGATGAGATAGGCATTGAGGGTGATGTGATTAGGAAGACATTGGTTCTTTGTACGACACTGGTAGTCCTCATAGGAGTAATGACCTTTTTCCTTGTGTAGTAGCAAAACCTTTTTAAGCCTTATAAAAGAGAAAGACCATGAAAAAATTAGCGTTCCTTACGGCATTTCTGGTACTCAGCATGGTCTCTGCGGATGGTGTAGTGGATCTTTCGTATACCGATAGGGTCAGTGCGGAGCCCTACGAGACGGTAGAGATAGCTCTGGAACTGAAGAATGTCTCAGGAACGGTACTGAAGAACTGCACTGCCTCCGTAGATATTGGTCTTGTGGAGCATATAGAATACTTCACCATTGTTTCCGAGCCTTCCTGGGATGAAATATCCGATGACGAGACAGTTAATGGTAAGATAGCGATAAAAATAAGTTCCAATGTGGGGAATCTGAGCTTTGATCTGCCGATCATTATCTCTGGAGACGAGGGCACGTGCTCAGGAGGATGCACCCCTTTTTACCCTGAAGGTCCTTTCTACGTTTCTATCACTGTCAGAAATGAGGCTCTCCAATTTTTTAACCAGGCAGAGACTCTTTACGGCAAACAAAGATATGAAGAAGCCATGGAGAAATATGACAAGGCCAAAAAACAGTATCTGGAGTATTTCGATAAGAAAAATGCTCAAATATGCCTTGGAAAGATCAATAACTGCAGAGCATATTTGAAACTGGACGCGGGTATATCATATTACGACTCAGAGGAACTGGAAAAGGCGAGGGCAGAGTTTGAAGAAGCACGATTACTGTTTGAGAGTATCGAGATGAAAGGAGAATGCGATGAGTGGATAGCGAAATGTGAGACTCCAGAAACCGAACCTCCGAGTACAACACCGGTAACTACGGCCGCACCAACGACAACTCCACCCACTTCTGTACAGACCACCAGTAAAGCGCCCAGTAGCGCCCCAGACACCTCCGAGGGTACATCTCCCATTGTGCCGATATTACTTGTTGCAGCCATACTTGTGGTGATAGGAGCAACGATAAAAATAATAAAAAAATAATAATGATAGAGACATACTTTCAATCATCATGGTGAGGTCACCTTCACACTATACTATAGCGTGTATAATCGATGAAAAAATACACCGTTCTTGAAGTGCAAGGTGAATCATGCATGAGAAGAAACACCTGGAGGTGGGGCACGCGCTGAACTGTGCAGCCAGTCTCACAGCTAAATCTTTTTATACTCCTTGGATAACATGAGTTGAAGAAGGAGACGATTAGATGGTGTCTGCAAACGAAAAGGAATTTTATAAAATGACCGTTGAGGAAGCATTGGAACATTTTGGCACAACTGAAAAGGGACTTCCTCGTGATGAAGCCAACAGACGGCTCGAGAAGCACGGCAAAAATGAGCTGAAGGCGGAGATCAAGACTCCAAAATGGATGATGTTGTTATCACAGTTCAGAGATTTGCTTGTGATGGTACTAGTAGTTGCCGGGGCTATCTCTGTAGCGATAGGCGACTATCGTGTTGGAGGTATCATGTTTGTTATTGTTGTTATTAACGCTGTCATTGGGTTTGTTCAGGAGTATAAGGCGGAGATGATAATTGATAAACTGAAAGATATGATAAAATCTCCTGCCAGAGTAATGCAGGATGGAGCGCTTAAGGAGATAGATCAGGAGGAACTCGTGCCGGGAGATATCATCCGGATAGAAGAAGGGGATAAAATTGCAGCAGATATCAGGATAATTGAATCATTTAATATGAGAACAAACGATTTTTCTCTCACCGGCGAGTCTATGCCTCAGGAAAAACACAGCAATGCCATCCCAGAAGAGTGTACACTGGCTGATAGGGATAATATGGCGTATGTAGGTACCACCGTGGCGTCTGGAAATGCCAGAGGCCTTGTGGTAGCCACGGCGATGGACACAGAGATGGGAAAAATTGCCAATATGACCAAGGAAACAGGAGATATACAATCACCTTTGCAGAAGGAGCTTGGGGTGCTGGCGAATCAGCTGACCATGGTAGTCATAATAATCAGCGTCTGTCTTTTCTTTGTCGCTGTGTGGCAGGGCTTCACCCTTTATCTCAGTGCGGTCTATGCCCTCGGAATCGCCGTTGCAGCAGTTCCCCAGGCATTGCCAGCCCAGGTTAGTGTCGCACTCTCAACTGGCAGTAACAGGTTGGCCAATAAAAAGGCTGTAGTAAAAAATCTTTCCTCCGTTGAGACGCTGGGATGCACTACGGTGATATGTACCGATAAAACGGGAACCCTCACAAAAAATGAAATGACCGTAAAAAATGTGTGGTTCAATGGGAATAACTACAAACTGACTGGAATAGGGTACAATCCGGAGGGGGAGATACTTGATGAAAATGGTAAGCCGCTCGGCCAAGAACAGATAGATGAGATAGAAATACTGATGGATGCTGCCACCATGGCATCCAATGCGGAGATACATAAACCCGATGAGAAACACGAGAGCTGGCATCCCGTAGGAGATCCTACCGAGGCGGCTCTGGTGACTATGTCCACGAAACTCGGGACACGATCCCCAAAGGAGGACGAGGAGAATCTGGAGTTGATTGAGTTCCCATTTGATTCTGAGAGAAAAAGAATGAGTTCGGTCAGAGATATTAAAGAAGAATATGCGGATGAGGATATTTCAAAGGCATTCGAGGGGGAAACCAAGGGAAAAACGGTCCTGGCAATGAAAGGCGCAACTAACAGCATTTTGTCTATCAGTAAGTATATCTACAAAGATGGAGGAGCTGCGCCTATAAAAGAAAAAGATAAAAAAAGAATCAGAGAGATTAATGAAAAATACTCCAAAAAAGCCATGCGCGTACTGGCAATGGCTTATAGGCCCTTGGAGGAGACTGGAAAGGATTATACAAAGGAGGAAGTTGAAAAAGACGTCATATTCCTGGGATTGGTGGCCATGATAGACCCTCCGAAGGAAGGGGTAAAAGAAGCGATAGAGGCCACTCATAAGGCTCACATCCGAACATTCATTATGACCGGTGATCACGCGGTAACTGCTCAGGCCGTGGGCAGGGAGATAGGGTTATCGGGGGATGGCAAGGATCCTCAGGTTATCACGGGGCAGGAACTCAAGAAGATGAGTGATACTGACCTTACGAAGATCATGGAGACCCAGGGATCGCTAATATTTTCCCGGGTTGATCCTCAGGACAAACTTCGGATCGTAAAACTGTTGGAACGACAGGGGGAGGTAGTTGCCGTCACAGGGGATGGGGTCAATGACGCACCCGCTCTAAAAAGGGCGCATATAGGCTTGCCATGGGGGAGAAGGGTACGGATGTCGCCAAAGAAGCCTCAGAGTTGGTACTGCTCGATGATAGTTTTCCCACCCTCGTGCACGCGGTAAGGGAAGGAAGAACGATCTATACCAACCTTAAAAAAACTGTCCTGGCATCAATGACCACAAATAGTGCAGAACTCGCCGTGGTACTGCTGGGGCTGGTGGGTGTTGCCCTCTGGAACTGGGCTCTTCCTATCCTTGTTGTTCAGATACTGGCCATTGACCTTCTCGCCGAGATCCTGCCGTTAACCTTCCTGACATTCGATCCGCCCTCAAAGGCAATGATGACCTCACCGCCGCGGAGTCAGAATGAGCATATCATCACTACCTGCACAGGGACAGAGATTATATTTCTTGGAGTTCTCATCGGTGCTCTCGCCTTCGGTAACTTTGGTCTCTATATGTTCAGGGAGGGAATAACCCTCACCGTGGATACTACCGATATCCTCCCTTACGTCAAGGCCACAACGATAGCCTACCTCACCATTGCCTACTGTCAGTTTGTAAATATTATGTCTCGAAGGTATACATATACCTCGTTATTCAACCGCAACTTCTCCAGCAATAAGATACTAATAGGTCCATTGTATTTTCCATTTGTATGATCTTCATTGGGATCTATGGGCCTTATATAAGTGATTTTCTCGAGTTTGCCGGCATTGGCCTGAGGGACTGGCTGCAGGTGTTGGCGGCCGCGGGTTTGTATCTCGCGACATTTGAGATATTTAAACTGTTCAAAAGAACGAGAAGATAGTGTTTTACCTCATGACCCCCCATAGGTTACCAGACGAACTTCTTTGTTTACGGTCCTGGTGGGTATAAGTTTTCGGATTACTTCCAGATCGGTGCATCCCTGCAACTCCTGCTCTCGATTCTTACAGTTTTTGGTATACGCTTTTTCTGGGGGCTGTAAAAGCTCGCGAATCTCAAGACGCCCTATTGGAACTACCTCTCCTTCCCCATCGTTGTGATCGTATCTATCATCTCGGGATCCTCGGGTAGTAACCTGGCCTTGGGCAGCCGTGACACAAACTCGCGCCATCTCGGCTCCTTTTTAAAGACCTCGGCAAAAATTGGTTTTGCTTTCTCCAGATTGCCTGCCGCAGCAAGCGAGACCGCCTGCCAGAAAGAAAGCTCCACGATCTCGGGAGCAAGTTCCGCTGCCGTCGAATACTCTTTCCTGGCTTCAGAGATTCTTTCCTCTGCCGCAAGATCATCACCTTTGCCAGCGTGTTCATAGGCACGCGAGAGACGGAGCAGCCGCCGCAGCTCAGGGAGGGGATCGGGATGATCCTCAATCCGCAGATCGAACCGTCGATCCAGCCACGGCTTTCCCGTCGACTCTCCATGAACAACGAGAAGAGCTGCGGACTGCTTTCCCCTCGCATCGCCTCCTGCCCTTTGTGCGGCTTCAAGCGTGACCATAAGATGATCGGCAAGATCGCCATTACTCTTTTCAAAGGCATTTTTCATCGCAGGCCAGACTCTGTCAGTACTCATCATATTGGCCTGCACAGAAAAATTCTCTCCTTTAGTGTGACCCGCCGCCTCAACACATCGGGAGCCGGTGTGAACCGCTATATCTCCTGAAATATCTATCATTGCAACCTGTCGTGTCTCTTTTTGCGGATCTGCTGCAAGTAAGGCTTTCAATGCTTCCTGTGCTGATTTCCCTGTGCGCATAAGTGTGAGTCCCAACGGACCGTAGGATGGCTCCACAAACGACTGAGTTGCCACAGCACCGACACCCGCCTCGGTCCACGGCACCACAGTTCCTACAGAAAACCAGTGGGACTGAACGGCTACACCACACTCTCCCGTTTCAGGATCGCGGGCAACGACGGAGTATGTGGCTACAGGACGACAAAATGCATCCCCTTTCTTTTCCAGACTCCTTATCTTTCTCATAAATACCCCTCTTTTTTCATCGTACCTCTGTTTGTATATAAGGTCTTAAAATTTTCGCAAATTTCTCGAAAGTACTGGGCAAGTACGGTTCTACCTCCTCAAATGTCGGATCCAGCGTATTTTTTGGAACGAACTCCTGAAGGTAGTACTTGCTTCCACCTTCAATGAGTTTTCCTATGTTCTCCGCGATTGTTTCATTGTAAAATTGGGGCACTACCGTTGTTCGGAACTCGTACTCGATGCCGGAGTTTCGCAGAAGATCTATTGATCTCTCTATCGCTGCGGTATCCACCGTAACACCTGCAGCCTTTGAGTATGTCGCCAGATCCGCCTTGATATCCATGGCTACATAGTCAAGAAGCTCCTTCTCCAGCATAGATTTGAGCATGGAAGGATGACTCCCATTGGTATCGAGCTTTACCAACAGCGGGATATTTCGTATGCTTTCAATGAGCTCAGGAAGGCCCTGGTGCATTGTAGGCTCTCCACCGGTAATGACAGCGGCATCAATATACTCTTTTCTTGAGCGAAGCTCCTCTACCACCTCTTCTTCATCCAATCCTTGAAGGGTGTCCAGCACAAGGTCTCTGTTATGACAGTATGGACACCGAAAGTTACATCCGGATAAAAAAAGGATAGAGGAAATATTATCAGGATAATCTATAAGCGAGGTCTTCTGTACGGATACTATTTTCATGTTGCTGCCTTTACCGTATAGTCTAAATTTTTTTCATCGAAGGCTTTAGTTTCATCAAACTCTTTTCTTTCTTTAAATTCCTCTTTTTTACCCTTGTTCCAGTTCTTCACAGGTCTGAGATAGCCAACAACACGAGAATATACCTCTGTCTCTTTATTGCACTCTGGACATGTGGGTTCCTCCCCTGAGATGTAGCCATGTTCCGGGCACACGCTAAAGGTTGGCGAGACCGTAAAGTAAGGTATTCTAAAGTTATGCGCTATCCGTCTTACGAGCTTTCTGGTGCTCTCGCCTGAGGTTATCCGTTCCCCAACAAACCCATGGAAGACCGTTCCTCCAGTATATTTCCTCTGAAGCTCTTCCTGTAGCTCCAATCCCTCAAATATGTCATCTGTGTAATCAACCGGAAGTTGCGTGGAGTTTGTATAGTAGGGTTCTTCTACCCCTGCAGTAACTATATCGGGAAATTTTTCCTTATCTATCTTAGCGAGCCTGTAGGATGTGCCTTCGGCAGGTGTGGCCTCGAGATTGTAAATATTCCCTGTTTCCTCCTGATATTCCTTCAGTTTTTTTCTCATGAAATCCAGCACCTTCAGAGCAAAATTCCTCCCCCCCTCAGAAACAATGCTGACACCCATAAAGTTCCGCAGCGCTTCGTTCATGCCCACCAAACCTATGGTTGAGAAATGATGATCGAGGTTACCGAGGTACCGCTTTGTATACGGTAACAGCCCATTCTCAATATTGGAAGATACGGCCTGTCTTTTTACCTCCAACGATTCCTTAGCCAGGTCCATCAAACTCCCCAGCTTAGCAAAGAACTCGTACTCATTTTTTGCCATGTATCCTATTCTCGGAAGGTTCAGTGTGACCACGCCCACGCTTCCCGTGGACTCGCCGGAACCGAACAGACCCCCCGTCTTATTTCTCAGTTCTCTCATGTCCATCTGCAGTCTGCAGCACATTGAACGGACATCGCTTGGATTTAGATCCGAGTTAATAAAGTTCTGGAAATATGGAAGACCGTACTTTGCAGTTGTTTCAAAGAGATAGTCGGCATTTTTTGAGTTCCAGTCAAAATCATGAGTTATATTATAGGTTGGTATGGGGAATGTAAATACTCTTCCCTTATTATCTCCTTCGTACATAACCTCAAGAAACGCCTTGTTGACCATATCCATCTCGTCCTGATAATCATCATATGTGTTTTCTTGCATCCTGCCGCCGAGAAGAACGGCCTCATTTGCTTTATCTTCCGGAACGGTCCAGTCCAGTGTGAGGTTTGTAAAGGGCGTCTGACCTCCCCACCGAGAGGCAACATTTAGATTGAACACAAACTGCTGAATTCGCTGTTTTACCCGTCTATAATCAAGTTCATCATTTCTTACATAAGGAGCAAGGTACGTATCAAAGGAAGAAAACGCCATTGCACCCGCCCACTCATTCTGTAAGGTCCCCAGGAAGTTTATCATCTGCCCCAGAACTGTATCCATATGCTTGGGCGGAGCACTTTCTACTTTGCCGGGTACACCGTTGAATCCCTCGAGAAGAAGCTGCTGGATGCTCCATCCCGCACAGTACCCTGTAATGCCCATGGAAAGGTCATGAATGTGAAGGGCACCATCCTCATGGGCCATGGCGACCTCGGGAGGATAGACATTATGGAGTGTGTAATTTGCTATAACACTTCCTCCCACGTGCATGAGCAGGCCCGAAAACGAGTAGTCTATATTGCTGTTTTCATTGACGCGCCAGTCCTGCTGTTTCAGATATCCACCCATGGTATCCTCAATATCCATTAAAAGCTTTTTTGTCTCCCGTATCTTCTTACGTTGCTCTCTGTATAATATATAAGCTTTTGTTGTTCTGTAATGGCCGTTTTCTGTTAAAATTTTCTCCACGGCATCCTGCACATCCTCAACATGGGGTACCTCCTCAGGAAACCGCTCCTCAAGAAGACAAACTACTTTGCCAGACAGAGTTTTGGAAAGACCTCTATCGTTCCCTCCCACAGATTGTGCCGCACTAAAAATAGCATCTGTTATCCTCTCCTGATCAAAATCTACTATTCTTCCATCTCTTTTCTCAACTTTTTTTATCTTAGCCATTTTATTCCTCTCTCAATTTCTCAATTTCTTTTTTAAATGAATCTAAATCGTCAAAATCCTTGTACACAGAAGCAAAACGCATATATGCTACAGGGTCCAAGTTTTTCAATCTTTCCATAACCATAACTCCGATTTTTTCACTTTTTATTTCTTTCCTTCCGAGTTCCTGAAGCTCATTCTCCAGTTCATCCGCTACTCCTTCAATACTTCCATCCGGGATCAATCTTTTCTCACATGCCCGTTTTATTCCTGTAACGAGTTTGTCCCTCTGGTACTGTTCCTCTCTCCCGTCCCGTTTCACTACAACAAAACTCCTTTCTACTCTCTCATACGTTGTAAATCTTTTACCACATTTTATGCATTCCCTTCTTCTTCTAACAAAGCTTCCTTTTTCACTTTCCCTGGTATCTACAACTTTCGTTTCGCCGTAGGAGCAGTAACAACATTTCATTTTACCACAACATATAGTACTATAGTAAACATCACTATACAACATATAGTTCTTTTGCCTTTAAAAACGTTTCTTTTACCCCTCGTTAAAACCAATGAATACGAACTAAATCCAATAAAAAATACATAAAATGGACTTATTTCGTATGCTTCTTTTGCAGCATATACTTAATAAGGTCAACGGTAAACTGCAGATTGTCGCCGTAGTAAATACCTGTGGTAAACATCTGAGACGACCCCGAGCAGAGGAGCCATCCGTCTCCTACTCCTTTCAGTGTTATCACCGCAAACTCTTCAATGCTCTCATTTTCTGTAACTGCATAGGAACTTTCGTTTCCCTTCAGAAGAGCAGTGCAGCCCTCATGTACCAACACACCGCCGGAAATGTTTAGTTCGTCTATATTTTTATAAAGAAGGAGATTTGGAAGCTCTGTTACTCTCACATAGTAATTTTTCCCACTATTGCTTTTATCATCACGAAAGCTCGATTTAATGAATTTAGTTCCATATTTCTCTGAAATTCTGTTCAGATCGGTATTGAGATACGTATGGTAGGTACCGCAGAGAACAAGTACGCCTCCATTTTCCATATACCTCTCCAGTCTTTGAATCTCCTCAGCCGTAAAATCCTCTCCGGGATTGGTGAGAAAGATAACATCGTATTTATTTAGCTTCGGGAAGGTACTGCAGGAAGAGAGTTCTATCTCCTCTGCATTCAATCTCTTCTTTAAAGATTCATTCATTGTGTAATACTGATTTTTACTCTCCAAGAAAAGAACGTTCTTTTCGTATATGGTTAATGAATCTAACCTCCTCTGTAACTCCTTTAATTTCCTGTTTTTCCCTATAAAGCCAGCTGTTATATTTTCAAACTCATCTTTTATAGAGAGAAACTCCTCCCCTGAGATGAGTGTTTCTTCCATTTCTTCGATTTTGTGGGCAACCTTTTTTTCCAGTTTATTATTCTCAGCAAATACGGAAACTACTAACCCGTACTTTTTCTTCTCTTCCTGTTGTATCGCATAACCTGGTGTTCCACCAAAAATACCCTTCCTCCAGGACCCGTTAACCCTCACCAGTGAGTACCCTTCTTTTATACCTCCAGCGTAGCTCATCTCGTCCAGTATAATCTCATTTTCTTTAATGACAATATAATCTCCGGAGTTGGACAGAGAAAGATTGCCATCTGCCTTGAGCGCATTTTGTATCTCTATCGCATTAAAAAGCTTTGTATTTTCATCCGCAATTACCGCATGCTCATGCGACGGAATCGGATCTCCAATAACCCTATCATCGCCAAAGTACAGATCCGCTGGATCATACGCATTATCAGTGCGGTTATAGACCTCTATCCACTCGTAGTAGTAGTCAGACTGCGCTGGGTTGTACATGATCTCTGTAAGCACAAGCGGCGGATCCAACGCGTAAATCCTGTTGTACTCGCCGGGCGTTGGTTTTGTTTCTATAAACTCAGTCGTTGGTGTTATCGGTTTCCTTGCCACTGTGCCCTGATCGTAGCTGAGATGATCCTCTGTTCCCTTATATTCCAGTACTATCTCATCAAAACTTTCATTGAACACAATATCGGAATGGAAACCAAACTCCTCGAAAAAGGAGTTATCATTATTGGATATTATCAGGAACTCATCCACAAAACGGGTGAAATCCCTTTTTGTTTCCAGAGTAAGAGAAAAGGAGATCTCTCGAGATATCGGTGTATAGAGCTCAATAAAGTTTTCGGAGACCTCGCTTATAATAAAAAAATCGTTTAGCGACCCCAGAGACTCATAAGTATCATAAAGCTCGGAGGTCTCCCATGAGTATCCAAAGACCGGGTTCCCATCGGGAATGCGCTGGAGGCTCTCGCGCAGATTGTGACCATAGTACCCGACCATATCGATAAGCTCTCCCGAGTCATTGAAGAGGTAGAGAACGTCCACATCCTGAACAGTGATATCCGTTTCTATCGCTATGACATCGCGAGGGTCTATTATGCCTGAGAGGTAGAATATTCTGTCACCGTCCGAAACAAAAAAGTTTTCAGTATCTATCGAGTGATTTTCTGGGTTATAGAACTCAATGCTCTTCTCGTAGTACTCATTGATGCGGATCGAGTCGCCGAGGGCTACCGACGGTACATCGTTTTCTTCTTCTCTGGTAGGAGTCCTATCAAGGTTCCAGTCCCCGTCAACAAAGGCACAGGAATCATAGGAGGGCGGTGCGGGGGCGTACCCCGCATACCCGTACGAAACCTGATCGATGATGGCGCCGTTACATCTCAGGAAAAGAGTTCCACCGTTATTATCGAGAAGGGCATGGGTTTCGACTGCGCGGAACCCATGTGCAGGTACTCTTTCGTCTGTGAACTCGAAGGTGTTCCCGTTCATTGTCAGAGAACAGCCGTTCAGATCAAAGGCTGTAGAATTGGAGTTGTAGAACTCTACCCACTCCCCGCCCTTTATGCGGAACTCGTTCATCCTGATATCTCCTTGTGCTGCTCCAGTACCTATCAGACAACATAGCACGAGGAAAACTGCTATCCTCCTCTTCATTATTACCCCCATTCCGGGACATTTTTTTATACTGCTGCCTTTTCCAACTGTGTCCTTACTACTGCCACAGAGACCCTCAGTTCTCTGGCTATCTGCTGAGAGGTATACCCTCGAGAACTTAAGTTAAAAACCTCGGTAAGATCGGGAAGCTCATTATTGCTCCTCAGCTCGAGTTTTGTTCTCCTGTAATGTATTGCCGGCGGAGTCAGATCCATCCTATGAGCTATCTCCCTGTCAGTATATCCTAAATTATATAACTTCAAAAACTCATTCATCACAAATTTCTTCTTTTTTTTATGATAGTTATTTTCCAGTCCGAGACGCTTCCTCCGGTAGTTCACAGAACTCTGAGAAACATCTAAAACCTCAGCTATCTCCCTATCCGTTAACCCTTTTTTATGAAGTTCAATGATCTCCTCGTCACCAATCTTGGACATATAACGCCTTAGAACTTGGTACATAAAAAGCTTACTGTTGAGCCCGTCGAGAACATGGATCTGAACGTAGTGAAGATCCTTCCTCAGCGGGCCATGGTTAGAAAGTATGGGCCCGTCGAGAACATGGATCTGAACGTAGTGAAGATCCTTCCTCAGCGGGCCATGGTTAGAAAGTATGGGCCCGTCGAGAACATGGATCTGAACGTAGTGAAGATCCTTCCTCAGCGGGCCATGGTT
>JAYEIH010000057.1:13504-15252 GCA_034659995.1 Methanobacteriota archaeon
AGAAAGTATGGGCCCGTCGAGAACTGAATCAACCCACAGGATTGATACATCCTCAACGGGTTCACGAGCATCGTGAGTGGGCCCGTCGAGATTTGAACTCGGGACCTCCTGGTTATCAGCCAGGCGCTCTAACCAGTCTAAGCCACGGGCCCTTTATTTTGTACACATAGATATAACTTATAAAGGTTACGTTCAGAGTCCGTGCTTCTTGATGAACCTCTCCAGTATCTGATCCAGACTCGGTCCTTTTTCTGTAACCTCCTCAATCCTATACCGTGCCCGCTGCGAAGGTTTCTCGAGAGTTATGAGATGCTTCATATCCATCGGTGTGCCGTAAAGGATGGCATCGCATTCCACACCATTCACAGTATCCTCAAAGTCCTTAAGCTGTTCTTCATTGTACCCCATTGCAGGAAGTGCATCCTCAATATGCGGAAACTCTTTGAAGACCTCTTTCATTACCCCCTTCAGGAAGGGTCGAGGATCGACAGCCTCAGCGTTATACTTCTGCGCGGCAACATATCCCGCACCAAAGGACATTTCCCCGTGAGTAAGTGTTGGACCATCATCAACAACAAGCACCTTCTTTCCGCTCACAACGTCAGGATCGTCCACCTCTACAACAGAGTTTGAATGAACTATCTCTGCAGTGGGATTCATCTCATTAATAGTGTCTGCCAGAGTTGTGATATCCTCTTCTTTTGCCGTATTTTCTTTGTTCACAACGACGACATCCGCTCTCCGCAGGTTTATTTGACCTGGATAGTACTCTGTCTCATGCCCCACCCTGAGAGGATCGACAAGTGTTACAAATAGATCTGGTTTGTAGAACGGGATCTCATTATTCCCCCCATCAAAGTGGATCACATCGGGGTTCTCTTTCATAACGTCCTCTAAAATAGCCTCATAATCGACACCTGAGTAGATTATATTCCCTTTTTCTATATACTGCTCATACTCCTCTCTCTCTTCCACAGTACAGTTATGTTTGATAAGGTCTTTCTTATTGGCAAATCTCATGGAGATCTGTTTGGTGAGATCGCCGTAGGGCATTGGCTCTCTAATCGAGATGACCTTCAGCCCCTTCTCCTTGAGTGTATCTACCATTTTTATAGAAACCTGGCTCTTACCGCAGCCTGTTCTCACCGCGCAGACAGCGGTAACGGGCACATCAGCTTCTATCATTGTGTCATCCGGATTGGGAAGCACATACTCCGCTCCTGCAGACTGTGCTCTCTGCCCTACGTAGACAACATGCTTTGCAGAAAGATCGGAGTAGGCAATGTACACGAGATCAACGTCATGTTTTTTGATCAGATCCTCTAACATCGTTTCCGGATACATAGGTACCCCCTTGGGATACATCTCTCCCGCAAGCTCTGGAGGATATCTTCGTTCTCCTTCAGAAGTTGTACCGACGTTTTGCTCTGCAGCGTAGGTAAAAGCCACTACTTCGTAGTCTTCGTTGTCTCTGAACTTCCTGTTAAAAAGATGGAAGTCCATTCCCAATGCGCCTACTATTATGACTCTCTTTGTCTCCATTAGATCACCTTATAAATATATTGATATAATATTTAAAAAGGTTTGCAGTTCCCAGTCGCCCATTTTTTGAACCGGTAAGATGCTTGGTTGCATAATTCGTTCTGATGATCCATTCCTCTACTTTTTTTCTTCTACAACTCCCTCAAACTTCTCTTCTCAAAATACTATGCTGCGCCACAGATCGACGTAGGTCTCTGACCTACGTC
>JAYEIH010000058.1:0-2972 GCA_034659995.1 Methanobacteriota archaeon
TTAAAATCGGTGGGAGTGGGCCTTCTTATCGCGTTACCCCTTGCGTTCACCGAGCCGGAGGAGGAGGCGATGAAGAAAGCCTCATCATGGTCGAGAATAAAGGTTTATGCTGCAGGGTCGATGGCAAATTTTATTACCGGGCTTACTGCTCTGCTGCTCATTACGGCGTGCAGTTCTCTTATAGTAGGGAATGGAATAGTAGTCAATGAGGTACAGGAAGGAATGCCCGCAGAAGGAATTCTCGAAAAGGGAATGATCGTCCACAGTGTTAATGGCATTGAGTTCAACAATCCGTCAGAATTTTCTGAGATAATGGATGAGTTTAAGCCCGGAAAAACGATTGTTTTGGGAACTGATAAAGGAGAAAAGGAGATAACACTGACAGAGAACCCTGATGATCCGGGGAAAGGGTATATAGGTATTTACTTAAAAACATACCTCACAACAACGTACGGTGATCTATTCCTCCCTATATATTTCTCTTTTTACTGGATCTTTGCCCTAAACATTGGCATTGGGCTCATGAACCTTTTGCCCATAGCCCCCGTTCTTGATGGTGGAAAGATCGCGAAGGAATTTATAGATATGAGATTCTCCACGAATATTTCAAATGCAATATGTACTGTACTGGCTCTATTCAGCATATCTCTAATATTGCTAAATTTTTTCCCAAAAATTCTTACGATTTTATGATAACAGTAAAAATTTTAAAGGGAGATAGAAAAAAGACTATGAGATATAAAGAAAATCTCAAGGTAGAGGATCTTCTAAAAAAATTTGGGTATAGCTATGAGACAGCAGTTGTTAAGAGAAACAAAAGAATAAATACCGAAGAAGAAATTATCGATGATAACGATAAGATTACGATAATACCGATAGTGTCCGGTGGGTAAATGTACTGCAAATGCGGAAAAAAGGCGATAATCTTCAGGAGATACTCCGGAGAGAAGCTCTGCGAGGATTGTTTTAGACGGAGTATTCTGGATAATGTAATGAAGGTCATTAGAAAGTACTCTCTGATAGATAAAGACGATCTTGTAGGTGTCGCTGTCTCCGGAGGGAAGGACAGTCTTGTGCTTCTTCATATACTGAAAAAAATCTCCGAGAGGTACCCCTTTAACCTTGTTGCTATTACCATTGATGAAGGAATAAAGGATTACAGGGATAAATCGATAGAGGTCGTTAAGAGAAACTGCAAATCTCTGGGCATCGAAAGCAAGGTGTACTCTTTTAAGAAGGATATAGGTTATACCATGGATGAGATAGTGGAAAAAGACCGTGAACTGGGTCCCTGCTCATACTGTGGCGTTTTCAGAAGAGATCTCCTGAACAAAAAGGCACGAGAGCTCGGGTGCGATAAACTTGCGGTAGGCCATAATCTCGATGATGAGGTACAGACCGTGCTGATGAACTTCCTGAGGGGGGATATTGCCAGATTTGGAAGAACGGGGACGTACTATATCTACTCCGATGCAAAATTCGTTCCCCGAATAAAACCGCTACGTGAAGTTCCGGAGAAGGAAACCGTGATCTATGCCATTTCAGATAATATAGAGCCGGAGTTTTCGGACTGTCCGTACGCCAAAGGGGCATACAGAAAGGATATCAGCAAGTTTCTCAATGAGATGGAACTGAAGCGGCCCACCACCAAGTACACACTTCTGCGGTCCTACGATAAACTTCACTCACTCGTCGCGGAGGATCTGGCTGAGAAGGTAACCTACTGCGAGAACTGCGGCGAGCCTACCGTCGGCAGGGTATGCAAGCGATGTGAGCTTCTGAAAAAACTCTAACAGGGCTCAATAGTCTGCAGGGGTTTATTTGAGATAAAGTACGCCACAGAGACTACCTCAGGAAGTTCGTTGGTGATCCTTGTGGAGATTTTCTCCATGATATCCCAGGGGAGTTTGGCAAAGTTTGCCGTCATTGCGTCCTTGCTCTCCACGATCCGCAGTCCGATAATCCTTCCGTACCTTCGCTGATCTCCGACAACGCCGACAACTCTGTCCTCCAGGGTTACCGCAAAGGCCTGCCAGAGATCGTAGAATACTCCTGCTTTTTTAAGCTCTTCCTCGAGGATAAAAGATGCTTCCTTGTACAACCGTATATTCTTTTTGGTGACCTCTCCTGTGACCCGTACAGCCAGTCCCGGACTTGGAAAAGGATGTTGTTTTATTATTTCCTTTGGCAGTCCGATTTTTTTTCCTATTTTTCTGACCTCATCCTTATACAGGTAAGAAAGCGGTTCTATAAGTTATAGATCCACATCTTCTGGAACTCCACCTACATTGTGATGTGATTTTATTGTATCTACAGTCTGTGATCCTGACCCGATGAGATCAGGGTAGATGGCCCCTGAATTAAAAACCCGGCTCCCAGTTTCTGTGCCTCCTTCTCAAATATTCGTATGAACTCCTTCCCGATTATTTTTCTTTTTTTCTCTGTATTATTAACACCGTCGAGTTTCCTAAAGAATCTTTCTTTTGCATCTATTTTTACAAATTTTAGGTCGAAATCCGTGAATATTCGTTTCACTTTTCTGGCTTATTTTTTCTTAATAATCCGGTATCCACAAACATCGCAGTTAAATTTTTCCCTATGGCTTTTGAAGCGAGTACAGCGGCAACAGAGGAATCAACACCTCCGGAAAGCGCGATAACTGCCTTTTTATAATCCAGTTCCATACCTCTAGTCATATCTGGTGATTTTGTATCATAAACGGAGTTTGGACCCCCTGAAAGTATTATTCCATCGGGATTCATCTCTTTTATAGTGTCCAACTCTTTGAATGGGAAAATGATCTCTGATTTCACACCCAGTTCTCTTATCCTTCTGGATATCAGATGCGTGTACTGGCTTCCGAAGTCTATTATAACGATCATAAGATAGCATAAAACGGTGAAAATAAAAAGTTATCTCATAGAGACATTTCAACTGGAAAGTTATAAATAGTATTATATTCAATTTTCATG
>JAYEIH010000059.1:0-14920 GCA_034659995.1 Methanobacteriota archaeon
TGATCCTCTATCTCGGATATCCACGCCTGCTCCCTGAACTTATAGAGAAGATAGGGGCCAAAAACAAGAAAAAAGGATCCGAGTAGGAACCCCGTGAACAACGTAGACTCTTTAAAGTAGAGAACTCCCACCGCACCAACTATAAAGCCGAGGATTGCGGAAACCCCAAAAACCAAATACGTCGTCTTTTTTTCCATCTTATACCTCCGGCTGAACCTGATCTATCATTATGAGCACCACTGCATAGCCAATGGGAAGCCCCATATAAACAGTTGCCTGCATGAGAAGCTTCAATGTACCGCTCTGAGTTCCCATAAGGCCCATTATACTCGCCATTATAATAAGAAAAACAGGACCGAGAATTAACATAGTCACATATATCTCTGCTACCGCACCAAGAGAATCTATAGAAGCCTCTATCTCTCTCCTCTGCCTTTCCCTGAGCTTTGTTCCTTCCACATATAGATACTCTTTTAGATTACCACCCGTTCGTATCGTGGCGATCATCTTCCAGAACATCTCACTTAATGATGGGGACGGAGACCTCAGTGCGGCCCGCTGAAGAGCGGCTACCAGATCAAGCCCAAAGAGCTCAAGATCATTGAGGATCTTTTCTGCCTCCCGTGATATCTCCCCGTGTCTCCTGTACTCCACAAGAGACCAGAAGATGACCGCCGGAGGAACTCCCGTACTTGCTATCGTTGCCATAGTATCCGCAGCACCGGGAAGACCTTGTTCTATCTTTCTCTTTCTTTCGGATGATTTAAAGGAAGGATAGAGCCAGAAAAGGAAAAATACTCCGAATAGGACCATAAGGGAAGCTAGCGCAGCAAACATAACGTAAGAAACCTTTTCAAAGAAAGAAAGCGTTGATAGGACAGGATAGAGAAATACAGACAAAATAAAGACCAGTAAAAAGGCAGCGACGCTGCTCAGAATCATAGCAGAAATATAGGCTCCGATATTTATGGGGATATCGGCCTTTCGTAGGTACGGAGAAAGCTCATCAAAATACTTTATAATAGGCTGAACAAAATTATGCAAAAGTTTGTGTGAGATCTTCCCGTACTTTACAAGCAATCCTCTGTTTCCATCTGCCATAGGCTCACTTTATTTTGTTTAGTATCCTCTCCGGGTCTTGTGAATACGACTTAATTATCCTTCCCACATCCTTATAATGAACTATATTATTTGATGCCATCCATGTGAGAACCTTTGCCCTCCTATTTATTTCTTCCCAGACCTCTTCCTGTTCCATTCCACGCGAAAGGGCTATCCTTTTGACCACATTTGACTCTTCCGCTACAAACTTGAATGTATCATCCGATGGATTCCACTGGAAAACTTTCTGAGAAATTGGTTGTCCTTTGTCCATATCAATTCCGGTAATCTCTATAATTTCTTTGGCTCTTCTAAGGGCCTTTCCTCCTACTTTTGCATGCGTAAGCTGAACTACTACGCTCAACGATTGTAACAGTGCAGGAGATAGACTTATCGGGCGTGTGGTGAGCCTGTTTACCAATGCGTCCATAGAGTCTGCGTGTATCGTACCCATACCAGGGTGCCCGGTAGCCATACCGGTAAACATCACGTTGGCCTCCTCACCTCTGATCTCACCGACTACAAGGTAATCGGGTCGCTGTCTCAGCGCCGCTCTGAGAAGATCGAACATCGTAACCTCTCCCTGCCTTTTCCCCGCAACATCCACATTTCCAAACCCCGCCCTTGTCACCGAGGGTATCCAGTGTTCATGAGGAAGGTTAAGCTCCTGTGTATCCTCTATTGTAACTATCTTTGCTGTCGCTGGAAGAAACATGGAAAGGGCATTTAACATTGAGGTTTTTCCCGTAGCCGTACCTCCGGAGATAAGTGTGGAGGCGGTATATGCATGCTCAATGGCAACCCACAGATAGGCAAAGACCCGCGGAGGGCATGATTTATAGTTTATAAGCAGCGTAGGGGTCATCGGCTCTGTCTGGAACTTTCTTATTGTAAAGGTGGGCCCGTGTTGCGTTACCTCGCGGGAGAACGTAGCCTGGACTCTGCTCCCATCGGGGAGCCGCCCATCGAGCAAAGGATCGGACACGGATATATGCCTGTTGGCTCTCTGCGCCATCTTAATAACCAAACTATTCGAGTCTTCATCCGAGTTAAAGACAATATTGGTTGGAACGCTTCCGTATTTGTTGTGTACAACATAGACAGGGACACCAGTTCCGTCACAGCTTATATCTTCTATATGAATATCATGAAGAAGGGGCTCAATCCCCCCCAGCCCTATATAATTCCTCGTTATATAATACATTAACTTTTTGAAGCTGTCCTTTGTAAGTTTTATTCCAAGTTCGCTGCAGACCTCGCTTACCTTATCCCCTATGTACCCCACAAGCTCATCGCTCTCCCCGAGTTTCTGGAAATCAACTTCCAGCTCCTGTCCGAGTACATCTTCTACTCTTCTCAATGAAATTTCTTCCTGTCTGCTTAACTTGGGCTCAATAACATCGTACTGCAGCATGCCCTCGCCCTTGTTCCAGTAAATATGTGCAAATGACTCCTTTCCCTGAAGAGGATACCTCTCATCATGGCCGGAATAACTCTCCGCTTTCCACTGATCGGGCATTATTAAAATATCCTCATCCTTCCTGAGGATCTTTCTTTCCTCCTCCATCGAAGGAATAACCCCACCTTCGATAGTTACAGGGCCTTCAATATTAAATGTTGCCTCATCCGTACTTATTTTTGATGATGATTTTTTCTTTTTTTCAGCTATTTCCGAAGGCTGGGACTTTTCAGGCGGGGCTCTTCTTGTTTCCACAGCTATTCTTTTTTCTCCCTGTTCCCCTGGCAAGGGACCATAATCTTTGGTATATTTTTTTATCTTTTCATACTCTCTTTTTTCTTTAAATTTATCGTAATTAGATTTTTTTTTGGATCTTATCTTTTTATTTTTCAACTTCCTCAGTATAGCCTTGGCCTTCAATGCCATAATCACACCTTTTATAGAATATAAACAGTTTAATTTAAATAGTTTTTGCAGTTATACCTTTAAAACTAAAGTAAAAATATCCTCAGTAAGTTTTTTGTTTATTATTTCCGAGTTATTTGGAACTTCAAAAGAGGTATAATATAATTTATTTGGGATATACCCCTTGACCTCTATGGAGTTCTCATACCTGTTTACCTTAATATCCTTTTCTTTTACATCGGACATTTTCACCTTTATTATTATTTTGTCTTTCTTCTTTTTTAAAATAGAATCCGGCTCTTTTATTACCGCAGGAACTTTTCTGGATTTTTTATTATTTAAGGCCCCCATTTTCCGCTTTAATTCGGGTTCATACTTTTTGAAATCTCCAAACGCTGAAATACTAACCCTCGGTTTCTCGGAACGGTGAGAGTTGACATGGATACTTATACCCCCTGTTTTCGGACTGTCCATAATATTGAGTGTTGTAAGATCGTTGACCACCGAAACCTCTTCCTCGCAAACATTCACCATTACCCCACAGTAAGGACAGAACTTCCAGTCTTTTCTGATCTCAGCTTTGCAGTTCGGGCACTCCTTTTTCATGAATGAAAATAAGGAAAAAGTAGTATATAAAGGTTTTTATACCTCATCCAACATCTCTCTGAGAAGGGTAGAACAGTAGCCCATCCTCCCCGACGCCTTTTTTTTATCCTGTTCACTCAGATAAAGACCAAAATTAAAAACAAATCGTGAATAAAACTTATCTAAGTTTTCATACTCTTTGTAATACTCAAAATACCTCTTAGAGGTCCCCTTTTCAAGTTTTTCTATAAATTTATCAACCTTCTGCAGATAGTTTTTCCATAACAGCTTTACTCTCCTTCTTTCGTTATCTACTGCAGCCTCAGCCTCTTCTTCTGCCTCTTCTTTTTCTTCCGTTTTTATCTCCGTCTCTCTTTCTTTTGTCTTTTTTTTATTTTCCTTTTTTACTACTCTTTTTCTTACCTTCTCTTCCTTCATTTCTTCCGTTGCTCCCCAATAACGATCTATTTCCTCCAAATCCTTCTCCCACGTAGCCGTACTCTCAGGCTCAAGAATAACAGGCCTCATCTTCTTGCCTGGGCTGCCTCTTAACTTTCCAGAAAGGGGAATGCCCGGACCGCTCTTTGAGCCGCCCCCTCTACTTTTCACCTTTGTTATCAAAAAGGTGTACAGGAAGATTGCAATGATTGCAAGGATTACTATGATATATTTTACATCCATACTCCCAAAGAGAGGTAATAATATTTAAACTTTTCTTCGATTGAGGCAATTCCAGTGAGCAAAACGAAACCTTTATAAGAGGGTGGTATTATCACTTTACATACTATAAGGTGACCACCATGGTACAGCTACACGATCAAACATTTAGGGACGCACACCAGTCCATACTGGCGACAAGGATGAGAACAGAAGATATGCTTCCAATCGCAGAAAAAATGGATAAAATAGGGTTTTTCTCAATGGAGGTCTGGGGAGGAGCCACCTTTGACGTTCCGATACGGTACCTCAATGAAGACCCGTGGGAAAGGCTCAATAAACTGAGCGAGGCAATGCCAAATACTCCAATGCAGATGCTTGAAAGGGCAATGAATATCGTTGCCTACTGGAACTTCCCCGACGATATCGTAAAGAAGTTCATAGAGCTTGCAAAAAAAAACGGATGCGATTATTTCAGGATATTTGACGCGCTGAACGACCTAAGAAACATGAGAGTTCCCATTGAAACGGTAAAAAAAGTGGGTGCCCACGCACAGGGATCGCTCTGTTATACGATAAGTCCTGTTCACACGGTCGAACGGTATGTTGAAAAGTTCAAAGAGCTGGAAAAGATGGGCTGTGACTCTCTCTGTATAAAGGATATGGCAGGAATGATATCGCCGCAGAGGGCCTATGACATTGTCAAGGGCTGTAAGGATGCGGGAATAAAGATACCAATAGACCTTCACTCCCATACCACAAGTGGAATGACCGGTATGTCCTATATGCGAGCAGTAGAGGCCGGTGTAGATGTAATTGATACGGCAATGTCGCCTATCTCCGGAGGAACGGGACAGCCTCCGACAGAGTCCGTTGTTGCAGCGTTGCAAGATACGGAATGGGATACAGGATACGATCTGAAAAAATTGGTGGAACTAAGGCGATATTTCGTGAAAATTTGGGATAAGTACAGGCATTTGCATAGGTTCAATGCCCTAAAGGTTGATCCTGCCGTCACCGTTCACCAGGTGCCCGGCGGTATGCTTTCCAATCTTATCTTCCAGTTGGAGCAGCAGGATATTGGTAATAAGTACTTTGAGGTTCTTAATGAGACGGCTCGTGTTCGTGACGAGCTTGGCTATCCACCACTCGTCACGCCGACAAGTCAGGTGGTCGGTGTTCAAGCTGTTATGAATGTTAAGTTTGGAAGGTACAAGAAGATACCCAAGGAAACAAAGGATTACTGTAAGGGACTCTATGGAAAACCACCGGGTGAGATAAAACCGGAGATTATGGAGAAGGTCCTCGGAAAGGACTGGGAGGATCATGTGATAACGTGCAGACCTGCAGATCTCAAGGAACCGATGTACAAGAAGAGACGAGACGAGCTTGAGGACAAAGGACTGTTGAAAAAGGAGGAAGACGTCATCACATACGCAATCTATCCGGAGGTAGGACTAAAATTCCTTAAGGGCAATGCGAAACAAGAGTTCACCTCGGATGAGCTTCCACTGCCAATCACACACACCGCTTCAAAGGCGTTGATAAAATCCATCTTCCCTGAAGTATCGGATGATGTAATCGATAATATCGGTACCGAAGGCGGTGCAGGCGCTATCCCCACGGAGTTCGATGTGGAGGTAGATGGGGAGATATATGATGTCAAACTCACCCCAAAGGGCTACGAGGTTGCACAGCCTACAGAAAAGAAAAAGGTAGACGGCGGCGTTGAGGTCGGGATGCAGGGAACCATTTTAAAAATAAAAGCAAGCAAAGGAGATGAAGTAGAGGAAGGAGAGACTGTTCTTGTACTTGAAGCAATGAAGATGGAGAATGATATTGAGGCTCCACGATCCGGAGTTGTAAAGGACATACTTGTAAAAGAAGGCGAAGAGGTATCTGCAGATGATATAGTCTTTGCCCTCGGTGATTAGATGTTTAACAAGATCCTTGTGGCAAACAGAGGAGAGATAGCCATCAGGGTAATGAGAGCGTGTAAGGAGATGGGGATCACCACTGCCGCGGTCTTCAGTGAAGCCGATAAAACGGCACTTTTCAGACGGTATGCTGATGAATCCTATCTCCTTGGCCCTGCCGCACCTCTCAAATCTTACCTGAACATAGAGAAGATACTCGAGATCGCCCATGAATGTGGTGCTGAGGCAATCCATCCGGGATACGGCTTTCTTGCTGAGAATCCGGATTTTGCAGAGAAATGCCAGAAGGAAGGAATGGAATTCATAGGGCCACCAAAAAAAGCTATCATCAATATGGGCAGCAAAGTTATCGCAAAAAAAACCATGAAAAAGGCAGATGTACCCATCATCCCGGGAAGCGAGGGCGAGATAAAAGATCCAGAAAAGGCGAAGGATGTCGCCCATGAGTGCGGATATCCCGTGATGATAAAGGCCTCCGCAGGGGGCGGCGGTATTGGAATGAAGGTGGTCCACAATGAAGATGATCTCTCCGAAGCCCTTGAGTCCACTCAGCGAATCGCACAGTCCACTTTCGGCGACCCCTCGGTGCTTGTGGAAAAGTACCTTGAGGAGCCGAGGCATATTGAATTCCAGGTTCTTGCAGACAAACACGGGGACGCCATTCATGTGCGCGAGCGAGAGTGCTCCGTACAGCGGCGGCACCAGAAACTCATAGAAGAAACACCTGCCGTAGTGATGACAGATGACAGGAGAGCCGAGATCGGCGAGATAGCAGTAAAAGCCACTAAGGCGGCAAACTACGTCAATGCCGGTACAGTGGAGTTCATGTACTCCAAAGGTGATTTCTATTTCCTGGAGATGAATACGCGACTGCAGGTGGAGCACCCCATTACCGAGGAGATCACAGGTACGGATCTGGCAAAGGAACAGATAAAAATTGCTGCCGGTGATGAGCTCAGCTACGATCAGGAGGAGATCAAAGGGAGGGGCCATGCGATAGAGTGTAGAATAAACGCCGAGGACCCGTTGAACAACTTCGTGCCCACTCCGGGAAAAATTGTGAAGTACGCTGAGCCCGGAGGACCCGGCGTCCGTGTGGACTCAGGTGTTTACCAGGGGTACACAATCCCCTCCACCTATGATCCAATGATATCAAAGCTCATTGTCTGGGGAAAGAACAGAAAAGAGGCTATAGCACGAATGAAGAGAGCCCTCTGGGAGTATCAGATCTCAGGAGTACAAACAAATATTCCGTTCCACGAAGTGGTCATGGACAATGAGGACTTTGTGAAGGGAACTTATACAACCCACTTCATACCGCAGCACAATATCCTTGAGGACGTAAAGACGCATGTTGAGGAAATGAAAAAGGTGCGATCAAATGCAAAGGTCGTCGCAGCCACCACTGCCGTCGGTGCCTTCATGCAGTCGATGCGAAGATGAAGATAGTTCGTTTTGAAAGCCTGGACTCCACAAATAAATACGCAAAAACAATTGCGTCTGAGACCGAAGCGTTTACCGTAGTCACGGCAAAAAGACAAACACAAGGAAGAGGAAGGCTTGAGAGGAGATGGGAGTCCCCCGAAGGAGGTCTGTGGCTCTCCATCATTCTGAAGCCTCAGTTTTTTTCCTCGTTACTTTCTTTTATTGCCGCACTGGCCGTTCTCGAAACTCTAAAAAAATACGGCATAATCTCACAGTTGAAATGGCCCAATGACATTCTCGTCGGAAAGAAAAAGATCGGCGGCATTCTGCTGGAAAAACACGGTGACGCCGTAATTGTCGGCATAGGGCTGAATCTCAATGTGTCCGATATAGAGACGGAAAACTGGACCTCAGTGCTCCGTGAGCGTGGAGAACGATATGATCCGGAGGAAGTTCTGGATGTTTTAATAGATAACATGAGATATTATTACAGTTTATACGGGAAAAGGGAATTTTCTAAGATAATTGAAGAATGGAAGCAAAATTCGTGTACGTTGGGCAAAAATGTTATAGTAGAAACAATACCTGAAACTCTTTCCGGGAAAGCGATAGACATAGATGAAAACGGCTTTTTAATTCTGGATAACGGAAAAAAGATAAATGCCGGAGATGTTGTTCATCTTCTGTAAACTTTTATACAATTTTTACCTTAGGTCGCCGACACAATAGAAAGATTTATAAAGACTGAAATTAATACCTTATGTCGACGACAAAATAATAGGATGATCCTATTGAAAAGGAGGTGATAATATGGCAAAAGCAGAAACAGAAATTAAGGAAGGTGGAAAAAATATAGAAGTGAAAGCTATGGTGGACAAAGAAACCATAGAGAACTTAGAAAAGGCATTGAAAACTTTAAAAGAACTCAAACCGAAACTACCAGAGATCTCCAAAGAAAAGATTGAAGAGATCGTAGATCTCATTGTCGAAGCCAGGGGGAAGATTCTTCCGAAGGCGAGGATAGAAGAAATCACCCAGTTAGTTGGAGAAAGAGAGGTAGAAATAAGGATAAAGTTCGATAAACTAACTATAGATGGCGAGACTACAATATCTTTTTCGCCTTTGAAAAAGAGAGAATAAATCTCTCTTCTATTTTTGGTGATGAAGTTGCTTATGGGTATCTTAGAACTGGTAAAGGATGGATCCCTGGAGATTGGTATAGCAAAAAATTCGATCAATATGAGCAGAGATAACATAATAATAGATATCTGGGATCTTAAGCTTATAGAGAAGTTTACAAAGAAAAAAGATATTAAAAACTTCTATAAAAGAATTGAGAAATTTGCAGAAGAACTGAATAGAATGAAAAAGACTTTGACTGTAAAATTGAAGGGTAAAGAAATTGTAAAAATTGGATTTAATGCAAACTCTAAATTTTTAAATATATTGAGAATAAAAAACATAGAGATTGCAGATAAGATTGCTTTTTTTTCGCTTATAAAAGAATGGAAAACTAAATAAAGGTTAAACTATGGAAGAGGATTATAAAAAAGAGATAGAAAAATTAAAAGAAGAGATAAAAGAATTGAAAAAAGATAAAGAGAAAGAAAGCTTTTTGACAGAAACATTGAGATGGCTGAATATTGGGGAGGCAAAATCAAAAGTCTATCTATATCTACTGAAAAAAAAGAGAGCGACTGCGAAAGAGATCATGGAAGAAGCGAGACTCTATCCCACTACCGTAAGAGAGGTACTTACAGAGATGGTAAAGGAAGGAGTACTTGAAAGAGAGAAAATAGAGACGGAAAATGTCGGAAGAAATCCATATATTTACAATGCAGTCTCTCCTCTGGAGATAACAAAAAAACGTATTGCAGTTTTAGAAAAAGGGGTATCTGAGTTACTTTCTTTAGATATTGAAACATCTCGAAAAGAAATGAAATTTAAACCTCCGCTCATTCCTGTAAAGATAGAGATAAAGATCTCTGAGACCAAGAAAAAAGAATCACCTGAGAAATGATATCTCTTCAAGCATTTTTCTGAATTCTTTCATTTCTCTTAAATATTTATCAGCAATTATCTTATCTTTGTCTTTCAATTCAAGATCCTTGAGATCATTTTCCCTTTCCTGCATATGATACAATCCCTCTAAAAAAAGTTTCGATAAAAAGACGTTGAAGAGATCCGATATCGTTAGATCTGTTTTGTAATAAATCTTTCTGTCACCTTTTCTTTTTATCCTTTTAACTATCCCGAACTTCCACATCTCCTTTAAAACAATGCTGACGGTTGATAATGCGTAACTACTCTCTTTACATATCTTATCCAGAGATTTTTACTTCTCCCCAATCCTTTTCATGTGATCTACCCGCCGCTGCAGCAGCTCCTGCGTCCCGATATCGCGCCGGTAGCGTACACCGCCTTCCACCTTTTCCACGGCATTCTGCGCGATCTTCTCTGCTTCATCGATAGTATCGGCGATACCGACGAATGCGGCGGCCCTGGACGTAGTCATGTATAGGCCGCTCTCCCGCAAGTCCACGGAAGCATAGTACAGCCGGGCATCCGTCTCCGGAATCACGAGCTTGCCGGGCTTTGGATCCGTAGGATACCCGTCGGGAACGACGTACTTGCAGACCGTCGCCTTTCTCTCAAAATCCATCTTCTTCAGCCTCTGATCCAGGGCTGAGAAGCATACCTCGGCAAAGTTATTTTTAAGTATTGGCAGGATATTCATTGCCTCGGGATCGCCAAGCCGCGCATTGTACTCGAGAAGTTTTACACCGTTCTTTGTTAGAATGAAGCCGCCGTAAAGAATGCCTGTATAGTACTCCCCTGTCTCCTTGTAGAGAGCCTTCATCACATCTATCGTTATTTTCGCTGCCTTTTCAGTATCTTTTTTTGTTAAAAACGGCAGTAAATGATCCTCCATGGAATACGATCCCATTCCTCCTGTGTTGGGTCCTTCATCGCCTTCATACGCACGTTTGTGGTCCTGCACAGGTATGGAAGCTGACAGATGCTTACCATCTGAGATGCACTGAAGAGAGAACTCCTCGCCATCGAGCCGTTCCTCTATCACAACAGAATCGTGGCCCTTCAGTACCTCTTCCGCATAGCTCACCGCCTCCTCAATAGTTGCGAGATGCTCACCGAAGACCTTCACGCCCTTCCCCCCGGTGAGTCCATCGGGCTTCACAACAAAATCATTGATATCCCTCATATACGCTTCTATGCCCTCCGTCTCCGTAAAAACTCTGAACTCGGGGTTCCCGTTAATACCGTATTTTTCCATCAACTCTCTGGTAAAGGCCTTGCTCGTCTCTATCCGCGCAAGGCTCTTTGTCGGACCAAAACATTCAATCCCGAGGGAGCGAAGATAATCAACAGCTCCTTTTTCCAGCGGGCCTTCCGGACCTATAAACGCAAAATCGGGGTCTACCTTCTTTGCGAACTCCCCAAGCTTTGTGAGATCGAGTTCCGAGACAACGGAATCTGCGGAAAGGTCCAGAATCCCAGGGTTCCTGTTCTTCATGAAACTGTACAGCTCGCAGTCCAAGGCCTCTGCGATACAGTGCTCCCTGGCTCCGTGCCCGACAAGAAGAACTTTCACTGCATCACCTTTAGTTTTGCCCGTTCTTCCTTTCTTTCAGCAGTGAACCTCTTACTCGGCTCTATTGGATAATTGCCATCTAAACATGCTGTGCATAATCCTTTAAGTCCTATAGCCTTTTTTAATCCCTCTATGGTTTGGTAGGTAACGGAATCCGCACCTATTATTTTTTCATAGTCTTTATTTGCTATAAGCTCCTCCTTGGATGGGAAATCTATCCCATAGAAGCAGGGGTACAGTAACTTAGGACAGGAAGACACAAAATGTATCTCCTTGGCTCCCGCAGACCGCACCAAGTTAACGATCCTTCGGGATGTCGTCCCTCTCACTATTGAATCATCCACAATTACAACTTTTTTATCCTTAATAACGCTCTTTATACAGTTTAAATTCCTTTTTACGGCCTTTTCTCTTTTTTCCTGGGTGGGCATGATGAATGTTCTTCCGGTGTACCTATTTTTCAGAAGGCCCTCCTTGTACTCAAGACCGTTCTCCTCGGCAAACCCCAGGGCAGCGGGCCGTGATGTGTCCGGAACGGGAATTACAACATCCGCATCCTTATCAAACGGTATATTTTTTCCCAGTTCTAATCTTATATTGTACACCGTTTTACCCTCTATTACAGAATCAGGCCGTGAAAAATAGACATACTCAAACATGCAATGCTTTTTTTCCTTTCCATTGATCAGTTTACTTTCCACTCCGTCGTCCGCTATTACAAGCTCTCCGGGTTTCAGATTTCTCTCCATCTCATATCCCATGAGATCCAGTGCCGAGGACTCGGAGGCAAAGGCATATCCTTCTTCATTTTTTCCACAGACAAACGGCCGTATCGCATGGGGATCACGGAATGCTATGAGTCTACCCTCAATCAGTGCAAGACAGGAGTACGAACCTTTAACCCTTTCCATCACATTGTACACTGCATCTTCAATATCGTTTTTTTTCTTGAGCTGTTCGGCTAAAAAATGGAGTATAACTTCCACATCACATCCCGATTCGAGCTTCCTTCCTTTTTTCTTAAGCTCATCCCTGAGCTCATGGTAATTTGCCACATTGCCGTTGTGGACCATCGCTATCTTTGGATCGAGTGTGAAAAAGGGCTGTGCATTCTTCCTTGGGTCGGCACCCACCGTGGGATACCGAACATGGCCGAGACCAGTATCACCCACGAGATCGATCAGAGCGCGCTCATTGAATACATTTCTGACAAGCCCCTCGTCCTTTTTCATATAATACTTCCCATCATACTCCGTTATTATCCCGCACGAGTCCTGCCCTCTGTGCTGGATTACATTTAATCCCCTGTATATGGGATAAGCCACATCTTCATTTTTTACACCTATAATACCACACATTAAGCTCTCCTCCGTATATACTCTATAATACTCTCAAAAAATCGTCTTCCCTCTCCATTTTTCTTTTTTTCCTGATGCAAGTAGGAATAAAAGACCCTTTCGGGATGGGGCATCATCCCAAAGACATTTCCTTCGGGGTTCGAGATGCCGGCGATATTCGCTAGAGAGCCGTTGGGGTTAGAGGGGTACCCCTCATATTTTCCAGCTCTGTTCACGTATCTAAAAATTATCTGATTATTCTCCTTGAGTTCTTTAAGAACTCGCTCTGAGCTGATAAACTTTCCCTCCGCATGTGCAATGGGCATCTGAACTATCTCTCCTTTTTTGTACTTTTCTGTAAAGTAACAGGTATTCTCATGTTTCAAAAAGATATGTCTGCACTCAAAAACACCGGAATCGTTGACTGCCAGAGATATCTGGGGTTTATGGACAATGGTGCCATCTATACCCGGAAGCAATCCGATCTCTGTAAGAACCTGGAAGCCGTTACATATACCACCAATAACTCGTCCCTCCTCGACAAACTCCCTGAGCTCTTCCCGTATCTTTTTGAGTCGCGCGGCGAAGATGGCACCGGCCCTCACATAGTCACCCGCAGAGAAACCGCCGGGAATCATTATGCCCTCATAATCAAATATACGCTTTTGCAGCTCTTTTTTCGTTTCTCCGGTGAACTGCTTTAGATGTGCCATCTCTACAGGATAATCCAGTGCCGAAAAGGCATTATAAATATCATCCTCATTGTTGGTGCCTTCCATTCGTAAAATAGCAATCATAGGAACGCCTCCTTTATTTCCCCAAGGGATATACTGATTGTCCTGTTCTCATCACTGATCGCCATATTTTTTTCTGTGACCTCTCCGATGTTACGGAAGGGTACGGTACGATTCTCCATTATTTCCTCAAACTCCTCGGCATTTTCTTTCCCGACCTCGCAGATAAAGCAAGAAGATTCTGAGAAGAGTTTGTAATCCATTCTCATCTCGATCCCGCTCAGATCCACAAAAACACCGAGACCTCCTCCTACCATCATCTCACAGAGGGTAACTGCCAGACCGCCGGTACCCAGATCATGGCAGGCTTCTATAATTTTTTTGGCCTCTAGAACAGCATCTATCTTTCTTTCCAGCTCCTCGGGATCGTGTCTCGGGAGATGCCCAAAATCGTATCCTCTGAGAGTATAATACGCCGACCCGGCCATCTCTTTCTTTATCTCCCCAACAAGGTACAGTGTATCTCCTTCTTTCTTTAAATCCGTTGTTACGGCATCGGCGATATCATCGATCAGCCCGATGCCAAGAATGACAGGCGTCGGAATGACACTGTAATACTCACTCTCATTGTAAAAGGAAACATTACCGGAGACAAAGGGAACACCCAGGGCCTTTGCAAACTCGCCGAGTCCACGGCATGCCTCGTAAAACTCCCCCATTCTCTCCTTTTTCTCCGGACTGCCGAAGTTCAGACAGTCTGCAAAGGAATGGGGCCGTGCTCCGGAGGCCGTGAGGTTTCTGCATACCTCATCCATAATTGCCCGTGCTCCCCAGTAAGGACTTTTCTTCATTAAGGAGGGATTGCTATCAGTAGCTATGGCTATCCCCTTTTTACTCTCTCTCAACGGCTTCATGACCGCAGCATCACCGTGGGTCGGCGACTCAACTCTTCCCTGCAGAGGTTTCGTCACCGTACGAGCACCCACCTCATGGTCGTACTGCTGTATAACGGATGCCTTGGATCGTATATTTGGTGAACTAAGGAGTGCAAGAACTGTTTTTTCGTAATCGGGCTCCTCTTTTTCTCTTTCCTCTTCTCTAAGCTCTTTTACTGTGTATGGTCTATTATAAACAGGCGGTTCGATTAAAAACTTGATATCCATATCAAGAATGGTCTCGCCGTGATACCTGACCTTTATTCGCCTATCCTCTGTCAGTTCACCGATAACACCGTACTCAATATCCCAGAGATCGCAGATCGCAGTAACCTCCTCCAGTTTCTCCCGGTTCACAAGCATCATCATTCGTTCCTGCGACTCTGAAACCCAGACCTCCCATGGTTCCATATCCTGTTCTTTCAACGGAACCCTTGCCAGATTCACGATTGCGCCGAAATGGGGATATGACATCTCATCCACACAGCAGCTCAGTCCTCCGCCGCCGAGATCCTTCATTGCTTTGATCAGATCTTTCTCTACAACCTCCTGACATACGTGCATCAATGGTTCCTTGATGATGGGATTCCCCACCTGGACAGCGCTTCTATCCTCTGTTTCCGAGTCCTCACGGAGCTCTGTGGAGGCAAATGTCACGCCGTGGATCCCATCTCGCCCTGTCCTTCCTCCAAGAAGAAGGAATAGATCGCCTTTTTTTCCTTTTTCCTTCGA
>JAYEIH010000060.1:0-14743 GCA_034659995.1 Methanobacteriota archaeon
ATACACTCACATAAAAAATAATTAAATGAGGAGAATATATAGCATGAGAGAGATACCATGAATATAGAACCACTTGGTTTCACTGTCTTGATCTGTATGGCAGTTTTTTTATGTCTTCATAGACATCTTTTTGAGTATTTCAAGAAAGGATTCGAGCGTTCGCCAGATCTTTTTCATACTTTAAGGCTGGGGTGTTATATACTAATACTTATGGCTTTAGTTTGGTGTACCCTCGCCTGTACAGCAACTATTTATGTTTGTGTCTTGTCATTTCTTTTTACTAGTATTCCATTTGCAAACATGATGTCGATTACAGAACTTCATAGGAGGTGGAACGATCTTCCCCCCTTACTTTTCGGTCTTGCATGGACCTTTGTATGGTGTATCGTGATCGTGATGTACCAACCCGATAATTCTTTCTCCGTTACTGAGGGTATCCTCCTCGCAGGGTTTCTTATTGTCTCTGTCGGGTATCTCCTGGTCATTTATCGTAAGCTCTAAAAAGACTACTTATATTTTCACAAACTGTGATTGGTGAAGAAAAATAGATTCTACAAACAGCAGTAGCATTAAAAAACATTCCGGCCTACCACAGACAGTTTGAGGGGTATCAGTTTCTTTATGGTTAAAAATTTGGATTTTAAGGTGTTTCTTTTCTTAGAATTAACTTATGCCATTACTAATTTTTTATATTTTTATTTATCAGGCGTTTTGCATGACCTGAAACTCAATCCAAAGCTTTTTATATAAGCATACTATTATACTCATAATTAAAGAAAAAGTGATACAATGGCAAAGATAAAGGAAAGGATGGGAGTGTTTATGTTGATGTCTTTCATTATGGTAGGTTCTGTGGTAGCTCAACCTATATGGACTCAGAAAAATGTAGACGGCTTTGGTGATACAAACAATGAGGATAGCCTCGCTATGGCTGTCTACAATGGACATCTCTATGTGGGAGCTTTTAATTGGCGTACAGGTACAGAGATATGGAAGTACGATGGCAGTTCATGGACTCAGGTGAATACAGACGGCTTTGGTGATACAAGCAATGAGGAAAGTACTTCGATGGCTGTCTACAACGGAAGTCTCTATGTGGGCACGTGGAATGGTGCAGGTACAGAGATATGGGAGACGAACCAAGGACCAACAGCCTCATTCGTTCATGATCCACTGAGTCCTGACACTCAGCAGACTGTTACTTTTGATGGGACCGGATCCTCTGATCCCAATGGAAATATCGTTCTTTACGAGTGGGACTGGGATAACAATGGCGTCTACGATGCCACATCTCCTATAGCAACACATTCATGGCCAGACGATGGTACTTACACAGTTGTACTGAAAGTCACAGACGACAATGGTGAAACCGGGACGTGTAGAGAAGATATCATTGTGCAGAATCAAGTGCCGACAGCAGCCGATGACAATGATAGCACAGATGAGGACACTCCGGTCACCATCGATGTACTGAGCAATGATAGCGATCCGGATGGATGGCTGATCCTATCTTCAGTTACTGTGATTAGTGGGCCATCTCATGGATCGACCGATGTGGATCCAAGCACCGGTGAGATTACGTATACCCCAAACGCAGGTTACCACGGTTTGGATAGTTTTACCTACACCGTAGAGGATGACGATAGTTTCACCTCTAACGAGGCTACGGTTACCATTATCATGTCTGATGTCAACGATGCACCGACAGCTTCATTCACTTACGATCCTCCAAATCCCGGTATAGGTGAGATTATTACCTTTGATGGAGCGGGTTCCTCTGATTCTGATGGTAGTATCACTTCCTACGTTTGGGATTTTGGAGAGGGAAGTACAGGAAGTGGCGAGATAACGACGTATGAGTATAGCAGAGCTGGAGAGTATAATGTATTCCTCATCGTCACGGATGACGACGGAGCTACAGATGCATATGCCCTGAAAATAACTGTTGAAACGAGCGTTACTCCTGTAACAGCTTTCATGCCCCTTGCGAACTACCGTCTGAGAGAGGCGAACGATCTCCTTGGCGATGTAGAGGATGCACTGCCTGATCCTGTACCAGACGAGATTCAGACATTGTTAGATGAAGCGCAAGAACATATCGACAACGCGAACACCACCGGAAATACGATCTACGCGAATAATGAACTCCTGAAAGCGATAGAGATCTTAGAACAGGTCCTGACACAGCTTTAATTTCTTTTTTTTTCTTTTTTCATGTTTTTTTATTCCACTCTTTTGCAATTTGATCTATTGTAGTGGTAGTTGACGGAACAATCTCCGTACTCTACCATACAATAAATATTTAAACTTGAAGAACAACACAAAAATATGAAAAACATTCAAAAATTGGACAGGATAACTATCGATCCCGAACTCATGAGGGGTCATGCCTGTATTAGAGGATTGAGGATACCCGTATCTTTAATAGTCAAGCTTATTGCTTCCGGCAAAGCTGTTGAGGAAATTTTAGAAGATTATCCAGAACTTGAGAAAGGCGATATAGAGCAAGCTTTAGACTATGCAGCTTGGGTAGTTTCTGAGGAAACTCTCCCGGTGACTTTATGAAATTTCTTGTTGACATGGCATTATCCCCCAGAACTGCGAAATTTCTTCAAAATTCTGAGTATGAAGCTGTTAGAGTTAACGATCTCGGAATGGCTAAATCCGAGGATAAAACTATATTGGAGTATGCAGCTGAGAACGATATGATTGTAGTAACGGCTGATCTGGATTTTGGAGATATCTTGGCTTACACAAAGTATAAAAAGCCTTCTGTAATAATATTTCGTTTGAAAGATCCATCTCCGGATCATGTTAATTCTTTACTTCTATCTGCGCTTCCTCGTATAAAAGATTCGTTGGAGAAAGGGTGTATTGTAGTGATAGAAGATCATAGAATTCGTATCAGGGACCTTCCTATTTAGAAAATGGGAATGGAAACTACGATATCTACGGAGCGGTGTTGAAAGAGAAAGCACAGGTAAACCCAATCGCCACCTTCCTGCCGCTGAAGAACTACCGTCTCGCACAGGTGAACACATGTCTGGGGTGCATTGAGGAGAATCTCCCTGACGATACCCCAATAGATGTACAGAACCTCTTGGACGAGATGCAGACGCACAGTGATAATGTGAACACGACCGGAAATACGACATATGCGAACAATGAACTGCTGAAATCCATAGAGATCTTGGAACAGGTCTTGGCAGAGCTTTAATTTTTTTACATCACAGCCTGCGCCTGCGATGTTTTCCACCAATTTCCTCTATTTCCTAAGAACCAAAACATTTAAATTTACCCCCATTCCTCTTGTGTGATGCGTTCTGTTTCAAAGGAACAAATACTCAACGGTCCGATAATAAAGACATTGTTTCTTTTAGGTTGGCCCATAATGGTTACCAGTCTTCTGTATACTATGTATCATCTGGCCGACACCTTCTGGCTGGGAAGACTGGAACAGTCAAAGTATGCCGTGGCAGCCCTTCAGATATCATGGCCGATAATATTCCTTCTGATTGCTGTTGCCTTTGGATTCGGAACCGCCGGTGTTGCACTGGTATCTCAGTACACCGGCGCAAAAAAACATAAGGAGGCAAATAAGTATGCAGGTCAGGTTATCTCTATCTCTTTATTATGCGGAACGGCTATCGCATTCATCGGGTATATGCTTTCACCGTTTATTGTAGGATCTCTCGGAGTGGAGCAGGAACTGACACGTCTTTCTGTGCTTTATCTAAGGATATATCTTTTAGGGTCTCCCGCGGTGTTTTGTTTTTTTATGTTCGGATTCATTATGCGAGCGTACGGAGATACCGTTACACCGATGATCGTCCAGGGTATTGCAGTTCTTGCGAATATAGTGCTTGATCCTCTTCTTATTTTAGGCATAGGCGGATTTCCAAAGATGGGCGTGGCAGGGGCTGCACTGGCCAGTGTTCTCACGCAGTCTCTGGCAACTGTCGTCGCGTTATATCTTCTCTTTAAAGGAAAGGTGGGAATAAAGATTAAATTTAAGTATCTAAAACCGGATAAAGAAAAACTTAAGAAGATTTTAACCATTGGAGTTCCCGCATCCATAGGGGAATCCGGCACTGCCCTGGGATTTTTTATCCTGATGTATGTGCTGGCAAGAATTCCAAACAGCACGGTAGTACTGGCCGCCTTTGGCGTTGGAGACAGAATAATAAGTATGGTTTTTGTCGCCATTGAGGGATTAAGCATTGGAATAAGCACCATACTGGGACAGAGCCTCGGTGCCAATAATGTAAAAAGAGCGGAAGAAGTCGCAAAAAAAGGCATGGTGGTAATGTTTTCTATCCTTGTCGCCTGCTCTGTGTTTCTTGTGCTGTTCAGGACTGAGGCTATAGGGTTCTTTATAAAGAGTCCGGAGGTCGTAGAAGAGGGATCTAATTTTATTAAATATATTATTATCGGAATCCCGTTTTTCGGGATATTCAGGGGTGTTATCGCATCCTTTCAGGGTTCAGGACATAATGTCCCCACAATGTTTCTTGATCTTTCGCGTCTGTGGGTTATGCGGATCCCGTTGGCGTATATTCTGGGTATATATCTCGGAATGGGCGCCACAGGTGTTTGGATAGGAATGGCCTTAAGCAATATAGTCGGCGCAGCAGCTGCTTTTCTTTATTTCGAAACGGGCATCTGGAAGAAAAGAGTGATAGATTAACTATCGAAGAACCTTAAAAACGTCAGGTTTCGGCTCGTAGAGGTCTCCTTTTTGTTTGAACTCCTCAATATATCGTCTTACAAAGTTTTTGTCTATTCCCTCTTTCTTTGCCTCTTCTATTATTATTGCAAGGGAAACACCTTCTCCTTTGTCTAATGATGTGATAAGGTCCAGAAGATTCATCATTTTATCCCGCTGTGATTTGGGGTTTCCTGTCATTATGACGTCAATGTCCAGTTCCCCTGTCTCAGGGTCGACTCCTACCTTGAATAATGTGTTTTTAAAGAGTTTTATTATTGCTTCGCTGTCCTCGGCAGTTACCTCATTTGAGAGCCTCATTCTTGCTCTTGCCTCGCTCAGTCTTATTAATGCTTCCAGCTGTCTGGCCGTGATTGGCACGGGCGCATCCTTTTCTTCAGCTATTTTTCGTAGTTTTACATAGAATTTATGGATTTTTCTTTCCGCTCCCTTTGATAAGGTAGGGAATTTCTTCGTTTTTGCATACATAATGTACTTTTTGAGGAGGTCCGGTTCTACGGGGAATACTACCGCCCCTTCGGCATTTCTATGCACGTCGAGAATATGCTGTGCGGTTGCCCTGTCCCTCTCTTCGTTGGGTGTATCCGTCATTACAAATACAAGATCGAATCGTGAAATAAGAGTGGGGGGAAGATCTATCTGTTCTGCAAAGGATTTATATCTGTCAAATCTTCCATATTTTGGATTCGAGGCGGCGAGTATTGCTGATCGTGCATTCAATGTTGCAACGATACCTGCCTTTGCTATACTTACCGTCTGCTGTTCCATGGCTTCATGTATCGATGACCTGTCGTCTTTGTCCATTTTATCCATCTCATCCACACATGCTATCCCACCGTCGGCAATTACCAGCGCCCCTGCTTCCAATGCCCATCCACCTGTAGTTTCGTCTCTGACAACAGCTGCGGTTAGTCCTGCTGCACTTGTTCCCTTTCCACTGGTGTACAGGCTCCTTGGTGCAACTTTTGAGGCGTACAGAAGGAGTTGCGATTTTGCAACACCGGGATCGCCGACCAGGAGGATATTGGAGTCTCCCCTCAGCCTTGTACCATCTGGAAGTTCCTTTATCACGCCGGAAAATAACTGTATCGCGATTGCCTCTTTTATGTCGTGGTATCCGTATATGGACGGTGCAATGGAGCCTGTTATTTTATCAATGACAAAAGGATCTTGGGAAAGATTTTTTATTTTTTCTTCCTCCTCCTTTGTAATCTCCATCTGCTCGATGTCTTGCTCTTCTATCTTCATAGAGTTTATATCTACATACTTCCGGAATGTTGTTTTTTTGCCTTTTCGGGTGCTCTCCTGAACTGTTTTTAGGATTCCCGCTACGGTGACTCTTTCTCCAGCTTTGGCCTTATCAACGATATCATTGCGCAGAATGAGATTGATTCTTCTCGGCATTCTCCCACCTCTCAGTTTTTCAGGTCGTTCCTGGATTTTTAGTACCTGCCAGTCCCGAAACTTGGACTGATCTTCGAGGAGCTTAAACGGTCCTTTTCTTCCGCAGGCGGGATTTTCGCAGATTCTTGGTTTTTTGAAGAATTCTTCATCCTGTTTTATTATATGCAGCTGTCCACATCTCTGACACTGGAATGCCGCCTCCACGATCTCTGGTTTTACCTCAGAGCTCCGTCCGACAACCCCTTTGATCTGGATAAATTTATTGACATGAATAGCTCTCAGATTTCTGATCTCAAGTCCCTCTGATTTTGCATTGCAAAACCGGACAAAGACATCCTCTTCTTGCAGTATACTTTTTAATGCGTCCTCTGCTATCGGAATGACATCCACCGGCCTCTCTGCAATAGCCTCGTAGAGCTCAGGGTCGGAGTCAAGAAGGTCATCACAGTCTATCTTGAGAGATTTTTCTTCAGATACCTTCATCTTATCTATCTTTTTTTTATACACCGGATCGTTTACATCAGGGTATGAGAGAAAAAAATCCCTGAACCTATTTAAAAAATCTTCATACTCTATCTCCATTAAAGATCCCTTCCATCTCAGTAAACCAGTTCTTTATTTCTTTTCGTGTCCTGTTATATAAGATTTTCTCGTGGTGGGGGGCTGTTATATCCGTTTCATGCATGGCAAACTTCATTAGCTTCTGCACCCTGAGATCGATCAGCTCCCGCAGCGACATTATAAGCTTCTTTTTATGCTTTGTATCTGCCTTTTTAATAGTTATCTCCGCAACCTTATAAAAATTATCGTCCAGAACGTTTAATTTTTTCTTCTTTTTTTCCTTCTGTATCATCCCCCTATAGTATTTATTGTCATGAGTCATTATCTCTACAATCTCTTCCTTCTCAAGAAATAAAGCCAGCCATTGGGGTAGATTCACCTTTTTTTCCAATTTTATTCTGTATTTTTCTCTGCTTGTCTCTATGATCGTATCTGTGATTCCAATAACGTCCATAGGGTGAAATGGATTGCCAATATTAAAAAGACTTACGGTCTCAGCAGAATTTTAAAAAATATGAGACATAGATTATGCCCTTTTTTAAAAGTGATGATCACACCCATTGGTATCTGTTAGACCCATCACTAATAACGTATCCCTTTCTGTGTAGCCAATCTAAAAATCGTTGCAGATCGTCCATATCCTTGAATATTCCTTCTGACTTAACAGATTCAAAAATTTCTTGCAAAGTAGACTTTGGATGATTTATTAGTTCAGTTTGAATAATTGAAAATCTAGGGCCAGCCTTACTTCTTTTCTTTTCTAAACTAGAAATGACTTTGTGCATCTCAGGAATCTCTATGAACTCCTTGAAATTAGCTATTATTAGATTTCTTGTAGTTCTTAAATGTTTTTTATCTACTTTTTCTTCTTCTTCAGCTCTTGCAATTGATTGAGCTATTCTTTTTAAATTACTCATCCCGCGATCCAAAAATAAGCTTCTAATTAGGTGTTCTCTACTACTATCATGTACAATGGTGTCAGATAGAAGTACACCAAAATCCTTCTTTAAAAGGTTATATGTTTTAATAAGTTTTTTTTCATCTTTAGGATCTATTACGGGCATACATTGCCTAGAATAGACTATTTGAATCCATAAATCCTCGTTTATTTCGTTTTTTAATGACTTTAGGTATATATCAGCTTCTAGAAGTTCTTCTAAAGGAGTCGGTATAGTAATCTCAGAATGCATATATTTTTTTAACATCACTTTTAGAGTTCCCATCCTATGCCCCTCATAAGATTTTAGAGTTGAGATCAATGAAAATTCACCTCTAAACTTCCTCCTTTCTAATTTTTTACTCTCTACACTACTATATTTTGTGGCATAAAGGCTGGAAAGAATGTTTTTATCTAAGATTGGCCTTTCTGCCAAGTGGAATTTGCTACCTCTTCTATTTCGAAAATTTTTTCCATTATATACTTTTTTAGGTGGATTAAGCTCTCTATACTCTGGCGGTACCATCAATTGTGTAATTTTTAGTAATTCTTTGGCAAAGGGAGAACTAGTTGAACGTGAAGAAAGAGATATACCCCCAATAGACCCATCATAAGGAGCGCTTGAGATGGGCGACTGAAGAGATAATGAAATTTGTGATTCCCCACCTAGGTTCTCCCTAAAAATTTTAGAGATAATTCTCTTTTCATAATCAACATCCATATATATATGATCAGACGGTAAAGGAGCCCACTCTTCTATTATAAGTACAGGTTCAATTTTTTCTAACCTTTCGTTAACTAAGTGTATCTTTTTCGATTCAGTAAGCTCTATCAATCTGTAATCTTGAGGAACTTTGGTATTATATGGAATAAGGCCGTTTAAAAGAAGTTGAGGCGAATTGAAAAGTGCTGACAAGCCTACATGTTTATAATCCCCATGATTTACTATAGCAGTTTTCCAGGAGGCAGACAATTTTGATGGTACTGTATAAAGAGAAATACTGTCCATTTTTCTATCATCTGCCTTCCTAAACTTTTTGTACCATTCTGATACTTTTTCTATTCTTTTACGTTCATATTCTAAAAATTCACAATTTAAATATTGACGTTCCCACGGATAACGTGTTTCTGTCTTTTTTCCCCATAAATAGTATTCATCCAATGAAAAATTCCCGATTTTACTCATATTTTACATCTCTATTTATTTCGGAGTTTATTATCTTTCTATCCTTTCAAGTCCATAGGATTATTAACATTGGACATATAATATAGTTTATGGTTTACCGATGCCCCGGATGCAAGAAGGAGTATGATCATATAGGTCTCTGTGACTGTGGTTCCCCGCTTCTTGTGGAGGAGGAGTTAGGCGAGGTGCGATTTAAGGGGAAGGGCCTTTGGAGGTATGAGGATCTTTTGCCTGTGAAGAAGAAGGTCTCTCTGAATGAGGGGGGGACACCGTTGATATACGCCGATGAACTGGGTCTATATCTTAAGGATGAGACGAGGAATCCCACAGGAAGTTTCAGGGACAGGGCTGCTGCCGCTGTCCTTTCGCACTGCAATAAAAAAAGACTTGCCTGCGGTTCAAATGGGAATCTTGGAGCCTCTATTGCAGCCTATGCATCATTTACAGGGAAAGAAACGTATCTTTTTGTGCCTGAGTATGTGGATAGGGGAAAACTACTTCAGACAATGATGTATAATGCCAAAATCATTAGGATTGGGAAGACCTCAGACGATCTGCTGGAACCCGTTCAGGAGGCATGCAGACTCAATAATTTTTACGATGCCTCTGAGTACAATCCCTTTGTGATAGAGGGACAAAAAACAATGGCATTCGAGATCTTTGAGGAGGGGGAATTTGATAATATTATTGTCCCTGTGGGGAACGGAGGTACCATATTCTCAGTTTACAGAGGTTTTTCTCAGCTTCTTGAGCTTGGGTATATTGATAAAATACCCCACCTCATTGGTGTGCAGTCAGAAAACTGTGCTCCTTTTATAGATAAAAAGGCTGAAAAAAAGAGAACGGAAGCTCTTGCAATCTATGTAAAAAAGCCTCTCTTTAAGGATCTGGCCGTGGAGGCCGTTAAGGAATCCGGAGGGAGATTTTTAAAAGTTTCAGAAGAGGAGATTCATACCGCACAGAAAATGCTGGCCCGGCATGGTGTCTTCTGCGAACCCGCATCTGCGACTACGGTATCAGCAGGAGTCGCGCATGATCTTCAGGGCAAGACCCTCTGTCTTATTACGGGAAGCGGATTGAAGTCCTTCGATATCAAAAAAGATCGCTTTGGCGTTGCGAACACAAAAGTGGAGCTTTTAAGACTGCTTAGAGAAAAGGAGAGCTACGGGTATCAGTTGTGGAAGGATCTCAATAAGGAGATGAAGATTCAGGCTGTTTACCAACATCTCAAAGAACTTCAGGAAAAAAGGATGATAACTTCTATGAAGAAAGGGCGAAAGGTTTATTACAATATTACTGAGAAGGGAAAGAGATTTTTGGAGGTCTATAAAGAAGTTTTATAGTCTTTTTTTCAGTTTTGCCCTTATTTTTGACTTGAGAATATCGTAAGGATTTGCCAGACCGCCTCCAACACCTGTCTTTTTGTTTTTTATTGCATTATAAAGGTCATTTTCATATGTAGTGTAGCAGTTGCCCACCTCATCGATGATATGTCCATCCGATCCTCCCGTCGTTGCTATATCGAGTGTTTTTGCCACTTTTTTTGCCCTTCCATTGACAAAATAGTTTCGCCCATTCAGGATCTCGATCCCGTCGAAGTCCAATTTTTTGACTATATCACCGACGCCGTTCCTCAACAGATCATAGGGATGGGCGGCGATGGCCAGCCCCCCCTGAGCATGGATCAATTCGAGCGTTTCTTCCGCAGAAAGACCTTTCGGTACTTCCTCCCCAATATAGAGTCCAAGAATATGGCCTTCCTTTGATGATATCTCCATTCCGGGCACGAGATCAAACTCAACTTCTTTTGCATACTTCTTTCCGTTTAAAAAGCCATTCAGCGTATCATGGTCTGTAATAGCAATAGAGTCAAGCCCAACTTTTACAGCCTGTTTTATTATATCCTCTGGCGAGTTTACACCGTCTCGCAATGAGTAAAACGAGTGTGTGTGGAGATCACATCTCATATGAGGTCTTCCTTTGCAACGTTTAAAATGATTGTGTCTCCCACGGTCTTTATGTCCTCGGGCCTTATCTCGAACTTTTTTTTCATGAGGCCCGGGCTTATACCTACTGAGTTTACCACCCCTGCCATGAGATCAAACTCTATGTAACTTACCTTTCCCACTTCATTGGCGTTAATATCAAAAACTTTCTTACCTGCAATCTCGGAGGATTTCATATATGAAAATAGGGAGAGAGATTAATAAATCTTTTCATAGTTTCTTTTCAAAGACAATAGCCCATTTAGCCCATTTTTCGTACCTAAATCCTTTTTTAAGAAGGATTGAGATTAGCCCCACATCTCGCGGGATCAATGCCCAGAGTTTTTTATAATTGCTTTTGAGTGATAGGTATTTCAGCCCATCGATGATTTTTTCTCCTTTAAAGTACGTGATTTCAAAGCATCTCCCGTCTTTTTCCATTTTTTCAACAGCGGCGTAACCGTCTTCTGCGGTGTACCCCTCGCCTATCAACTCGGGCGATATTTTATAGAATGTGAAGCCCCTCGCCAAAAGGAAGTTGTTCTCCTTTAAAATTTTAGAGTTTTTTACTTTACCCCATATCTTTTCTTTTTTCAGTTTGCATGGTTTTTCATCACCGATCTCATAGTACATCAGTGTATATCGCCCTTTGGGTTCAAAACCCATCTTTTTTACCTGATTGCAGGCGGCAATGTTTTTTTCGGAGGTGAAAAGCTGTGCTTTTTTTGCCTCTGCAGCTTCCATTGTATGCTCGGTGAGAAGGGTTCCTATACCCTGTCTCCTGTCGTTCTTATCGATTCTCATCCCTCCGAGCCAGGCCTTTCCGTCCGGTGTGTACTTTAGCCTGCTCAGACCGATAACTCTTTTTTTAACGACGATAAAAACAGTATTATTCTCGAGCCATCTGTCTATCCTATCAAGGATATAATCATCGGGATCGTTCTTCCTTAAAAACTCCTTTATCGCTTCAGAGTCATCTTTTGTGGCAGCTCGTATTTCCATGAAGTTCATAAGAAGAGGAAAAATAAAAATCTTGGCATTTTATATTTTTATCAATTATCTATTTGTTTTTCGTCGATAGTCTATTTTTCGTTTAATAAATCTATTGCTCATCAATATTGTGTATCAATAAAGTTAGTAATGACCGAAACCTTTATATGGTATTCCATTAATATTGATTATCAATAATGTATAATCTTGGTGAAACCACATGAAATGTATAAGATTGTTTAAAAAAGGAATAGCGTTCTTAGTTACTTTTGGCCTTATTTTTACTTTTGTCAGTACGGAAAATCAATTTGTCAGTGCCAGGTCTCAGTGCCTGTACGTTGTCAATTCTGGCTCCGATACCGTCTCGGTCATCAATCCTTCTTCACAGACCGTTATAAAAACGATTTCGCTTCCTCCCGGATCTGCTCCGTGGCAGATTGCTGCAACGCCCGATGGGCGGAAGGCGTACGTGGCGAACATCGGAAACGGCACTATCTCCGTGATCGACACAAGAAGGGGGTCCGTGTACAAAACGATCCCCATATCTGGAGGGTCTTTTCCTACCAATATCGCAATCACGCCGGACGGTACAAAGGCGTTTGTTACACATGGCGGTATCAATACCGTCTTTGTGATCGATACTCGCACAGACAGTGTTGTTCATTCCTTCACCATTCCCGGGTCTTCGGCAGTGTGGGATATTGCCATCTCGCCCGATGGTACAACTGCGTATATTACCGAAGGTAATACCTCACTCAATGTACTCATGATCGATACCTCCACCTACGCACCCCTTCCGCCTTCTCCTATTGCCACAGGCAGCCCCAATGCGGGAATTGCCGTTACGCCAGATGGATCGAAAGTGTATGTGGCAAGTCCCCCCGCAAATGGATTTTCTATCAATACGAGCACCTTTGTCGTGGCTTTCGTTGTGTGGCCGATACAACTACCAGTCATAGGGCCGTGGGACGTGGCAGTGCATCCGAGCGGCGATTTTGCATATTTCACAGACTCTTTCATTGAAGGGGGAGGCACAGATGTGCTTATCGTGGATACTGCATCAGATACGCAGACTGGAGTAATTCCTGTACCCGACAATCCGATGAATGTGCTGTTCTCGCCGGATGGTTCGAAGGCATACGTGACGCACACTTCTGCATCTGGTAGCATTTCAGTGGTAGATACTGCCACGCACACAGTTACAGAGAATATTCCAGTGGGATCTGATCCTATAGGAATGGCCTTTGCCCAGGCTCCACAGCCGCAGATCAATCCAATTGTAGCCTTTAAACCGGTGGCGTATCATCGTTTGAAGGAGGTAAATGATCTTCTTTGTGATATTGAGGAGCAACTGCCCGAGGAAGTGCCAGTGGAGACACAGACTCTCTTGGATGAAGCACAGGAACATATCGACAATGCGAACACGACAGGGAATACGATATATGCCGGAGGAGAGTTATTAAAGGCAAAAGAGATATTAGAGGAAGCGTTATCCAGTCTTTAATTTTTTTCTTAAATCGCATGCTGCTCTCAGCAGCGTAGAGTGATAGGTATAACACTTATTTAATAATTAAGTTTACTGAATTGGTCCTTTCCAACAACCTCCTTTTTCGCCGATTTAAATCGCAGAATCACTGGTTACGCACAAATCTTTGGTTTGTGATCCGAACACGAAAACGCATGGAACAAAGTTTCCGTGCTCAAACACGAAAACGCACGAACCTCTGGTCCGTGCTCGGACACGAAACTCTTCAAGTTTCGTGCGTTCTTCGAGTTTCATGTGTTCTGAACACAGAAACAGCGTTTCTGTGGTTCATGCAACATAGAAATGGTATCTTTGTTCACCTGAAAATATTACATAATCTCAGCCTGAAAATAAGAATATTCCACGAACACAACCAAAACCTTTTTATAGAATAAAAATTACTAACACGGAAGGTGATAATATCTCAGGAAGTAACAAAAAGTTGATCTTATCCTTGTTTGTTGTAGCTGTGCTGAGTTTTTCTACTGTTTATGCCTCTGGCTGGCGTGAGGACTTTGACGATTATAACATAAATCCAAACTACTATGCTGGAAGTTCGAGCTCCTATATTATAGAGAACAGCTACATAAAGGCAAAATGGGCCGTTATTTCAGTCGAGAATCAACAGAACTGTCCCTATTTTGATGATAATTTTGATACTGAGTTTAAAATATATATAGGAAATATATCGGGCACCGTTCCGATCTTAGAACAGAGAGTAGAGAAGTACGGCACTCTTTTCCACTCGATAAAAATAGATGGAAACAGCTTTTTGTTAACGAACTATGTAGATGGTACCCAAGAATACAGTTCATCTATCTCTACGGGAAGCCATCGCCTCCACCTTATCTACGATGGATCCCTTACCCTCTATGTAGACGGAACAAAGGAGATAACCCTTCCCACCTCAGCATCTTACTCCAGCACAGACTACATCAAGTTCCCTGTATGGAACACCTCGAATGTGACGTGGCTCGATCTCGTCGATATCCATCCACCGGTAAAAGAGATGACGGTGTCCATCGAGCCCGATAAGGATAACTACCTTCCGGGAGATGAAGCGCTGTTAACGGTCACCGTCCAGGATCAAGACGGTGAATCAATGCCCAACTGCGAGATCTCGGAAACAGTAACCTATCCCGACGGAACGCAAGAGTATAATATACTGGACTGGACGGATCACGGCGACGGAACGTATACCTCCCACCTCGAACTGCCACAGTCGGGCACGTACAGCATAGGTGTCATCGTCTCCAAAGAAGGATACAAGGACGGAGAAGCATCCACGGAGTTTGAAGTCTTAGATGCTGCGGCGATTGCAGAGGCGTACAAACCGTATATGTACTACTACCAGCAAGGGGCTGATGTGGAGAAGTTTAGACCAACAAATATAGAAAGTTCCCTGCATCATTCGACCTTTTGGAGATGG
>JAYEIH010000061.1:0-14708 GCA_034659995.1 Methanobacteriota archaeon
AACACCATCTATTATAGACGTTAGTTGTGTTAAAATACCTCCCAAAATAATATTTCCCCGTAAAAACATGAATGCAGCTGACGCTGCTATAAGAAAAGTGATGATAGAGATATGATTAGGTGTTATCCCTGTCTTTAAAAGAATCTTTGAGATCCTTATGGATATTTTTCTATTTATATGCCTGGAGACTATCCCGTCCGTAGCTTTCGAGGAATTCATAAAGCACCCTCAAATCTTCTTCTGTGTCAATATCAATCCAGAAATTTCCTGTTATATCATACGCATAAAAGTTTCTTTCTGTAGAGAGTCTTTTCATAGCGTTATTCAAAGTATTTTCTGTATTTATATTTTCTTTCAGTACATCAAAAATATATGGTGTTGTCAGGAATATTCCACAATCTACACCGTTATAATTTAAAATATTTTTGCCAATGTCTAAAATCCTGTCTTTTTCTATATATACTTTTGTAGCTTCTTCTAACCCAGAAACGTTATTTACGTTCGTATCCACGCATAAATAACACTCCTGTGGATCTTTTTCTATGAGATTATCTAAAAAACTGGGATTAAATATATGATCGCTCATTAAAAGCAAAAACTTATCTTCATTCCTTAAATATTTTTCAGACTTGAGAACAGATATACCATTTCCTTCTTCCCACTGAGAATTGCGGATAAAAGATATGTCCCAATCATAATTTTTCTTTACATAATTCTTTATTTTCTCTCCATAATATCCGGTAACTATAAGGATTTCGAGATTAAGAGATATGAGAGGATCGAGAATAAAATCTATTATCTTCTTTTCTCCAACATTCAACAATGTTTTTAACCATGTACTGCCCCGGCAGCGATGATCAAAGCTTTCATTTAATCATCCTCTGAAAGGGAATAAAAACGCTATTTACATATAGGAAGTTTTGTTTAAATAGATTGTCTCAAAAAAAATTTTTGCCCGACACACTAACACAGGATTTCATTGTCAGGTAATCCTCTCTCCACCTGTTCTCTCATGTGGGGCTTTTCTGCATCATGCTTTCCTGTAGTCATCGATCGTACAGTGGGATCATGACGCAGTTTTACCCCCGGTTTGCTCTGGTTATCACCAATCAAACCAGCCCTCGCCCGAGGGTAGTATACACTCTGGTGGTAAACTTTAAAAACTTTGCTCCAAATCTTAACAGATAGGAGGAGTTACCATGGAAGGAAAGTACTGGAACAAGAAAATAGAAACAATGAAGCTTGAGGATTTAAGGAAACTTCAGCTAAAAAGAATGAAAGCCGTTGTAAAAAGAGTTTATGAGAACAACGCAGGATATCACAAGATATTTAAGGATGCAGGAGTGAAACCAGGGCATATAAAGACACTGGACGATGTTCAGAAAATACCCCTTCTGACGAAGGATGAGCTTAGGAAATACTATCCCTTTGGTCTTGTATGCACGCCAATGAATGAGATCGTGGAGCTGCATGCATCCTCGGGGACCACGGGGAAGCCTGTTGTTGGGCCATACACAAGAAATGATCTTGGGGTATGGAGCGAGGTTATGGCACGAATTATGTACACGGCAGGAATACGGAAGGGAGACAGGTTCCAGAATGCCTTTGGCTATGGGCTCTTCACCGGGGCTCACGGGTTTGAAAAGGGCGCACAGAAGATTGGTTCACTGGTGATACCGATGTCCAGCGGCAATACACTGAGACAGTTACGACTCATGAAGGACTTCGGAACAACCGCTCTCGGAGCTACTCCAAGTTACACAATGTATATGGCGGAGGTAGCAGAGAAGGAGGGATACGATATAGAGGAAGATTTCAACCTCAAGGTAGCTATGTGTGGTGCCGAAGCGTGGTCGGGTGAGATGAGAAAAAAGATTGAGAATAAGTGGGGTATCTCTGCCTTTGATAATTACGGACTCACGGAGATCATTGGACCCGGAGTCTCTGTGGAATGTGAGGAGCATGAGGGCCTACATGTAAATGCTGATCACTTTTATGTAGAGATTATCGACCCAAAAACGGAAGAGGTACTGGAACCAGGAGAAGAGGGTGAACTCGTCTTTACCACGCTCACCAAAGAGGCCTTCCCATCGATCCGATTCAGGACAAAGGATCTTTCCAAGCTTATAGTTGATGAGTGCAGCTGCGGACGGACACTGCCGAGGCATGTGAGAATCATGGGAAGGGCAGACGATATGATGAAGGTCAGAGGCGTTATTGTGTTCCCCAAACAGATAGAGGAAGCGATCATGAGGGTAGACGGTGTCAGCGAGAACTACCAGATTGTGAAGTACAAATCAGGAGTTATGACGAGGCTGAGAGTGAAGGTCGAGCCGGACCCTGCATTCAAAGGAGACTATAAAACACTGGCAGAGAGAATTCAGGAAGAGATCTATAGCATTTTGAACCTTACCGTAGAGGTGGATATTGTTGAGATAGGTGATATACCGCGGTCCACGGGAAAGGCGAAGAGAGTTGTGGAAGAATAAAAAAAGAAAAAAATAAAAAGTTTATAGGGGCAGCAGTTCTTTGCCCCATGTTTCATTTATTACCATCGCTGCTGATGTGTACATTGCCGAAAGCGCACAGAGTATTCCTTCGTATCCGGCCATTTCGTGTACTGTTTCATAGAACTCTCCTATAGCTAACAAGAAAAACAGAACTGTCAGTGTCAAAAAGACTATCTGCAGTGTTCTCGTCAGTTTCAGTGTTCCAACAAACATATACGCTGTGAACAGCCCCCATGCTATAAGGAAGACAGCCATTCCTTCCTTCGGTACTGCCTCAATCGTTCCGTTATTTTCCAGTAAAACCATTGTGCCCAGTGCAATCCAGAAGGCACCGAACGAGGAGAATGCCGTGGAGCCAAAGGTATTACCCTTTTTAAACTCCCACATTCCTGCCACAAACTGTGCCATTCCACCATAAAAAATACCGAGTGGCAGTACCATACCTATACTTTCTGCAGGGACGATTCCCGCGTTCACCACGTTCAACACCAGCGTCGTCAGTCCAAATGCCGCAAGTCCCAGCGGCGCAGGATTTGCTATTTTGTTTTCTGCCATTACATCACCTCAAAAACTCCACAACTGAGTTGTGTAGTAAGTACACAGCCTTTACACACATAACTCAAAGAACACACGAAACTTTGTTCCATGCGTTCAGAGCACGAAGTTTTTCTCTGTGCGTTTACACTCGGAGACTCTGTCTCTTAGTTCGAAGCACAGAGACCTTTTCTCTGTGCGTTTACACTCGGAGACTCTGTCTCTTAGTTCGAAGCACAGAGACCTTTTCTCTGTGCGTTTTGTCTGTGTACGTTTTCAAATGTTTATGACACAACCTTTTTCGCTTGTGTCATTTTACATCACCTTTTATCACGGGACTTTCTTTGCGTTGGGGTATTTAAAGTTAATGATGAGAAAAAGGTATAAAAAGGGGCATACCTCATAGAGGGCATGAGATTTACACGGAGAGAGCTCAAGGATCTTGTGATTTCATGGGGTGTACTCAGTTTTGCCTTTGCAGTGGTCTGGTGGGGTATTGATAGACCTTTTTTGCTGCTGAAAATGCTACCGATGACGATTGTTACTGTTGGAACAGCCTTTATTCTTCATGAAATGGCTCATAAGTACGTGGCACAGTGGTATGGATTTCCGGCGGAGTTTCGCAAATGGGATCTCGGGCTTTTTCTTGCCTTAGGGTCCTCATTTCTCGGTTTTCTTTTTGCCGCACCCGGTGCGGTGCATATCTATGGCATAGGCGAGCCGCGGGCAGCAATGAAGATATCAATAGCCGGACCGCTCACAAACCTGGGTGTTGCATTGGGTGCCATAGGACTCTCTGTGTTATTTAAAGATATAGAGAACTTCCTCTTCTTTCTTGCGTACCTCAATCTCTTTATCGCTATGTTCAACCTCCTTCCCATTCCTCCTCTGGACGGATCGAAGGTACTGCGGTATAGCCCCATCATCTGGGGTGCGGTGTTCTTTCCCATTCTGGCCCTTATTTATATTGTCATATAGAATAAAGAACGAAACTATTAAATAATGAGATTAGCTAAAAAAGATAGCAGAGGGAATGAAATGAAGTATGATCCTTTGGAATATCCATTTCCATCCAGAAGAATGATGATGTACGCCAAGAACGGCATGGTAGCCAGTTCCCAGCCCCTCGCAGCACAGGCGGGTCTGAGCATTCTTAGAAAAGGTGGAAACGCAGTGGATGCTGCCGTTGCAACTGCCGCAAGCTTAACCGTTCTGGAACCTACCTCCAATGGTATTGGTAGCGATGCCTTTGCGCTGGTATGGGCCAATGGAGAGTTGCGGGGATTGAACTCCAGTGGACCTGCTCCGGAGAACATATCCATAGAGGCTGTGAAGAATGAGGGACATGAGGAGATGCCGAAGTTTGGATGGACCCCGGTAACCGTTCCGGGAGCTCCAAATGCATGGATAGAACTCTCCGAAGAGTTTGGAAAGCTCCCCTTTAGAGAGGTACTTCAACCTGCGATTATCTATGCTGAAGAGGGGTACCCTGTCTCTCCGATACTTGGTAAGTACTGGAAAAGAGCCTTTGAGATATACAGAACTCTGGAAGGAAAGGAGTTTACGTACTGGTTTGATACCTTTGCTCCCAATGGAAAACCGCCGGAGATTGGAGGAATATGGAGATCCCATGCACATGCGGAGACCTTACGATCAATCGCTAGAACTAAGGCAGAATCATTTTACACTGGGGCACTAGCCGATGCTATCGCGGAGTTTTCAAAGAAACATGGCGGTTATCTAACTAAGAAAGACCTCGAAACTTTTTCTCCGGAATGGGTGGAGCCGATGAATGTGAGGTATAGAGGGTACGATGTCTGGGAACTTCCACCCAATGGTCAGGGGCTAATAGCTCTTATGGCCTTAAATATCTTGAAAGAATTTGAGTTTAGCGCAAAAAATACAGTGGAAACCTATCATACACAGATAGAAGCTTTAAAACTCGCCTTTGCCGATGGGAAAAAATATATCACCGACCCCGATTACATGCACATTGGACCTGATAATCTATTGTCAGAGGAGTACGCAGCAGAAAGACGAGAATACATATGTAGTGAAGCGATTGATCCCAGCCCCGGAGAACCGCAGGGAGGAGAGACCGTCTACTTAGCTGTTGCAGACAGCGAGGGAAATATGGTTTCCTATATCCAGAGCAACTACATGGGATTCGGATCGGGATTGGTAGTCCCGAAGACAGGTATAGCCCTGCAGAACAGAGGACATACTTTTTCTTTGAATCCGGAGGATGCTAACGGTTTAGAGCCGGGTAAAAGAACGTACCATACTATTATTCCAGGATTTCTCAGTAAGGATAACGAACCGGTGGGGCCTTTTGGGGTGATGGGGGGATACATGCAGCCCCAGGGGCATCTCCAGGTCATCTCAAACGTGTTAGATTTCAACCTCAATCCTCAGGCAGCCCTGGATGCTCCCAGATGGCGTTGGAACAGGGACAGATCTATAAGCCTTGAACATGGTGTGCCAACACATATCGCCAAAGCTTTGAGCAGAAGGGGGCATGATGTCAGCTGGGCTCTGGAATCTGGCGGATTTGGGAGAGGGCAGATAATCTGGAAAGTAGGGGACGTGCTCGCCGGAGGAACAGAACCACGAACTGATGGAACGATCGCTTCGTGGTGATCTTGTTCTCCTTTTTATCCGATTCGGTTAACTCCCTTAGAGATCTTTTCGTATCCGTTCCAATGATTTCTCTGCTTCAGGTGCCATTTTAAAGAACCCACGCAGTTTTTCACATGAATAATCGTCGCAATAGGCGCAGTTTTTCACCCCATGTTCCTGCCCGCATTTCCGTATCTCGCATTTGGTGCAGTAATTAAAGACAACCCCATCCTGATGACATCCCTTACAGTTAATATCTTCAGGAGATATATCATGTCCAAACTCTTCAGACCACATCTTCGCCGTTTCTTCTCTTTTCACATCATCGTTTTCCTGCGTCGCGATGTACGCCGGGCAGTCAGTGCATGATAACCCGCAATACGCGATTATTTTTTCCATAGCGCATATCGCTTTCCAAGAATTTAAACCTTTCTATTTCTTATGTCAAAGTTTAAAGAAACCTTTAAAAATAAAAACTGCATACCTGTGCATAGATATAATGAGAGTACGAAGGAGGAGTTCGAATGGAATTTTCAGGAAAAAAAGAAAAGATGAAAAAAGCATATGAGCTTGCATACGAACATGATGAACGGTACGGCTCATGTCCTCAGTGTGTCCTCGCTGCCGTACATGAAGTTCTTAATGTTGGTGATGAGGATCTCATAAAAGCAGCCCATGGACTTGCCGGCGGCGGTGGACTCGCATTAGACGGTACCTGCGGTGCCTTAGCTGGCGGTATCATAGCAATAAGTTCTGTCTATGGGCGTGAACGGAAGGATTTTGGCAAAAGAAAATGTTTGAAATCATACCTACTTGCAAAAGAGCTGCATGATAGATTTGTAGATAAATACGATTCTCCCATCTGTGAAAAGGTTCAAGAAAAGATCATGGGACGCTCTTTTGATTTCTGGGATGAAGCACAGGTTGAGGAATTTAAAAAGGCCAATACAGGTAAATGCCCAGATGTTGCAGGAAATGTGGCGAAATGGACAGTGGATATCCTTCTGAAGGAACAAAAATAAGCTTTGTACCTTCTATTCTTTTGTATGCGTGAAATTATGAACCCTATTCTTGTTGGTGAGGCAGCTGCGGTACTCACGTCCGTGCTCTGGACAACCTGTTCTATTCTCTTTGCCTCAGCAGGAGAAAGGATCGGTGTATTTCCTCTTAATGCTCTTCGTATAGGTACCGCTCTGCTGACGGCGGCTGTGGTACATCTCATAGTTTTTGGCTCTATTGTTCCCACGGCAACTTTGCCCCAGTGGAAATATATGGCACTGAGCGGGGTGATGGGTCTTGCTCTCGGAGATTTTGGTTATCTGGGCGCGCTTGTTCTTATAGGACCGAGAAAGGGAGTGCTTCTTATGTCCATGGCACCTATATTTTCTACGATCTCTGCATACTTTATTCTGGGCGAGGCGCTGGGGCTATGGGCGATCATTGGTATTACCGTTACACTTTCCGGTGTTATTATAGTTGTTATGGAAAGGGGAAAAAAGTCAAGAGAGGTAGTTTCAAGTAAAAAAGAAATTTTAGGGATTATTCTTGGCATTGGAGGTTCTGTTGGTCAGGGCGTGGGTCTTGTTATCTCAAAATATGGAATGTTAGTTGTTGAGTCCACAGCTCTTAACCCTCTTTCGGCGACATTGATCAGGATGATGGCGGCAATGGTCGTTGTCTGGATCGTTGTTTTCATTGTAAAAAAGCCGTTCGATGTACTGAAATCTTATAGAGATATAAGAGCAGTGGCGTATACTGTAAGCGGTGCCATTTCCGGTCCCTTCCTTGGCATGTGGCTGTCCATGGTGGCGGTTACCTATGCGATGACCGGTGTTGCGTCCACATTAATGTCTCTCATGCCGGTCATGATTATCCCCGTTGTGTGGGTACTTTACGGAGAAAAGACGAGTCTGTGGGGAGTGTTCGGTGCGATAATTGCAGTAGTTGGTGTGGCAATACTGTTTATGAACTGAGCTTTAAAAAAAGAAATAAAAAATAAAAAGGAGATTATTCTCCCTTTACCTCTTTTTCGAGAGCTTCAACAGTTTCCGGGTTCAGAAGTGTCGTTGTACTTCCTGCCGGTTTTCCTCGGACAAGATTTCTTAGAATCCTCCTCATTATCTTTCCACTTCTTGTCTTTGGAAGCTCTCCAAAGTATATTGCATTCGGTGTTGCGGTGGGGCCTATTTTCTTCCTTATAAGAGTTACAAGCTCTTTTTTTAACTCTTCTGAAGACTCCTGCCCACCTTTAAGCACGGCGAATACAACGGGAACCTCCCCCTTGACATCATGCGGTGCACTGATCACGGCGGTCTCTGCAACGGATTCATGCTCCGTCACAACACCTTCCAGCTCCGTGGTCGAGAGTCTGTGTCCTGCCACATTCATGACATCGTCCACTCTCCCCGTGATCTTTATGACGCCAAGTTCTTCATCATATATCATTGCGCCATCGCCGGTAAAGTACACCTTCTCGCCAAACTTTGACCAGTACTCCTCCTTGTACTTCTCCGGTCTGTGCCAGATTCCTCTGAGCATTCCCGGACCAAATGGCGCGTGCTGTGCAAGGTATCCGGAGTGCATCTCCTCAGGGATCTTTTCGCCCTCCTCGTTATGAATTGCAAACTGTATACCGGGCAGTGGTCTTCCGGCTACGCAGGGCATAAACGGCCCAATTCCCGGAAGTGAGTTTATCAACGTTCCACCGGTCTCTGTCTGCCACCATGTATCGATAATTGGACATCGTCCTCCGCCGATGGTATTGAAGTACCAGTACCAGGAGTCTCTATCTATTGGTTCTCCGACGGTACCGAGTATCTTGAGTGAAGAGAGGTCATGGTCCTTTATCCATTTATCACCGTACTTGATGAACATTCGTATTGCCGTCGGTGCTGTGTAGAGAACCGTTACGCCGTGTTCCTCAATTATCTCCCACCATCTGTTGGGCTCAGGATAATCAGGTGCACCTTCATATATCAGCATCGTTGAACCCAGTGCAAGAGGACCGTAACAATTGTAGGTATGGCCTGTTACCCAGCCGATATCCGCTGTACACCAGAATACATCCTTCTCATGGAGATCGAAGTCCCATTTTGAGGTCCAGTAAGCCTGAGTTATGTATCCTCCTGTCTCATGGATGACACCCTTTGGTTTTCCTGTCGTTCCGGACGTGTAGAGAATGAAGAGGGGGTCCTCGCTGTCCATTATCTCGGGTTCGCAGTAATCCTCTGCGTCTTCAACGAACTCTTCCCACCATATATCTCTACCTTCCTTCATCTCAACATCCATCTTGTCTCTGGCTCTCTCTGCAACAATAATCTTTTCTACACTCGTTCCTTCAACACCCTTATCGGCGTTGTTCTTTAAGTTTAGGGCCTTGCCTCTTCTGTAATATCCATCTGCGGTAATGAGCACCTTTGCCTTTGCATCCACGAGCCTGTCTTTCAGAGAGTCAGGGCTGAATGCTGAGAAGACAACACTATGGATCGCTCCAATTCGTGCACATGCAAGCATTGCGACAATGGCCTTGGGAATCATGGGCATGTAAATTCCTACTCTGTCGCCCTTTTCCACACCTATGCCCTTCAGCGCACTGGCAAGTTTGTTCACTCTGTCGTGAAGCTCCCTGTAGGTAGGTTTCTGTGTCTTTTCCTCCGGTAGTTCAGGTACCCAGATTAATGCTGTTTTGTCCTCTATTGGCGTTCCCATATGCCTATCGAGACAGTTGTATGATGCGTTTATCTTTCCTCCTATAAACCATTTGTAATAGGGAGGATTCCACTCAAATGCCTTTTCAAAATCGTCTTCGTACCAATCGAGACCTTCCTTTGCTCTTTCAACCCAGAACTTCTCTGGGTCCTTCTGAGCTTCATCGTATATTTTCGGATCGCTTGCCCATGCCTTCTTTTTCATCTCTTCAGAAGGCCAGAAAACATCATCTCGTTCGGGATCTTTTTTTACCCATTTTTTCATCGTTTGTACCTCCTTAGTGCTTTCAAATTCTTATGTTAACTGTCGATAGTGAAAATGATATTTAAATGTTTTGTGCGATCGACGAGATGAAGCACCTGCACAATGGTGTTTTTATTTTACGGAATGCAAGCAGGACAGGACAATGAAGGCACCGTGTTATATGTTGGTTATCTACCGAAAAGTTTATAAAAGAAGGGGTCAGTTTATTAACTGGAAGGTGACTCAAAAATGAAAATTGGGAAAAAAGTGCTCTGGTCTTGTTGGTGCTTCTCGTAACAGCTGGACTCTCTTTAGGTTTTGCGATGAGTAATGGGAAGGCAAAGCCCCACGGGGAAACTAACGTTTTTGGCCGCAGGGTGCATGAACCCCTGTACACCTAAGACATGGACTGAAGATAGATCACGCTGTATTAACTGGAGGAGGACAGGTGTTGTATGCAATATGGACCTGGGGTGGGTATATTGGGATGGCGACATGCATGTTAAGAAAGTAAGATGTACAATGACTTTTGACTGTCAATATAGTGAAACTGTTATTGTAGATGAAATGTACCATAGTTACTGTACCAAGTGTAGACCTCCATAAGAGTGATTTAAATGAACAAAAACTTTCTCGTTCTTCTTTCTCTCTGTGCCATTGCCGTTACAGCCCTGGCGTATTATGGGATCTACATGGATAAAAGCGATGTGAATAAGGAAAAAGGAGTACGTTACTACATAACAAAAGGAAGCGCTTCATGTGCATCAGAGGAATCAAGGGAACTATATACCGAAAATTACATTATCCAAAAAAACGGAGGTATAAGAGAGATTTTCTCAAAAACGTCTGGCAATGAAAGTGAAACAAGTCAGTTAATATGTCAATCCTCCGATAAGGTAATAAGATATGCATTTGATGATAAAGGAGAATTAAGTGGTAAAACAGTCATCACAGGGGAGGATTATGATGGTTATTTCTGGTGGGGTTCGTATGCAGTATGGAGCTTAGATTCAGTGGAAGTAGGACAAAAATGGGGCGGAAATATAACAACAAAAGCTTACTACACGGAAAACCAACAGTTCCTTCTCATAGATACCATGGACCTTTATTGTGAAACAGAGGTACTCGCCTATGAAGAAGTAAAGGTAGAAGCGGGAAGTTTTGACTGTTACAAAGTAAAGCTTGTGCAGAGTGGGGAATATGAGAAAGAAAAGACAAAAAAAGCCGTGAAATATACTATCACGTTATGGTACTCTCCGGATCTCAAAATAATTGTAAAAGACATTTTCATATCACAGTTTGGAGATTATGAATGTACTAACAGATCAGAGTTAATAGAATACGAATAAACAATGCCAAAAATTTTATACATATCTTTTATAGTATCTTTAGTTTTAATGTTTTTCTTCACAGGTATCTTTTTTGTTTATGGATCTAGTTCTATATTGGGGTGGATACTGGTCTTAAATTCGTTTTTTAGTATATTTTTATTAAAAAATAAAATTTCTTTTTCATTTTTTGAGGTATTTGGGCGAAATTCTCAATGAATCTTTTACTGCAACAGTAGTTGTCTATTTAGTAATCTGGGCCATTGTAGAGATCTCGTGTGCATTCTTTGCTTTATCATTTTTCAATTTGGATAAACAATTTGTTGGAAAAACTAATAAAATTCGATTTCTCTGGGCGAATGGCAAAACAAATTGGAAATATATTCCAATTTTTCTTAACGTTACCATTAGTTGTAGTAATGGCATATATCGTTTTTCAGCTGTATTCTAAGACTCCAGACTTAAACAATTTTAAAAATTTGAGTTATCTATTGATAGGATTTTGGGGCATGTCACAGTTATCTCCAAGATTGTTAGAATTTTTCATTAATTATAGCTCTTTTTGTAGCTCACCCTTCCTGGCAGCATCTCTTTTCTTTAAAGGGATTTGTGGACTTTTAATGGTTATTCTCGTGCTTACTCAGTTACTGTAGTACCAAACTCTATTAAGGAAATGGAATGCAGTAATAGGTATGATACTGTTGGCAACGGATTTTGGCGAGTTTTATCGTGTGCAGATGAAAGGAGTGATATGGTAAATAAACCCGGAGGCTCAGAAAAAAGATTGTGGTGAGGACAGAGAAAAACTATTTTGTTGGCCCGGACAATGGGCTTTTCTCGATGGCATGCAAAGACATACGCCTCTCGATATACGGGAACCCACTGTCGGAAAGGGCTTTATGGAGTGCACTATACTGTATGTGGACGAGTTTGGGAACGTTATCACGAATGTTCCCGAGAAGAGGGTCCACCTACTGAGGCGATAACCTTCGGGGACAGAGAGATACCATTTTTGCGGTTATACTCGGAGGCCGAGGATCTCTTAACACTCATTGGGTGCCATGAGTTTCTGGAGATAGCTACCAATACATGGAACGCGGCACGAATTCTCGGTATTACGCCCGGAGACAGTCTAAGGCTGTCTTACACTGCCATCAAGTAGGTGGCTTTAGCCTTCGTTATTCTCACCTTTTCAAACTCGCCTATCTTTCCTTCCAGCACAACGGGCTTATAGTTCTCCATTCTCCCTATCATATGGGGGCTGCCCTTTCGGGTAACCAGTATCTCGCACTCTTTTCCCACATAACTCTCATTTATTTCCTTTCCTATCCTCATTCGCAGATAATGCAGTTTGCGGGATCGTTCTTTTTTTACCCCTCCGTAGAGTTGCTTCATTTTCTCCGCTTCCGTATTTGGGCGTATGGAGTATCGGGTAACATTGATCTTGTCGGGTCTTGTCCTTTCTATCAGCTCCACTGTGTTATTGAACGCCTCATTGGTCTCTCCAGGGAATCCAACAATAATATCAGTGCAGAGGTAGAAATCGTCTATTTTTTTCCTGAATTTTTTTACAATATACTCGAACTCCTCAACGGTGTACCGTCTGTTCATTCTTTCCAACACAGTGTTATCTCCGGACTGTACGGGGATATGAAGAAAGTTATAGATTTTTTTTGATCTGTACACCTCTATAAGCTCATCTATGATCTTTAGAGTGTGGTTAGGATTCATCATTCCAACCCTGATCCTGAACCTTCCTTCTATCTCGGTCATTTCTTTCAGGAGCTCCGGAAGCGTATGCCCAGTGTCAAACCCATAGCATCCCGTGTCCTGGGAGGTGATATAAAGCTGTTTGTATCCATTTTTTACTGCCTTTCTCGCTTCTCCAATGAGATTATCAAAATTAAAGCTCAGTAAGTTTCCCCTTGCATGCTTTGTTCCACAGTAGGCGCAGCTGCCGAGACAGCCCTCGGATATAGGGAGTATTGCTGTGATACCTCCTCTTTTCTTTTTAAAACAGCTTTTGTCAGTATTCTCAGAGAAAATTTTGACCTTTTCTCTTTTTTCCACCCTTTCAACAGCCTCTCTTATTCTATGGGCACTCTGCGGATCGAGAAGACCACGAACACGATTATCTATTTTTTCCGGCGATATCTTCGGAAGACACCCTGCCACAATGACTTTTTTCGAATCGCAGAGCTCTTCTATCCTCCTCAGGTTTTTCCGTTCTGTTTGAAGCTTTACTCCACAGGAGTTTATAACAACGATATCTGCCTTATCAATATCGTCTGTGTAGCGATCGCCGAGAGATGCCGCCATTATCTCTGCATCCCCTCTGTTCATTGTGCATCCGTAGGTTTCGATGTATACCTTACTCATATACTGCCACGGCTTCTATCTCCACTTTGAAGGTTTTAAACAGCGTGACTCCAATGCATGCTCTCGCGGGTCTTTGGAAGTATTTTTTGTATACGGAGTTCATTTTATCAAAATTATTCATATCGCTGAGATATACTGTTATCTTTGCTACGTTTTGCAGTTCGAGATTTTCTTTTTTGAGTATAGCCTGTATATTTTCCAGTGCTTGGGTGGTTTGCTCCTCTACCGTTTCTTTAACATTGCCATCATTATCTATACCGAGCTGTCCGGAGATAAAGAGAAATCCATCTGTCTTGACAGCTTGGGAGTACGGTCCTACTGGCTCGGGTGCATTCTTAGTTAGGATAGGTTTCATACTATTAGTTATGAAGAAGGATTTTTAAAGATAGTTATTTATTTACCGTCGTTCAGTAATCTATATGAAGATCGTAACTGGAATAACAGGAGCTTCAGGCTCTGTGTATGGTGTTAGACTTGCGGAGTTTCTGTCAAAAAAGGTAAAAAATACTATTATAGTCTCAGAAACGGCAGAGGAGATCCTGCAGATGGAAACGAATTACAACATGGATTATTTGAGAAATTTATCCTACGAATTTTATTTAAATAGCCAAATGGATGCCAAAATAGCATCCGGAAGTAACTTTTTTGACGCATTTGTTATCTGTCCCTGTACCGTATCGACAATGTCAAAGATAGCATCTGGAATAGGTAGTAATTTAATTACACGGACGGCGGCTGTTGCTTTAAAGGAAAAGAGAAAAATGATACTTGCAATAAGGGAAACACCCTTGAGCAGCTCTGTACTGGAGAATATGTTAAAATTATCAAGAGAAGGAGTGGTAATACTACCTACAGCATCTCCGTTTTATATAAAACCAAGAACAGTAGAGGATATGATCGAGTTTGTCGTTGGCAAGATCCTTGACCATCTTAAAATAGAACATGAGTTGTACAACAGGTATTAACCAAATTCGATGGGGTAATTGTATTTTTTCAATAATTCCACGGCCTTATCTGCTTTGTACTCGTTGTAGTATCTCAGTTCGTAATTCAGTCCGACTATACAGGACATTTTAACGATCTTTTTTATATATCCTTTTAGTTGATGGGTATCTCTTGGGAGAGTTTTCCCGTATCTGTATTCTTTTCCCTCTTTTATCTCCTCAAAGTTGCCCTTATGTTTCTCAAATAATTTTTTGGAGGAGTTTGGATTTTCTATATACACCACAGGGGTTTCCAGTACTATTTTATTAGGGTATACCTTCATTGTTATCCTGTCGTACTGAGTATCATTGAGGGAAAACTCTAGTACTGTGTACTCATCGCCCTTTTCTTCTTTCAGTACTGTTGCGTCCAGTTTACTGAGAACTTCTTTCATTAATAACAC
>JAYEIH010000062.1:0-2864 GCA_034659995.1 Methanobacteriota archaeon
TCCTCCCGCAAATTTCAACCCACATTTTGTACATTTCCATATCCCTGTGGAAACTCGCTTTACACTTTTTCTGTGGCACTGCGGACATTTATGCTTATCTCTCATTCTCTTCTCAATTCTGTCAACCTTATCTCTGACCCTTTTTCCGGCCCTTACTCCAAATCGATTAGACGTACCCATAAAAATCACTCTTTGCACTTTTTCAGGACATCGTCAATACGCTTCCTGATTTCCTTCCCTTTTTCAAGAGATTTATCTATACAGTTCATAATCTCGTCGGTAGTAAACTGACCGCCCTCACCTTTCTGCATTGCACAAACATAGTCATTATCCTCTGTTGTTACCGTCAAACGGGCATCCAGCACTCTTCCTTCATTCCAGCTCGGGTCCATGAGAATGCTGTCGCCTATTTTTGCAAAGGTACATGAGATAGGGGTTTTCTGTACAGGAAGAGGTATAAGATCTTCTGTGGGTTCACCCTCTTCGTCGAGAACAGGCATCTTTGCCGTGCGAAGAGCGGTGATTGCTGCGATATTGCACGCGTCGAAGAGATTTCCGTCGCTGTCTAAAATATGGAGGTCGATAAATACCACTCTAACCAGTTCTCCTTCGACTTCCACAAGTTTTGACGTATCCATGGCAGGGGCCTCACGTATGCCTCTGTCCACAACCCTTGCGAGCTCTGTGGCATCCTCACCGGGCGGCCCCGATTGAAAGAAGGGGCTTGCCATAGGAATTAGTTCTGCCATCGTTGTCATGACACCCTGATCCGGTGTATCGGGGTACGGCTCTCCTTTGCCCACCTTAATTCCTGCCAGTACCTTTGTGTCGCCTAAATTTACCTGGCATGATCCTTCAGCTTTTTGAATGATACGGGGTTGTAGGATCAGTTCTCTCTGTTCATCAAATCCCCTTCCATCCTCTCTTTTACCGTTTTTAACGAGATTGAGAATATGATCTTTTCGTATGTTGGCCATGAGATCTACTTCAGTCATCCTTATCACCTTTGTATTTTTTTCTTAGAGCTTCCTTTTGTTTTTTATATACAGTTTTACATCCTTTCTTTGCCAGATTTAACGCTTCTTCCATCTCCTCTCTGGTCATCAAGCCGTCCATCTGCAGAAGGCTTATTCCGCCTGTCCTGGGAACTACTGCTATGGGAACATCAGCCTCTCCGTAGTTATCCTCTTTTTTACCGAGGTCAAGAACTACCTCTCCGCCGATCTTTCCGGCGGCGCATGCCGGCACAAGGTCCTTCATCGGTATACCTGCGTCCGCCAGCGCAACACTCGCGCATGTGATCCCCGCACATCGTGTCCCGGCTTCCGCCTGAACTATCTCAATATGAACCTCTATAACTGACTCGGGAAAGTAGTTTGTAAGGACGACAGGTTCAAGAGCACCTCTTGTAACCTTTGATATTTCAACGCTTCTTCTGTCGGGTCCCGGTCTTTTTCTGTCGCCCACAGAAAAAGAAGCCATGTTATATTTGCACTTTAAAACAGCCCTATCAGATTTCCTTAAAAACCTCGGAAAGAGCTCTTTAGGTCCGTAAACTGCCGCATAAACTTTGTTCATTCCCCATTCCAGATATGCAGATCCATCTGCCTTTTTAAGGACATTTGCTTCTATTTTAATATCTCTCAGTTCATCTTTTTTTCTTCCATCCAATCTTTTTCCATCTTTAATGAGTTCCATTAGATCACCTTTCTTTTTTTAAGAAATTTGTTATCCTTTTGGTCAGTCCGGATATGTGACTCTCGGCATCGATTGTTTTTATAGCCTCGAGTGCAAGCTCTTCTTTTTTATCTTTGCCTTTGACCCAGATTGTTCCATTTTGTCCCACGTATATTTTACATTGGGTGTGTTTTTTTATAGTGGAGATCATGGATCCTTTTCTTCCTATAACTCTCGGTATTTTTGCAGAGGGTATATTTATCAGTCTTCCCCCTTGAAGTTTTCCATAAAGGCGGTTTTTTGTGTTCAACGTCACAGAATCATTAGTATCGGAAACTTTTGAGTATATAACATCTCCGATAGAAAAAATATCATCTATTTCGGCATTACGATTCCTGGTTGCGTCCCTGACATCCAAAATACCTTTTTTGGCAGAGTTGATATCCAAAATCGCCTTTTTAAATGCAAACTCTTCTGCCAGTCCTATAACATTGTCACCCCTGCGGGGGATATACTTACCTTCGAGAGGAACAACTTTTATGTAATCTTTCTCCGGATTTGCATAGGTGATTCCGACCACCGTGGAGTATATATTTTTACCGTCCTTCTCGGTTCCGTATCTAAATTTGGTATCGCCCGTTGCTATAAGTTCACCCGGTACGACAATCTGTTTATTATCCACATGAATCATAGTATCACTTCCTTTTTGCGAGTTTTGTTTCTGCCTTGCCCTTGGTCCAAGAGTTTAGATCTCCATAAAGCTTATCCTGAGATCCTGCGGAGATGGAGATGAGCATATAAAGAGTTCCGTCATTTCCCCATTTTTCCTTCAATACATTATATTTTTCTTTCAAATTTCCATATATTTTCGGACCATACTCTGCAGGGATTTTAACTGCTATCTGCCTTTTTTCAAACCTTATGGGTATTATGGGTCTTATTTCCTTCAATATGTCCTTCACCTGTCTGCTCACGGATTCAGAGAGATCGACATGCACACCAGCTTCTTCCATCGCACTTTTTATTCTCTTGGGTGGATGCGGATGTCCTGTTTTAGGATTGATTCCCTTTGAGAGTTCTGCTATTATACTCTTTTTCTTTTCTTCGAGCATTTCCTTTCTCTGCTCTGTTGTGTAGAGTAGTTCACCCTTTTTTACGATTTTTCTAGCTATTTCATCGATATCTGT
>JAYEIH010000063.1:0-14608 GCA_034659995.1 Methanobacteriota archaeon
GTTGATCTCGATAGTATACCTATCATTCATTAAAACTACGTACCTCTCTTTTTCGCCGAGAGAGTTTACATAGGAATCCGGGATTTCCTGGATGAACTCGCCGCCTTTTGTTCCGGTGATCTGTCCTTGCGAATTTGTGATGAACATGTCTGCAGGACAGGACAGAGAGATCATGCCCGGATATTGTTGCCATGGGAGGGGATCTGGAGGATTGTCTTGATGGTCGAAAGCCCATTCTACAGGATGGTACCATTTTTCCCCTCCTGAGTTATGTTTTGGCCCCTTTGGCCCATCATCACGCCATAGAGGCCAGGAACCTGTGGCGCCATAACCCCAGTTGCCTCCGAACTTGAGCCATGGATCATTTTCTATAGTAGTGATGCTGGTAGGCTCTTCCGGTTCACCGGAGCCGCCAACGATGTCACTTATGCCGCTACGTCCAAATAGCCCTTCATCAAAATACGCAGCATGGGAGCCTTCGGCTACATAGACAACTGGGTGTGTAGTATCTCTAACTTCTACATCATTCCATTCTCTGTACTCTCCCCCCAAATGTCGGGAGTACGCTGCTCCTTCCGGGATTGTATCCGTTCCATTCTGTAGGAATTTGTTGCAATCTATCAAAACTTCGATCATCTCCCACTCGCCTTCGTGATTATTCCAATGATCATTGAAGATGTAATGGAACCAGTACTGCGCAACTATATATTTCTTGTCTTCATGTTCTTTAAGAGCTACGTGGGCATATAGATCCCTGTCATTTATTTGTGGTGAAATTAAATTGGTATAAAATCCAAATCCTTCAGGATTCAAATCTATGTAGTGAGGTTCTCCATAGTCGCTGATAAAGGATCTTTTATCGGATGCATCGTTATACTCCGAAATTGGGCTTTCGTCACCAAGTCTCCAGAATGTAGAATTATTGAGCATCAGATCTATCGTGGTGGGAAAATATCGTTCTCTGCCTGTAGCTAACTCCCAGTATTCTCCTTCATAGAAATGCATATACGGTTTGTACGCCTCCGCAATCGCCGCAGCATCTAAGACTTCAAACTCCGTGGACGCTTCTCCGTCCGTGTATCCTCCTTTGGAGACGATGACACCTATGCTGTACGTGCCCGACTGTGGCAGTTCGAGGGGGGAGGTATACGTTCCGTCGCCGTGATCCGTCCAGTCCAGTATATTATACTCTTGCGTTCCGTCCGGATAGAGTATCGTCTCGTTTATGGTGCAGCCTGTAAGTGGTTTACCGTCTTGATCCTGCACGGTGACCGTTAAAAGAGCTTCATCTTCCGGAAGGTAGTACTCCTTATCGGACTCGATGGATACTATCATCTCTTTTACCGGTGGATGAATATCGATGAGATCGAGCCACGTCACATTGGAGGTGTTCCATACAGGGAACTTGATGTAGTTTGTGCTGGAATAAGATGCTGAGGTGGGTAGGGTTATTTCCTTTGTTCCGTCTACATAGAGGGCAAGGAATCCATCGTAGATAAGGTGGAGATGATGGCGCCCCATAGAAATGGGAGAGCTGTATTTTTGAGTACCATCTATATAGTTGGTGAGGAGGAATCTATTTCCGTCTATTTTTATCGAGTGGAAAAGAGTACCATACTTCTCTACTCGATGTTCTAAGATCGGAACGGTACCCGATATATTTCCTACATATACTTTAAACTCAGTATCAAAATTTCCATCAAAATAGGGGCAGTTCTGTTGATTCTCTACTGAAATAACGGCCCATTTTGCCTTTATATAGCTGTTCTCTATAATATAGGAGCTCGAACTTCCAGCGTAGTAGTTTGGGTTTATATTATAATCGTCAAACTCCTCACGCCAGCCAGAGGCATAAACAGTAGAAAAGCTCAGCACAGCTATAACAAACAAAGATAGGATCAACTTTTTGTTATTTCCTAAGATATTATCACCTTACGTGTTAGTAATTGTTCTTTCTATAAAAAGGCTTCGGTTATGTTTATGTAATATTTTCATTTTCAGGCTGAGATTATGTAATATTTTCAGTTCTATATAGATGCAATAATAACATCATTCCCCCGTAACAAATATGCACCTAAAGAGCGTGTAAAAATACAAAAAAAGAAAATAAAAAAATTAAACAAAGTCCGAAACCTTTGGGGGTTTGGGTTTCATGCCTTTCCTGCTCCTGATCTCAAGTATTACTTCTTTCTCAAGCTCCCTGGACATCCTCTCAAAGCCCATCTGTTCCGTTGTCCAGAGTGCTTTCCCCTCTGTTGCCGACCGTACATCGCTCGCAAATCCAAACATCTCAGCAACAGGTGTCTTTGCTACAATCGTTGTCAGCTCATCCTTCTGCTCCATATCGAGTATCTGCCCTCTCTTCTGCTGTAAAAGCCTCGTCACCGCACCCATATGACTGTTAGGTACCGTAACAAAGACCTTCTGTATGGGTTCATACAGAGAAGCCTGAGCAAGAAGCATCGCAACATACATTGCACTTCTTACTGCAGGAATCACCTGGGCAGGACCTCTGTGGATAGCATCCTCATGGAGTTTTGCATCGTGAAGTTTGATCTTCATTTTTATGGCAGGCTCGTTCGTAAGGACACTGTTATCCACAACACTATGAACGGCCTCCAGAACGAGCTCTCTTATCTCATTTATATGAACAATACCGCGAGTCATATTGAGGTATATATTTCCTTCATATACATCCTCAACGTTTTTAGCCTCTCGTTTTTCCATTCCGAGTTCTCTAAGCTTTGCTGTCACATCTTTTCCCTTCACCTTTCCTTCGGGGATCTCTTCATTCTTTATTGCCTGATAGATCTCATCTTCAAGGGTTTCCACAGTTATATAGAACTTGTTATGTTTGTTGGGCGATTTTCCTTCAACCTCAGGTGAGAGTATATTTACACCCTCTCTGTAGACAACAATAGGCTCCGAAGTTTTTATGGAAACTCCTTTGTTCTCTCTGATTCTATGAGCCACCACCTCAAGATGGAGCTCACCCATTCCTGCAAGAAGATACTCTCCAGTTTCCTCATCTATCGTTGCCTTTAACGTAGGATCCTCCTTGGCAACCTGCCTCATAACCTCAATAAGCTTGGGAAGATCTCGGGCATATTCAGGTTCTATGGCCTCCGTTACCACGGGTTCTGAGTAGTGTTTTATCGCTTCAAATGGATGGATCGGCTCCTCGGGGTTACATATCGTTTCTCCGGCAATAGCCTCTTTTAAGCCAGTGATAGCGATCATATTCCCGGCAGGGACGGCCTCAACGTTCTCCCTATCCGCACCCATAAATATTCCTACCTGCTGTGCTCTTCTCTTCATCTTAGCACCAACTATCCAGACCTCCTCTCCTTGCTTTATCTCACCTGAAAAGATCCTTCCTGTCGCCACATCGCCGGCATGTTCATCCGCTATTATTTTTGTCACTATCATGGCAAACGGAGCCGTTGAATCGCAGTTCATCATTGCTTTGCCGATCTTTGTCTCGGTATCTCCCTTCCATATTCTTGGAATTCTGTACTTTTGAGCCTGTAGGGGTGACGGCAGGTGCTTGATTACCATATCAAGGATTATTTGATGTATTGGTGCCTTCTTAGCAAGTTCCTTTTCCTTTCCTTCGTTTGTATAATCAATAATATCGGCAAATGTGATTCCTGTTTCCTTCATACGCGGTACTGAGATCGCCCAGTTGCAGTAAGCAGAGCCAAATGCCGCACTTCCATCATTCACACTTACCTGCCAATCTTTTTTGTGGCCCTCTGGTGCCGCCTGTTTTATCAGCTTGTTCACCTCCGTAATAATCTTCACAAACCTCCTTCGCATCTTCTCGGGACTCAGCTGAAGCTCATTTATAAGTCTGTCCACTTTATTGATAAAAAGAACGGGTTTTACACCTTCCTTTAATGCCTGCCTCACAACAGTCTCTGTCTGCGGCATCTTTCCTTCTACGGCACAGACAACTATTATACATCCATCTATAGCCCTCATGGCTCGTGTAACGTCTCCTCCAAAGTCCACATGTCCGGGTGTGTCTATCAGATTGACAAGGTAGTGTCTATCCTCATACTCGTGGGCAAGCGATATGTTTGCCGAATCGATTGTAATACCTCTTTCCTGTTCCTGTTCATCAAAATCAAGAACCAACTGTTTTCCCGCAAGATCTTCGGACATCAGCCCTGCGCCGGCAAGAAGATTGTCCGAAAGCGTTGTTTTACCGTGATCTATATGAGCTGCAATACCTATATTTCTAATATGTTTTGGATCATACATCAGTTTATTGGCTAATTTAGCCATCTTTTCCTTTCTACCCATTTAACTCACCTCGCTGATTTTGCAATTCGCTCTATTTCTTCCCTTTTATTTACAGCTGTGCTCTTCATATCATAACTTGAAGCAAGAATGATTTCCTCTGCAAGCGCCTCTGAGAAGGATTGTTTGGAATGAAATGCTTTTAGACTCGCCCCCAACCCTATATACCTCAAAGCAAAGTCCAATCGTCTTTGCGGTGCCATGTCTACGGCCATATGGTAACTCACACCTCCATAAGAAACAGTCGTCGTTTCTTCTCGCGGTGCAGCATTTTGAAGTGCCTTTACCAGTATTTCGAGAGGATTTTTATCTGTTTTATCATTTATTATCTCAAAAGCCTCTTTTACCGTCTTGTAGGTTTTCATCTTCTTGCCTGAGTAGCCACCCTGCCTCCTCAGAAATCTTCCACCAACCTTTTTATTCGCCGTTCCTGTTCTCATCAACTTGTTAATCAGTCTCTCCACAATATTGAGGTTGGCCTTCCCAAACCGTTTTTGTTGATATCTACCATTTGAATGGGGAACATAGATGGGATCGAGATTCATATATCTTCTCAATCCCTCATCTTCTACTTCCACATCAAACTCCCATTTATCGAACAGTTTATCATTCATACGATCACCGTATTGGTTTCTCCTTCCTTCCTGACACCATCTCAGTTAGTGCCACTCTGTTAACCTTAATAACCTTAAACCTGACACCGGGAATATCCCCCATCGACCGTCCTTTTCTACCACCGATTCCTTCTATGACTACCTCATCATGTTCATCTATGAAGTTTATAGCTCCATCGCCAGGACAGAAAGCTGTAACCTGGCGCCCATTTTTTATCAACTGAAGCCTCACACATTTCCTTATGGCAGAGTTAGGCTGTTTGGCTTCGATAGGCACCTTTTCGAGCACTATCCCTCTTGCCTGTGGAGCCTTTTCCAGAGGATCGGTCTTTTTCTCCAGTCCCAATGCTTTTCTTTTAAAATCTATATTCTGCCATCTAAGTTTTCTTCTCTTTTTTGAGAGCGTTCTACCTGCAAACTCTCCTCGAGCTGTTTTTTTACCCATGAAATTCACCTCATTTTATCTTTACATCTGTTATATCATAATGCCTGTTGAGCAACGATTTCATTCTTTTTATATTTTTTCCGGACCTGCCTATTGCAAGTCCTTTTTTCTCTCTGGGAACTTCTATTATTGCTACCTTTTTATTGTTTTTCTCTGAGATGGAAACTGATCTCACTTTTATAGGTCTTAAAATATTCTTTATAAACTCTTCGGGAACATCGGAATACCCTATAACCTCGATTTTTTTTCCTGACATCTTTGACATTTTTTTTATATTAGTGCCTTTTCTACCTATGGCCAGTCCAACGTCTTTTTCTTTTACAACAAAGGTAAGTTTATCGTCCTTCATACGACAGTCCATCACCTTCGCACCTGTTACCCCCTCAAAAATGCCTATGCACTTTATTTCCTCTGTTCCAAGTTTTATACCCATATTTTTCCCTCTATGTGAAGTCGATAGAGAGTATGCTCGACTTCCCCGGATCCATCACGGTAATTGCTGAAATCACATATGGCTCCCCTATTATTGCTCCCAGCTCTAACGAAGATCCTTCAAATTTGTAAAGGGGAACATCCAAGAGTTTGCAGTAGTACTCGATATCCTCTGCCGTATCTTCTGGAGTATTTTCTGCATATATCACAAGCTTTACATGTTCGTTCTTCAATGCCTTCAGACATTCTTCCGTACCTATACTAACTTTTCCTGTTTCCACAGTCTTTTTTATTTCCTGTACTACATCCATGCTTATTCCTCCTCTTTTTCAGATGATCTCATAGCAAGCTCTACAACTCCTGTCCCCGCAGGGATAGGCTGACCAACTACAACATTCTCAGTTACGCCTCCCAGCTTATCCACAGCTCCGGATTTACCAGCATTGAAAAGATGCTTTGTAGTCACCTCAAAGGCAGCTCTGGCAAGTACGCTGGGTTTGTCACCGCTCAGTCCATGTCTTCCTATGGGGCTTATTTCACCTTTTTTTGTCATCTGATCCGCAAGAAGCATTATATGTCTTCTATCTACTTCCAGACCCTGTTCCTCGAGTACAGCTGTAATTTCCTTTATTACCGCATTTCTCGCCGCTTCTGTACCCAAAACTTTATAAATTTCTCGTATATCATTTGTAACGGTCCTTTTAATATCAACGCCTTCAACTTTCAGTGTTTTCTTAAGACTTGATCCTTCTGTATAAATGACATGCTCGCCCTGTTCCTTTCTGATCAGTGCTCTCTCTATTCCCCTCACTCCTTTTAATCTGATATTTTTTATCCTCTTCATGAACTTCCTCAACTTCATTAGAGACACATTGCCTGGATCCAGGGTCACATTTAATCCTTTTTTATCCACTGATTTTGTCTTTTTTAATCTCTGGAGCTTTTTTAAAATTTCATCGAACGTTAAGTTCTGTTCCTTAATCCTCTCTTCATTGAGCTCCAATACAATCTCTGTATTTATAATATTCATTGACACTTTAGTTGCCACGTCCACTATTTTCGTTTCTTCTATCCTTGTAGCTACCTCTCTGGCCTTTTTAGAATCGTATTTATATTCTTCTTCCAGAAAAACGGTCATTACTGGTGTGGAGGGATTTCTCCGTACATCGACCAACTCTATAATTCTTGGAAGGCCCAGTGTAACATTCATCTCTGCCACACCGGCATAATGAAACGTTGAGAGGGTCATCTGAGTACCGGGCTCTCCGATACTCTGAGCAGCGATAGTGCCAACAGCCTCTCCGGGGACTACCTGTGAACGGTTATACTGCTCCACTGCTTCATCTATGATCTTCTCTATAACTTTTCCGGGGATCTCCTTCTTCCTATTCGTTTTAATAAGCTTATTTTTTAACTCATTTTTTAATGGGGAAGATAAAGAGTCCAGAGAATCAACTTTTTCGACAATTTTCTCTTCTTTCATTCATCCATCTCCTTGAGATTTTTATATATTATCCAATCGATATCCACAGGATCGCCGTACTCGGTACGTGAAGGATCGACGCCGTCTGCCCCATATTTGAACTGCACAACTCTCTCCTGATCCCTTACTATACCATTGTGCTCCACCGTAAGATCCTGGAGCGCGTTCATGAGCCTTCTCTGCATATATCCTGATTGGGCTGTTCTCACAGCTGTATCCACAAGACCCTCTCTACCCCCCATTGCATGGAAAAAGAACTCCCTCGGATTCAGACCTTTTTTGTAAGAAGATGCAACAAAGCCCTCTGATCGTGCGCTCATCTCCCCCTTCCTGAAATGTGAGAGAGAACGTTCACTATACCCTCTTGACAGTCTCTCACCTCGGACCGACATCTGTCCAAGAGATGCAGCTATCTGCGTTAGATCGAGAACATTTCCCTTCGCACCCGTACGTGCCATGAGCACAGCATGCCTATTCATACCCAAATGTGTCTCTGCTATCTCTCCTGCCTTGTCCCTTGCCTTCGAAAGTATCTGCATTATTTTGCTCTCCAGGGTCTCTCTCGTCGTCCTTCCGGGTAGAGGCTCAAGCTCTCCATTCTGATAGACCTGAATAATCTCTTCAACCTTCTTCTCTCCATTTTTAAGCACTCTTTCTATCTTTTCTGAAGCCTCATCAGGAATGTCTGCATCATCTATTCCCGTGGTGAGTCCCTTCTTCATAAGCGCCCAGAGAATGAGTTTCGTACCGGTATCTATAAATTTTTTTGCAACGTCCGAGCCATATATTTTCACAAGTTTACTTAAAAAGAGGCTCTTTGATCTGGCCTTGAAGGTTTTTCCATCGATGACTCCGCTGACAAGTTCTCCATCCTGTATCACCACATAGGCATCATCCGGACATTTCTCCTTGAGACATACATCGCAGTGCCTGCATGTCTTTGCCTTGTATTCAAGGTTCATGCCATCAGGGATAAGTAACGAAAATATCTGTTTGCCTGTGTAGCATTTTTTCCCATCTTTTTTTACGAATTTTTCAGGCAGTTCATCTATACCTGCAAAATACAGCATTTCTTCTGTCTCTTCCTTAGTAAAGAAGGTGTCTTTCTTTGTAAGAATATACGCGCCTGAAATATAATCCTGCATTCCACCTATCACCGGCTCTCCAAATCGCGGAGAGATTATCTGTTTCTGGACGCTCATCAGGATTTTTGCCTCTACCTGCGCTTCCTCTGTTTGAGGAACATGCAGGTTCATCTCATCGCCATCAAAATCAGCACCATACGGCGGACAAACACAAATATTAAGTCTAAAAGTTTTATACGGCATTATTTTGACCTCATGTGCCATAATGGAAAGTCTATGAAGGGAAGGCTGTCTATTGAAGAGAACAATATCCCCATCCTCAAGATGTCTCTCCACAATGCCCCCTACCACCAGTTCGTCGATAAGAACTTCCTTTGTTTCCTCTGTTACCTTCTTCCTCTTTCTATCCTTTCTTATGACATAGTTCGCACCGGGGTAATTCTCAGAACCATTTAAAATAAGTTTTTTAAGCTCTTCGACATTTTGTTCCGTCACCTTCTCGGGAATCGTCAGATCCTTGGCAACACGAACAGGAACCCCCACTTCATTTATACTTATATACGGATCGGGAGATATTACTGTCCTGGAAGAAAAATCAACTCTTTTCCCCGAAAGATTATTTCTGAACCTTCCCTGTTTTCCCTTAAGCCTCTGTGTTAAGGTCTTCAATGTTCTACCTGATCTGTGTCTTGCGGGAGGAATTCCTGCCACCTGATTATTCATATAAGTTGTTGCGTGGTACTGCAAAAGCTCCCATAGGTCCTCCACAATTAAATGGGGTGCACCCGCATCTATATTCTCCCTCAGTCTTTGATTTATTCTGATTATATCAACAAGTTTATGAGTAAGATCATCCTCTGACCGTATTCCAGATTCCAGCGTGATTGATGGCCTCACTGTGACTGGTGCCACCGGCAGAACGGTTAAAATCGTCCATTCAACTCTGGCAACCTCAGGATCCCAGCCCAACAGCCGCATATCTTCATCTGGAATTTTTTCAAGCCATTCCCTTATATCGCTTGGAGTAAGCTTGTTTTTCGCCTCTAAAAATGTCGTAGGCCTTTCCAACTTAATTTTATCCTGCAGCACTCCGCAGTGAGCACAATCGCTTTTTGTTTTTGATTTCTTCTTTCTATGGGCATCTCTAATGATCCTTTTTATTATACTACTTTTGTCGCCGCCTACCCTTTCCGTTTCCTCCATTTTTTTTCTGAACTTTTCAATCTCACTTTCTTTCAGAATGATTCTTCCACACTTGTTGCAGGTGGTTTTTAAAAATTTGTATATATCCTTTGCGTATCCTATATGGAGTACCGGACGCGCAAGTTCGATATGACCAAAATGCCCGGCGCACCGTCCAAACTTCTGACCACATGTCCTACACTTGAGTCCGGGATCGATAACGCCGAGTCTCGGATCCATCAGCCCCTTGTCTATGGGGTATCCCTCGTCATCATACGTGTCCGCGGTCATTATTTTTGCAACACTCATTTTTCTGATGGTCTCGGGTGACATCAACCCAAATCTAATTCCTCCGATCTGTTTCTCCTCTAACATACTATCACACCTTCGCCTTCAGCACAAAGCGAGGATCCAATCCCATCGCCTCCATCTCCTTGATCAACAGTACAAAGGCGTATGACAACTTTACGATATATATGGCATCCTCTTCCCCACATATGGGGCAGTATTTCTTATTTTTTATAGAATCATAGACAGCAAAGCTTCCGCATTTCTCACAGATCAGTACCTGGGTCTTGTCAGAGACGTCAAGAAGCCTCTCCTGAAGCAACATGGATGCCCCATGCCCTACAAGGCAGTCTCTTTCCATCTCACCAAATCTAAGGCCTCCTTCTCGTGCCTTACCTTCCGTAGGCTGCCTCGTCAGCATCTGACGTGGACCACGGGACCGTGCATGAAGCTTATCCCCTACCATATGATGAAGCTTCTGATAATACGCAGGACTAATAAACACATCCGCTTCAATAATTTCTCCTGTACATCCGTTGTAAAGCCTTTCTTTACCTGTATCCTTAAATCCAAGCTTTTGGAGAGATTCTCTTAAATCTTTTTCTTTCTCACCGTCAAACGCCGTGGAATCCACGCTCCTGCCTTCAAGGGCACCCAGTTTTGACCCTATCATCTCGAGGATCTGTCCTATTGTTTTTCTTGATGGTATAGCATGAGGGTTGATTATAAGGTCCGGAGTGATACCCTGTTCCGTGAAGGGCATGTCCTCCTGTGGAAGTATGAATCCAAGAACGCCCTTTTGTCCATGTCGCGATGAAAACTTATCCCCCAGTTCGGGTATTCTTTCAGTTCTTACTCTGATTTTGGCAAGTTTATTCCCGTCTTGATTCTCTGAGAGCAGTACAAAATCCACGTTTCCCGATTCGTTTGGACGCAGATCCTCAGAACTTTCTATTCTTCCGCTCATTTCTGTACCAAACTCATCCAGCTCCTTTAAAAATCGTGGAGGGCTCGTTCTTCCGACAATAACCTCTCCTCCTTTCACATCTGCCTCCAGTCTCACAACCCCATCCTCATCCAAATGTGTGTAAGCCTCCTCCCCTCTGTACCCCTTGGTAGTCTTTTCTGGTATTTCGAAGGCATCCACCTGCCCTCCCGGGTACCGCCTCTCCTCGCAGGAGTACGTTCTAAAGAATGTCGATCTCGCAAGTCCTCGCTCAATGGAGGCTTTATTTATTATAAGAGCATCCTCAATATTATACCCTGTGTATGAAAGTACGGCAACTATAAAGTTTTCTCCTGTCGGTCTCTCGTCATAATCTATTGCATCTGAAATCTTTGTTTTAACAATAGGTTTTTGAGGGTAGTGCATTAAATGCCCCCGTGTATCGACTCTCCAGTTGTAGTTTGAAAATCCAAATCCCAGACTCTGTTTAAACATTCCTGCAGCCGTGGAGTTTCTTGGTGCTGCATTGTACTCCGGGAAGGGAACCATGCCAGCGCAAATTCCAAGGATTGTGGGGGGATAAACCTCCAGATGTGTATGTTCAGAGGTAAGTTCCTCCTCATTTATAGCTACATAAGCATTTTCCTCTTCCTCAGCATCCAGATGCTCAATGATGCCTCTATATATAAGATCACTCCACATCAGCTTATGATTTTTTATCTTTTTTATGTGGTTCTCTGTAAGTTTTGGAGTGCCATCCTTCACCACAATCAACGGCCTTCTTGCTCTGGCACCATCACAGTTTATCTGGACCTCATTTGTAATCCGATAGTAGACCACATTTACATTGGTGGAGATCCTTCCCTTTCGTCGGTCCTTCCTGATTATTTCTGCAAGTTTTTTCCCGTCCTTTGATGTGCCAACAAGATTACCATTTAAATACACGTAAGCATTGACCTCCGGACCTTCGGCCTTCTCTATTTTCTGAATCTTAATAGTGTCGTACAGATAACTCTTTACCTCTTCTTCATCCACAGCTATGGATACAGAAGCCATTAGCGCCATATTCTTCACAAGCCCACAGTTTGGACCGTCAGGCGTCTCGTTTGGACATATCCTCCCCCAGTGGGTGGCATGTAAATCTCGTGCCTCGAAATGAGATTGGCTCCTGCTGAGCGGCGAAACAACCCGCCTCAAATGAGAAAGACCCGACATGTAATTAATAGCATCTTTCAGCTGGCTCACACCTGTTCTTCCTCCGGGCCATGAGCCCGTAGCCATCGCGTGTCTGATCCTCTCTGTTAAAACATCCTGCCTTACGGATTTTCTCACAAAATCTTCTTCCTTTCCTTTGTCATACCGCCCACGTGAATGTGTTCTTTCGAGCTGATATTTTATATCCCTGTTTAACTGTATAAATGAAAGTCTAAAAAGGTCCTTCAGAAGCTCCCCCGCAAGTTTCCATCTTTTATTGGCATAATGATCCTTATCATCAACACCTCTGAGCCCAAGTGCGAACTCTATCGCCCTTGATGCCATTATACCAAGATAGTATGCCTTCCTTATCCTGTCTTCGGGTTCCACACCTATATGAGGTAATAAGTATCTGTCCACGGTTGTTTGAGCCCTTTTTAATCTGTACTCCTTTATTTGTCCTATGGCAACTCTTTTTCCTATGACATCCAGTGCGTCTTCCTGAGTAACAATATCCATTCCTTCCTCTAAATTATCTAGGAGCTCCTTCTGTATTCGTTCATTACCGGAAACTGCATTTACAATGCTTAAATCCTTTTCCAGGCCAAGAGCCTTCATAAGCGTCACGAAGGGTAATGCGCCGGGGATTCCAGGGAAAGAGATTCTAAGAAGGCCATCCTTCTTCCTTTCAACGGTCACCATAGAACGGAAGCCATGTCTTGTTGAAAAAACCTTGGCAATACAGCTCTTCTTCCGTGTATTTTCTTCTACCAAGATCCTGTTGGAAGCTAAATCTTCTATAGCAACAATAACCCTTTCGGACCCATTAATTATAAAGTATCCACCGGAGTCTATCGGATCCTCCTTATAACGTATAAGCTCTTCCTTATCCATTTTGTCCAGAAGACATATTCTCGATTTGATCATGATGGGAAGTTCCCCTATTCTCACCTCCACAGGTCCAGACTTCTCTTCATTGAGAACAGGATACATCTCTAAAAACAAAGGGGCCGCATATGACAGATCTCTTAGTCTTGCCTCTGAGGGGTACATTATCCGTCTGGATCCATCCGCTTCCTTTGTTTTTGGCTTATCCATCCTTATTTTTCCAAACTCCACATGGAAATCCTCTATATCAGTCTCTATATCGCCTACCTCATCAACAATCTCCTGAAGCCCTCTGTTAATAAGATCATTATATGAATCTAAATTCTGCCTAACAAAGCCTTCTTCGTCGAAAAAAGAACTTATAACGGGCCATTTATTCATTTTACCACCTTTTAATTACCAATCTATAGTATTCAGACTCTTCATAGGAAGAGTTTTTCCTGATTATCTTCAAAACCTGCCCTACTTCAGCACCGATGGCCTTAACAATCGGATCGTCCATATCGATCAGCGGCAACTCCTTTTTTTTAATATCGTATCTCTCTAAAACTTCATCTGCTTCCTTATCACTCAGTATAATATGCTCAGGCACCATCTCATGTTTCAAAATATCTGTTTTACTCATATCGATTTTCTCCTATATATTGAATTATGGGCTTGTGAAGCGGGCCCGACGGGAACGTGAGGTTTCGTAAGAAACCTACATCCTCGGGCGGGTACACGAAAATGAACCTGACGTGAGGGAGGTTCATCCCTAACGATGTTTCCGACAGGAAACTCGGAGGTGAGCGGGCCCGACGGGATTCGAACCCGCGACACCCGGCTTAAAAGGCCGGTGCTCTAGCCAGTCTGAGCTACGGGCCCACATCGACGCCCGGGCCGGGATTCGAACCCGAGTCACGGGAGTGACAGTCCCGTATGATAGTCCGGACTACACCACCCGGGCAGTTCTAAAACTGGTGTATACCAAAACCTACTTTTATGAAAAGCCGGCGGCGAATTGAAATTTCCGCCAGAAGGCAGTACAATCCAATACGCTGGAAGGCTTAACTTCCGTGTTCGGCATGGGGACGGGTGTATCCCTTCCGCTATGGCCGCCGTACAGATGGATGTAAGGCAAGTAGTATTTAAAGCTTTCGGTTATATTGCCCCTCCATGTGCATCCTAACCAAAAGGTTTAAATTCACGGGGATAATATCTTCTGTTCATCTTGCACAAACGGTGACCACCATGAAGAAATACAACATAGTGAAATTGGAAGGTGATACGATGGAGTTTCCGGAAGAAGCTTTTGATGCGCTGGAATTAAGAAAATATGGGTATGTTCTCATAGAAACAGATCCAGATGAAAAAGAGTCTTTAGTAACTCCTTTGGCAGTAAGAGGGAGCGAACTGGTAGAAATAAATATGGTACTAAAAAACATACCTGGCGCTATGGCCAAAGTTGATCTCCTCCTTGGAGAGAATCTTATAAACATACTCTACAATGAAGGAGAAATGATAGATGAGGAAAAATCTGCTGCTATCAGACTTGCGGACATATCAAAAAGCAAACTGAACATGACCCAGATAGATAAACATCTGAAGGATCTGGATGTAGTGGAGGAGTTTGAAATACTGGAAGAGAATTTTGATTAAGTTCAATTTTTCGTTCAATCTGAGCAGATTCAATTCTATTTCTGATTGATCTCTTTTTCAGTCCAGATTTATTCTATTTTTCTACTGTTTTTCTTTCTTTTTCCTTTA
>JAYEIH010000064.1:0-2840 GCA_034659995.1 Methanobacteriota archaeon
AATAATCACGAAGGCGAGTGGGAAATGATCGAAATCCTGATAGACTATGATACATTCCAACAGAATGGATTAAATACGATCCCGGAAGGTGCTGCGTACTCCCGACATACCGGTGGAGAGTATAGAGAATGGAATGATGTAGAAGTTAGAGATACTACGCATCCAGTTGTCTATGTAGCCGAAGGCTCTCATGCTGCATATTTCGATAAAGGATTATTTGGAGCTCAGCCTGCTGGTGCCGTTGACGTCGTTGGCGGCTCAGATGAACCGGAAGAACCTACCAGCGTGGCTATTATAGAAAATGATCCATGGCTCGAGTTTGGCGGCAACTGGGGATATAGATCGGCTCCAGGCTATACAGGTCCACAAGGACCAAAATACCATGAAACAAAATGGTACCATCCTGTAGAATGGGCTTTCGACCATCAAGACAATCCTCCAGATCCCCTGCCATGGCAACAATATCCGGGCATGATTTCTCTGTCCTGCCCCGCCGATATGTTCATTGCAAATTCGCAAGGACAAATCACAGGAACGAAAAACGGTGAGTTCATTCAAGAGATCCCGGATTCCTACGTGAACTCGTTGGGAGAGCAGGAGAGGTACTTAATTTTAATGAATGATAGGTATACCGTAGAGATCAACGGTACTGGTACAGGAGAGTTCGATTTTAGTGCAGCATTTACTCTGTGGAACAAGAGCAATATCTGGGGCTACACAGATATTCCAGTCACACCAAGTACAACAGCATACACAGAAATGAGTCCAACGATGACAGAGTATATAATAGAGATAGATCACGATGGCGATTCTATCATCGACGAGACAATAACACCGAATATGGGCGTCTCGCTCTCAAGTCCCAATGTAATCCAGCCGTTGCAGCTAAATACAACGCTAAATTATGAGATAGAAATCACGAATGAAGGTGACCAGCAAGAGACCTTTACGTTAGACTATGATCTACCGAATGACTGGACGGGATCGCTCTCGCAGGAGACCATCACAGTAGGACCGAAGGAAACTAAAACAATAACACTCTCAGTGAATGTCCCGGATACAGAAATAAAAGACTATGAGCTGCGTATCACCGCTTCCTCAGAGGGCGGATTGAACACCTTCCTAACTCTTCTATCAGCGGCAAAGCCAGAACTATGCTTATCGAGCCTAAACATGGAGTACAATGAAAACGAAGTTATCTTATCCTGCGATGCGTCAAATCTTGGGTTACTGGACGTGGACAACGTCAAAGTACAGTTCTACAACGGAAAACCGGATAACAATCTCATCGGCGAGAAGATCATAAGCTTGGCGTCAGAAGAAACGAAAAATGTCAGTGTACCATGGACTGCAGAAGACGGCATCTATAACATTTACGCAGTGATCGATCCTGACAATACGATAACCGAAAGTGCAGAGTACAACAATACAACTTTCAAACAGTTCACCATCGACAGGACACCTCCTGAAGCTAATATAAAGTTCAATACAGAAACGCAGGACATCGAGGTCATTGGAATAGATGATTTCGATAAGGATGTTGAGGTTTCGTACGAAGAGTGCACCGAAAAGCTCGCTGATGAGGATGATGATGAAGACGAAGATAACACCTTTGAAGACGAGATAGAGATCGAGGATGACCTCTTTGAAGAGATGGAGATAGACGATCTTGATGAGCTCTTTGAGGAAAGAGGATTCAGAACGTACCGAGTCTACACCTTGAAAGACGACGCAGGCAACATGCTCAAAATGAAAATGCTCTACTTAAAGCACCGCAGAGCGATATACACAAGGATAGTAGAGCTGTCGTACAACGAAGAACTCACAACGCCACAGCGAAATGCCTTCGGCATCGTTTCCATTTACAGACGAGGGGAACTCAAACGCCTGGTACAGCACCTCAGAATACAGCGAGATATGGTGAACGTTAACTATAATGCGAAAAAAGACAGATCGATCATAACAAGAGAGGGCGTCGAAAAAAGAGACGGACTGGTGCTGATCGTCATGAGAACGGAAGAAGGAAAGCTAAGTTATAGGTTGGAGTGAGTCTATGGGGTGGGTCCCTCAAAACAGAGAAGAATGGAAATGCCTTGTTATAATTGCAGTTAGTTTTTTTATCTTGTCTTTTTTTTATGGATTTCGTGCACAGGAGTTTTTCTCATGGTCTTGGCTTGCTCTTTATGCCATTTTTGGGTTCGTTGTAGGCCTTTTGAACAAAATGAGTCTAACTCGATTTCTCTATATCTCCCTTGAAGGAGTTTTCGTTGGCATTCTTCCTCATATGTTATCTCCTTACGCATTGACCGCACTTTTTCTCCTGATTTTACCTATTTCATTTTTCCTTCTTAGTGCTGTAGTGGGAAAGATGATAAAGGAAAAATATGTACATCATTCCACAGTAGAACTCAGTGAACGGGGGTGGATCTGTATTATTGTAATGTTTTATGGGATGCTCGATCTGGTTGTTTTCTTCAGAAGTTTTTACTGGGAGATGTATCAAGCTCGTTCTCCGTTGCTCCTACTCTTTTTTATAGCCTTTTTTGTTGTAGGGTTTCCTTTTGGATTCTTGCTCAGATTTGAAGAAAAAAAGACATTTCGTGTGATCCTTAAAGGCGTTCTCATTGCTCACTGTTCCTTTCTAATATTCTTTACCTTGTTGGGCGAAGTCTATTTTTCCTTATTTACAGGGCTCATTCTCTTTTTTTCTATAATAGGGTCTTACGTTGGAGAAAAATATCGAGAAAGACGATCTATGTTGGAGTGAATCTGCAACGGAGAAAGGTACTTTAAGTTACGTATTGGAGTGAGTGTATGGAGTTCGTTCCTGAGGACAAGGA
>JAYEIH010000065.1:0-2814 GCA_034659995.1 Methanobacteriota archaeon
AGTCGGAATCAGATGTTACATCGCATTTGAAAAATTTTGCATCTGTTCTAATTTTTTTAACATCCTTTAAGACTTTTTTACCCTTTTTAGCATTGATATCAAGGAGAGCAACAGTAGCACCTGCCTCCGCGAGCCGTTTTGCTGTTGCACAGCCTATACCCGACGCTGCACCCGTAACCACTGCAACCTTCCCATTTAAAGAAATAAGTTCTAATAAATTTTCGTTTATCTTCATGGTTTCATTCCTGTCCTTACATTATCTTTTTGCACTCACCGCATACGTACTTTCCGTTTACTTCCTCCAGTTCCTGAACATGCTGCCCACATATTTCGCAGATACCCGGGCCTATCTCCCCTTCTCTCTTTATAGGTTCCTCAAATATCTCAGGAGCGTGACCAAAAAGATCAATTGAGGAAACGATCCCAACAATCTTATCGTTTTTTATTACAATAAGTCGTCTTACATTTTGTTCGGAGATAATCTCAGAGGCTTCAAGAATTGTGCTGTCGTATTCTATTGTTATAACAGGCGAGCTCATAATATCACTTAATTTGATCATAGAGGGTTTTTTTCCTCTGGAGATCACCTTCTGCACAATATCTCTCTCTGTCACTATGCCTATCGGTTTTGAGCCTTCTACGACTACTACACACCCTAAGTCTTTTTCGCTCATTCTTTGTGCCGTTTCTGCTACCGTACTATCGGGTGCCAATCGTATCATGTCTCTTTTTACAACATCTTCTACGGTGGTCGTGGGATCACCTCGCTACTTATTTGCAGTCTTTGTTTTTATAGGTTTTCCTACCTATCACTAACAAGAAGATCGATATACTCTCCAATATTCGAGAATTTTTCAAGATCAAAGGTGGCCTTAATAAGCTCATCCATTCTCTCCTCAGAAAGAACGTCAGAGGCGTTTGCTCTGAACTTTGAGATTACCTCCTCGTCTGATAGTGGGTTCTCTTTGCTCCCCCTTGCGTGATCCACCTGGTTTCTGTACGTTTCTCCGTCTTTTGTAGCAATTGTACAGATTGCACGCTTGACCTTGGGGAAGAGCGAGTCTATTTCTTCGTTGGTAACAACCTTTATCTTCTCTATTATCTCAAGAACAAGAGGATCCTTTAATGCTTTCAGCTCAAAATCCGAGGGGAGTACGTTTCCCTTTGCCACGGCTGTAGCAATACAGTATGGAAGCGAGTGGTCTGCCGTCTCCTTTGTTTCTGGTTTGTACTTGCTCGGATCGGAAAGAATATCGGCCCCTCTTGTGGTGGTCTCAATTACAATTTTCTTCACATTCTCAGGGTCTATTGTATGGTCCTTCATGATCTCGAGCGCCGCTGTGATGGGCTGGTGGGTCAGTGCTTCCGTGGGAAATGCCTTGTACTCGCAGTCGGTGATGAGGAAGTTTTTGCCGAGGCCGTCTGTGAGGATATCACTGTCCCACTCTACATTATTAATTACCTCAAAAAGCCCTTCTTTTCCTTCAAAAACCTTCACAGGTCCGGAAAATCCTGTTTCTGCCAACATTGCAGCTCTGACACCGGCTTCCACTGCCATAGGGTCTGCGGTGTTTTTCATGTTGGTGAGGTCACCGGCCACTACACCGCCAAACGTGGAATGTGATGAGCCGCTGATACCAACCGCTGCAACTATTTCTTTTTCGGTTAATTCGAGCATCTTTCCTGCCACTACGGGACTGACAAACTGTGTCAATGTTGCGTGATGCCAGCCCACCTCTCGTACTCCAGGATGGGCCGCAAGGCACATTCGCATCTCCAGCTCATATGCTGTCAAAATACCCTCTATAAGTTCCTTTCCGGAAGATCCTCTGTACTCTCCCGGACTCAGAGCTGCGGGGATAATATCCGAAGGGTGTGAGGGGTCCTGTTCCCAGTAGATATCATTGTAGTCCATCCCTCTAATAAGCAAAGAGTTCATCAGCGTAGCATTTGGCATATTTGTTAGATACCCATGGCCCATAATTCTTGCCTGTTTTTTGCCTCCAAGGGTCTTTATATACTCAAAAGCCTGTTCCATATCCTCGTTTTTCATTGCAGCCAGTCCACATCCAACGCTGTCCAGCATAAATCGTTTAACTTCCTTTACCGCCTTGGCAGGTATATCCGTATACTCCAGGTCCAAGGCGAATTTTGCCATTTCATGACTTATGGATTTCATCTGAGATCCTCCTTTGTATGGTTAATTTACTCTGGAATTATATAAGTTTTTCCTAGATCTCCCATTGTTTCTGTACTCCTCACCCCCTATACTCTCCAGCAGCTGCAGGGTGGGAGGGTATCAAACTGAGATAGTTTTATGTTGGATCTTGAACTTGACCGATAGAGAACAATTTTTGTTCTTCACCATAATAGGTCACTGAGGCCTGTCCGGGCGCACATAGAAAGTGGAACTGATGAATCCAGTATAACAGCGACAACCGGTTTAGTTTCATAGTTTTCTTTTAATCTCATTTGTTTTCTGATGTCCTCCCGAAAAGTTACTTTTTATTGGCGCTGCCTTGGTAAAAGATCACCGATGCCCCAGCGTTCCCGAGACCCTTGCCCTTCTGAACCCGTAGACAAACATTGCGTACCCGATCATAAGCATAATGATCGTTGTGAGAATGAATGCCCGCAGCTCCGGCCAGACCTCGGTGAGACTGGCATTTCCTCCCATGGTCAGCCGGGCGAACTTATTGACGTATGTCTGCGGATGGATATGAGCTACCGGCCGGAGCCATGAGGGAAGCTCTTCGATGGGGAAGTAGGTGCCGGAGACTAACTGGGATGTCAGTCCGAGAAACCAGTTTATAG
>JAYEIH010000066.1:0-14232 GCA_034659995.1 Methanobacteriota archaeon
GTTCCTCCCACACCTCTCTGTCTTTTCCTGTTTCTGCCAGCCTCTCCCGGAAGTACCAGACTGTGGAGTAGTCTGGTATCCTTTTGGGAAACGCAAGAAATTTTAGAAAGGAAATACGGTCTGTAGCTTGTTTTTCCAGTTCTTGATCCGTCAGACCGTACCATGACTGAAGGATCAGGAGCTTTATCATTACCACTTCATCGATGTTTGGTCTTCCTCCTTTCTCAGTTTTGTTATCGTATAGTCCTTTAACTATTGGCCGAAAGGCTTCCCAGTCTATGAGTGAGTCTACCTCTGCAAGTTTGTCCCCAAGCTTCTGTACACGTTCGTAACGTTTCTGTAAGGCGATATCAAGCAAGGATTTCATAAGAAAAATAGCTCATGGGACTATATAAAGTTAACCCGTGAGTTTTTACATACACAACCCTCGGTTGTATATTTACATCACAGCTTGACCTGTGATGTTTTCAAAATTCTCTGTAGATAAAATAGGGCGAAAAAAGATTATAAGCTTTGGTCTCTTTGTTTATGCCGTAGATATGTTTCTTTTTGGAACAGCAACGCAGCTTTGGCATCTCTATGCCTTAAGAGCAGTACAGGGTGCTGCTTCTGGCGTTGTCTGGCCAGCAGCTACGGTAATGGCAGCTGATATTGTGAAATTTGAGGATAGAGGCAAAGCCATGGGGCTCTTTTCAATGATGTGGGATCTCGGCATGGCCTTCGGTCCTGTTATTGGCAGTGGAATTAAGTATTTTTTTTCCATGACTATCGGATTTTATGTATGCTCTGTAATGGCGTTTTTTAGCACCGCTTTGATTATTTTACGAGTAAAAGAAACAGTGCACCCTGAAAAATTTGAAGAAGAGATGTCAGAAAGGAAAGAGCTCACACCGCATAAAACCATCTTGATCGGACTGTGTGTTGGGGGAATGACAACTACTTTTGCACTGGGAATGACAATGAGTTTTCTCCCCGTATATGGAAAAGAAATCTTGGGAATAGGAGAGGCTATTGGCATAGTTTTTGGGGTTATGGGTGCAGTAAGGCTTATCATAAAACCTATTTCCGGCGAACTTTCTGATGTGCATGGAAAGAGGATCTTTCTTCTTGTGGGAAGGGCATTAAGTTCCATTACTACAGCATTAATAGTCCTTGCCACTGGGTTTTATACTCTTCTGGTACCTATTATTTTTGCTGCTCTCGGAACAGGCATGGCACTTCCTGCAAACAATGCGATGGTTACCAGCATTGCTTATAAGGAGACCCGAGGGAAGGTCATGGGGATTTTTGCTACGTGGAGAAGTTTTGGGCTCTTAGTCGGATCATTGATCTGTGGTTGGGTATATGATCATGTAAGTCCCCAGACACCCTTTATTCTCTGCGGACTCGTCGGTATGATCGGCGTTGTTGTCATTTTTTTCACCGTGCATGATGTTAAGGAGGTAGAATAAAAAGTTTTGATTTGAAGAACCATCAAGTGAATTGAAAGATTTTCTTTATATATTTTGGAACGAGAAGATATTGATGGTATACCATAATGAGGAAAACTTATCAAGTCGAATTATTCATTTAATATCTAAGGCTTGCATGGGCACATGATTCACTCTGACAATTCATCCCCCTCCTTTTTTCCTCCACCCCGGATTGATATGGGGTTTCAACCTGCGTTCTATATAGATCTGATAAGTTACTGAAAAGTTATTTCTGATAAACGCTCACATGAGGCTCTCATGTGAGCTTCCTGCACAGCCTGCGCCTGTGTAGGTTTCTGTTTTCGGTGATTTATATAACACAGTTATTACCACCGGCATTGGGGCAGAATTAATCTAACCCGCCCGCACACACCTTCCTTCTCTTTCTACGAGTGGAGCACGAGCTCCACCTCCTCGTCCGAGTAGAGACGCTCGATCGTCTTGTAGCTCACCTCGACACCGAAGGACCCGAGCAGGGCGAGCATCGCTTCCATGTCCCGATTGCTCTTCTGATTGAGGCGAGTGAAAAGGAACAGCATGGCTTTCTGCTCGGGATTCAGCTTTGGTCTTCTCCCTTGGGCACGTACCACCGACAGGTGAGAGGCTGCCTCCTTCACCAGCTTGGGAAGATCACGCAATCTTTTTATCACCGTCCTCCGTTCCTGTTCCCATGAGGGGGATCGAGACACATCCTCAAGGCTGATGGAATTTTGTCCCAACGCCTGTATCTTATATTCTTTCCAGCACCCTTTTCATTACCTTCACAGCTTTTTTATACTCAGCCAGATCAAGATGCTCATTTGGCGTATGGTCAAGTCGCGAATCTCCAGGCCCGTAGGTTACAATGGGCACGTTGTACTCTCGGAGAATGTTCATATCCGAGGTCCCTGTCTTCACCTTGAACCCAAATTTTCCTCCCTCTAATCGAACTGCTTTTATAAAGGATGATACCAGTCTATTTCTTTTACCGGCCATCACGGGCTTTTCCATGGATGAGTACTCTATCTTTGCGCCCTTCTTATGTTCAGTTACAAGTTCCTCCAGCTTTTCTGTGTCAAATCCAATAGGAATCCTTATATTGACTGAGAGCTCTGTTTGTTCACTGAATCCGTTTTCCTCAGAGCGGATCGAGAGTAGCTTTACGCCCAGCTGATTAAAAGGTGTTTTTCTCTCGTTGTATTTTGTGGTGAAGTTTTTTAACGCATTGAAAAATCTAACGGCTTCCTCGCAGGAGTTCGGCTCTGGGAGCGAGCTGTGTTTCTTCGGTTTTTTGTTCTTATAGCACAATGTGAGATTTCCTCTGTAGCCGATTGTGAGGCTGTCCCATCCGCTTGGCTCGCCTATGATAATATAGGCGGGGTCAAACTTGTCTACGATATGCCTGGCACCTCTTGAGTCTCCTTCTTCTTCAACTACCCCCACCACCCTTATGCTTTTTTTCGATACAGCGGCAGCCTCAAGAAAGCAGGAGAGGGACCCCTTTGCGTCTACTGATCCTCTCCCGTAAAGCTTTCCATCCTCTATCCTCACAGGGATCTCACCTGACACGGTGTCCATATGCCCTACAAGAAGTATTTCTGGATTTTCTCCTCTTTCTGCAATGAAGTTCCCAACCTTATCATTATACGCTTCAAATCCATGTTCATTGCCCCAGTGAATAAGGAACTCTGCAAGTCTCGCTTCTAATCCTGTGGGGCTGTAAATTCTGACCATGTCCTCTATTAACATAAGATTTCCCTCAGAGCTTCTACCACCCTATCAATCTCCTTTTTCTCGATTATTAAAGGGGGCAAAAGTCTGATCACACAGCTTCCGGCGAGCAATGCAATGATGCCCCTCTCCATAAGTTCCTTCACATAGCTTCCTGCTCTCTCCTTCAGCTCAATACCGATCATAAGTCCAAGACCGCGAACCTCGCGTATCTTCGGACTCTCGATGGTGTGCAACTGTTTTAAAAAATAGCTGCCCAGCTCAGCTGAACGTTTCGCCAGGTTTTCCTGCTCTATGATCTCGATGGACGCAAGAGCAGCCGCACAGGCCAGCGGATTGCCGCCAAATGTGGTGGTATGAGATTTTTTTGGCACTTTCACATTCCCACTGCATACAACAGCCCCCATAGGCACGCCTCCGGCGATGGACTTGGCAAGGCAGAGGATATCAGGTGTCACATACTGTTCAGAGGCAAAGAGCGTTCCTGTTCTTCCAAAGCCCGTCTGAACTTCATCGATGATAAGCAGAATGTTCTTTTTATCACAGAGTTTTCTCACTTTTTTAAAGAATCTCTTTTCTCCGATGTTCACGCCGCCCTCGCCTTGGACTACTTCAAGAAGGATGGCTGCGGTATCTTCCGTAACTTTCTTTTCCAGCCGCGCAAAGTTGTTGAAGGGCACATGGACAAACCCATTGAGGACGGGTGTGAAGGGCTTCTGGTACTTAGGCCCCCAGGTGGCACTCAGAGCTCCCATTGTTTTTCCGTGGAACCCCCGCATCGCAGTGATGATCTTACTTCTTCCGGTAGAGGCTCTGGCAAACTTGATTGCAGCTTCCACAGACTCCGATCCTGAGTTACAGAAGAACACCTTCTCCAGACCCGCAGGTGTTATCTCCACAAGTTTTTTGGCCAGACGAGCCCTTGTGTCGTTGTAAAAAATACCGTAGCAGTTTGATAGTTTTCTATACTGATCATGGATAGCTTTGGCCACCTTTTCATTGCCGTGTCCGATATTTGAGACGCCGACATTTGCAGCGCAGTCTATGTACTCGTTTCTCTCGTTATCGTAGAGTCTACAGCCCTTGCCCTTTGTAAGTGCGATACCTCTTCTCGGGTAGAGGTCCATCACATACCTTTCTTCCGCTTCTCTAATATTCACTGGATCACCGTCCCTTTACCTTCAATGGTTTTCGTAATCGGATTCTCTACCCTTGCGTCACCAAAAAGTACTTTCTCTACCCCTACCTCGAGAGCCTCTGTCGCACCCATTACCTTTTTCTTCATTCTTCCCTCTGCATAGCTCATAGCTTCATTAATCCGCTTTTTTTCGATCTCTCTGATCAGGCTGGTTTCGTCCTCCGGATCTCGAAGCAGTCCGGGAATATTTGAGAGGATGATCAGTACTTCGGCCTCTAATGCACCGGCAATCCTCGCTGCCGCCCTGTCACCGTCCACATTTATGGTTTCATTCTCATAACTCAGTGCAGGTGGCGTTATAACGGGCATATATCCATTTTCTATAAGCATTTTAATTAGATCTACATTTACTTTTTCAACCTTTCCCGTATAATCATCATGAATAGCCTTCTTTTTTCCATTTTCTACGGCAATAATGGCTTTTTTTCTTTTCCCCCTGAGCAAACCTCCATCGATACCACTTAATCCTACGGCATTCACGCCCAGCCGCTGCAGTTTCCCAACGATCATCTTGTTCATCTTACCGCAGTAAACCATGCTGAAGATCTCCAGCGTGTCCCTATCCGTTCTTCTGGAGACATGGCCTGAAGGTGATCTGATCATCTTGGGGGGTTTTCCAAGCTTCTCCGATACTCTGTTCATCTCACCCGAGCCGCCGTGTACCAGTACGGCCTCGTACTTCACAAGATCCTTAAGCACCAGATCGTAGTTTATTCCTACAGCACCACCTATTTTAACTACTATCATACCGGATGCAACCCCGCAAACTCCAATCCTGCTCTTTCATCAAATCCGCACATCACATTCATCGCCTGCACCGCCTGTCCTGCAGCTCCCTTCATTAGATTATCCAGGGCACTGATGACCACGAGTCTCCTTTCTTCCAGGGCAAATCCGATATCACAGTAGTTCGTGCCCATGACAATTTTTGGCTCCGGATACCGATAGATACCAGTTTTTTGTTTTACAATTCTGATGAAAGGTTCGTCACCGTACTCTTTTCTATAGATCTTCCATATATCCGTTTCTCTAAGCTTCTCCCTAAGAAATACATGGGACGTTATCGAGATCCCACGAACCATCTCGATTGCCATGGCTGAAAACTCTATCCGTGTCTTGAGCTCTTGACTCATCTCCGCGGTGTGGCGGTGGCTCGTGGGTTTATAAGGCCGCACACAGCCGCTTCTTTCCGGATGATGTGAGGCGTTGGAAATTTTGTTACCTCCTTCAGAGGATCCGCACTTGGCTTCAGCCACTATGGGAAGGTTCGGATCCACTACTTTGTTTTTGAGGAGAGGATGCAGCGCGAGAATAACGGCCGTGGCATTGCAGCCGGCACTGCTTATATACCGTGCATTTTTCATTTTCTCTCTGTAGAGTTCTACGATACCGTAGACAAACTCATTCAGTAACTCTGGTTTAAGATGGTCACGCCCATACCATCTCCGGTACTCTTCCTTTTTTTTCAATCTGAAATCCGCTGAAAGGTCGATTATTCGTGGAGATAATGTAGTGAGCTTGTCAATGCGCTCCATAAGTGCTCTATGAGGAAGTGCGGAAAATATCAGATCTGTTTCCTCAAATTCGTCAATGCTACTGAACTTAAGTGTTGTTCGTTCCTTCAGATTCGGATGTGTTAATGATACTGGGGCTCCCTTCGATCTCTCAGATGTGACCTGACGGACAGTTACTGCAGGATGATCGAGAAGGAGCCGTAGCAACTCTCCACCGACATACCCGCTGCCGCCAATTATGCTCACATTCATTGTGCCACCTCCAGTACATAATCAACGATCCTTCCCGGGATATTTACTCCTGTCGTGCCGATACTGTTCTTGAACTCCATTGTATAGTTCACCTCATTAACCATAAGGCCGTTCTCCGTTTCAAAGAGATCAATTGCCACCACTCCACCGCCAACGGCCTCTGCGGCTTTTAATGAGAGCTCGGCAAGCTCAGGAGTTACGGGGCAGTTGGAGGTCACACCGCCGCGAGCCGTGTTGGTTATCCAGTGATCGGAGCTCCTGTAAATTGCTGCGATGCACTTATCTCCGACGACAAAACTTCTGATATCTCTACCATTTTTTTCTACATATTCCTGGATATAGAATATTGAGTGATGATAACTGCCTAAGAGATTTTTATGTTCGAGAATAGACTCTGCTGCATCTCTATCATTGATCTTGGACATTAATCTCCCCCATGAGCCTACGGTTGGTTTGATTACACAAGGGTACCCTACCTTTTCTATTGCTTCCAGTGCTGAGTCTTGTGTAAATGCCAGAAGACATGTAGGTGTTGGTACTCCTTCTTTGATCAGCGCCGAGGTTGTCAGAAACTTATCCCCACATATTTTTGCCACCTTGTAGGTATTCACCGTTTCGATTTCCTTATCATTGAGTGTTTTAAGTATATGCAGAGCTCTGGAATGATTAATGCACCGTTCAAGAACGACATCGAGATCAAAGGTATCTTTGTGGAGATCGAGCACCTGATCTCGGTCATCGATCCTTTTCACAGCTATGCCCCTTGTTCTGAACTCATTCAGTAACAGTTTCTCATCTTTTCGTATTATAGAATGTAAAAATCCAACTTTCATCTTTTTTCCTCCTTTTTATACATCGAAACGATATGTTTCAGTTCCTCCGGACTCACAGTTCTTCCCTTCTGCCCCACTCTCTTTACTCTCTCCAGGACCTTGGTCATGCGTTCTTCGCCTGCTTCCTCCCCGATCTGTTCCAGTGCGTATCTGACAGAGGAAATCCCAGACATATGATCAAGCGATATCTCTGTTTTTCTTCCCAGAGGTGCAGGATCTAGACTCTGATAATGCAGAGGGTCAATTGTGGCTGCGTGGGTGTGGATTCCCGCGCAGTGGGTAAACGCATTTTTTCCTGTGACGGGAAAGTTCACAGGGATAGGCTCAGAGTATTTACTGACAAGGGAGTATAACCGAGGGAGTGGTTTCAGGTTCCAGTTTCCTTCATTGAAATCCGTTGAGAGCGTCATGAGCAGCTGCCCGAGGTCCACAATACCCGCTCGTTCCCCAAGCCCGAGGACAGCGGTATCGATTATATCCGCTCCGGCACGGTAGGCGCCAAGGGCGTTTGCAAGGGCGAGACCTCTGTCGTTATGGCAGTGAACGGCTATTTTGGGAGAAATCCCATAATCTACGAGTTTTTTTTTGAAATTCAGTACGTAATTGTACATATCTCTTTCTGTTCCCGGAACCATATATCCCGTGGTATCTGCGATGCTGATTATATCGGCGCCTGCTTCTACAGCTGCAGTTGAGGACTCGAGCACGTTCTGAAACGTGGAACGCACCGTATCCTCTGGAGTGTACCGAACTGTTATTTGAGGATTCTTCCTCTTGGCATATCTGATTGTCTTCACTATCTTTTCCACTGCACTGGGAAAACATTTTTTGTGGACGGTGGCAAGACGCCTCTCAGAGACACAGTAAAAGATTCCGATAAACCCCACACTACAGTCAAGGGCCTGATCGATATCTTTTTTCGAAGTTCGGGAATGTGCACAGACCGTAGCATTCAATTTTTTTTGAGATATCTGTTTCACAGCATACTCTATATCCTTACTTACGGCGGGGTGGCCGACTTCAATGTAGTCCACACCAATCTCATCCAGCAGTCTTGCTATGGCCAGTTTGATATGGATGTTGAAATATACCCCCGGGGTCTGTTCTCCCTCTCTCAGCGTGGAATCGAGGATCTGGACCATTACTCCCCCCAATCCTCCTCTACCTTCGGTGCTTCTTCCACTGTTATGGGATCCAAACTGACTACCTCAAGTTCTGTTCCACAGTCCGGGCAGAGTATTATCTCGTTTAGTTCTATATCTTCTTCAATTTCCAGTTCTAAACCGCATACTATACATTCAACCATTTGCGTCACCTGTCAGGGGTAGATTTATATAGTATTTAAACTTAACGTTATTAAAATAACAAAAATGGGTGAAATTGTTATGGTAACCGTAAGTCATACTGTAAAAAAGATAATTGAGTCACGACCGGTCTTGCAGGAAGCACTGATAGAAGGGGTCATAAATTTTGCAAATCTCGCCAATAATCTTCAACCACGAATAGAGTCAGAACTCGGAGAAAAGGTCACGCGTTCAGCGATCATTATGGCTCTTCGTCGTCATGGGGAGGAACTACGGAAAAAGACCATTGTACAGCCTCCTTTTCAGTTTAACCCGGAAATCATCATGAAAACGAATCTCTGTGATATCTGTATTGTCAAAACACCCTCTGCACAGGAGAGTATTAAAGAGATATACAAAATAATTGACCTTGAAAAGGGTGATACGCTCAATATCATCCAGGGCAACTATGAGATAACCATTGTCGCTCCTCAAAAGCACCTCAATAAATTAAAAAGGATTTTGTGTAATGAGAAGAGTCTGAACATTGAGAAAAACCTGGTATCTTTAACCCTCAGCATGACCAAGGAGTTTCTTTATACACCCGGAATCCTTTCCCTGGCAACCAGAAAGCTTGCATGGCATGACATCAATATTTTTGAGAATATTTCCACAATGACAGAGTTGATCTTTATTGTTGCTGATAAGGACACTGTGAAGGCCTACAATACTTTTCAGGAGATGCTTGAGAGCTACTCGCCGTAACTGAGAACATCTCGGGAGCCCTTCATCAAAAACTCGATGTCCATCCCAAGCGAGACCATCTGCCATCCCTCTTCAATCCTCTCCTTAATCGTCATACCGGCCCCTTTCCATATGCCGGAGATGGCATTCATCTCCGTTCCGGTGTTGAATACCTCCTCTATTGCATGCTGTACCTCTGGATGTTGTACATCCCCCATGTGTCCGAGCGATGTAGAGAGGTCAACAGGCCCTAAAAAGAAGCCATCTATCCCGTCAACAGCGAGAATCTCCTCAACGTTATTGATTGCTTCTCGTGTTTCTATCTGAACGATAATGAGGAGCTCGTCGTTTACCGTTTCCAGATACTCCGGATCGAGAAGGGTTGTTCTTCGGGGACCGCAGCCCCGTACACCTTCGGGAGGGTACTTACACGCCCTGACGGCGTTGACGGCATCTTCCTTACTGTTGACCCATGGGATTATCACGCCGTATGCACCGGTATCCAGGGCCTTTTTTATCAGTACCATATCGTTCCATGCTACCCTCACCAGTGGTGTGACGTCTGTTCCTCTCATTCCTTGCATGAGCTGTTGACTGAGCTGATCATCCAGCGTAGAATGCTCTTGATCAAATACAAACCAATCAAAAGGAAGCGTGGAAAGTGCTTCGGAGATATCCGTATGGGGAATTGTCATCCATGCACCCACCGTTTTCTCACCGTTTTCTAATCTTTTTTTCAATTTGTTTTTCATGATCTCTTTACTCATTGACAATTTCTTCCAGTTTATTCTTGAGTTTTTTTCCTTTCTCTGTCAGTTCATATACGTTTTTTCTTCCATCGCGATGAGATGTAGCAAGACCAACCTTTTCAAACTGATCCAGTCTCATGGTCGTGTAGCTGTACATGCACCCTACTTTATTACGAATTTTTGCGGCGTATTTTTCCTCTATATTGAGGAATATCTCCAGCGTTTTTTTATTGAAAAACAGTCCTATTACCTTATCTTTCATACAAATCATGCCCTTTTCGCTATTATTATATCCTTTATTTATTCTCTACTTTTTTCTTTTTATACTTTTCTACCATATAGAGACTACTCATTCTTTTCAGTTTTGGTAGCATTCTATGAGTTGGTCAGAAATCCCAGTCCGGATGTGGTCTGGGTATGCGCAGCACTCGATCAATTGCGGCGAGCAAGTTTTCCGGTCCGGCAAGATCGTCAGTGACAGCAAGACTAGTAGCTGACCGAACGCCAAGCCACATTCGCGTAAAAGCACCGATAGACGCATTTAACGTAGGCAGTTTTTCCTTACTGCCCCTTTTCGCATGAGACTCTGGCCCCAGCGTCACCACATACTTGCCGCCAATACCGTGCCACTGTGTGTCATCCAGCATCGTCTCAATGGGGTCGGTAAGTTTCAGGTTAAATGAGACCTCATCAGAGAGATGGGTTTTTTCCATGCATCCTTCAAGATCGAGGATTCGCATCTGCCAGTAGGCCATAGCGCGCATGTACTGTTCGTATTTTGATTTTTTTGTTATCTGTCCTCGTTTAAATGGCTTATTTAAGAGGTCTTGAAGTTGGATGCCTGTCGGCTCGCACATGCTGACCAACCTTACCTGGTCACCAAGGTTTTTTATTAGCCCCATTAGTTCAAGGAGCTGTTCGTAGTTCTGGTATGAGATCCATTTGACTGTATATGGGCCGTGCTCCACACTTCTCACGCCGAACCACAGGTGATGTGTAAGAGTATTATTGCTATCAAAGTACCCAAGGCCAAAGAATTTTTTTGACCATTCCATTTCAGATTTGGTAATTTTTGGTGAGTGGAGCGTACATGACCCATGACTCTTCTTCCGATGAATTCTGGACGCGTGGATCCTTTCCCAGTCATCTTTTGTGAGTCTTGTAGGCACCTTTGGTGATTTTTTTGCGGTGAGGCTTGCAGGATCAAAGGAAACCCAGTGCTCATAGGATCCTGTACCAAACCCTAAACGATTGTAAAACCCCTGCTCAAACATACCGAGTCCTGTCACCAATGCGCCCTCACTGGCACTTTGAGCAATGGTTAGCGCTGTTAACTTTCCGGCAAACCCCTGTTTACGGGCGATTCTACTCGTGCCTACACCATTCACGCATGAAAAGGGAAGGTCCTCACGGAGATATCGGATCGTTCCAGGGGTGGTGAGCACCAAACATTCAGCCTCACCATTGATTTCTGCAACCCAAGCGCGGCTTGCATCGATGAGAGTATCTAAGGCCTCTTCATTTTCCTCAAGCCAGCCTATCTCTTTCCATATGCGGTGGACAGCCTCTTTATCTTTTTCTGGATTGTACTCTCGGAACATATGGTCACCATATTTCATTACAAATGAGGATTTTTATATCCTCCTCTTACCTCTCAAACTCAAGAGAATACATACTCTTCCCACTTCTTTATCATCTTTATATGCATTTTCTATTCTTTTAGAACTTTAAACACTTTTATTTCTCTTTGATCAGATGCAACAATAGTTCATTGTGGATTTTCAGGACCCTTTGGTTGTGCAGCACAAATCGGATCCGTTTTACATGCTGCAGCGTTGGGCAGATTTCCAGTACCGTGCCGAGTGCCACCCTGGCCGCATCTCTGAGAGGGTAACCAAATGCACCTGTGGAAATAGCAGGAAATCCAACAGAATCTATTTCATGTTCTTCAGCACGTTTTAAGGCGTTCCGATAGCATTTTGCCAAAATTTTGTCCTCTGGTTTATCTCTTCCGTAGACAGGGCCAAGGCAGTGGATGACATACGCATTCGGAAGCTCATACCCACAGGTAATAACTGCTTCTCCCGGGGTTATTGGGGCTATTGGCTGACACTCCTTCTCAAGTCCAGGACCAGCGGCTCTATGGATCGCGCCGGCCACGCCGCCTCCCATTCGTAGCTGAGCGTTTGCCGCGTTAACTACGGCGGCGAGGTCCTTTTGAGAGACTATATCGCCTTTTATGCACTCTATAATAACATCATTCTTCGTTTTTTTCATATGCATCCCTTTTACCAATCAAAACCTGAGCGATAAGCAGCTGACACCGCCGTCAATCTTTCTAAACTCCGATAAATTGACTTCTTTTACCTTGTATCCAGCTTCTACAATCTCATTCCTTGATTTTTCATACCCCTTGGGCATTATCACATAGTCGTTTACCCGTACAGAGTTTGCCGCATAACTTTCCTCCTCGGTAATGATTATTTTATCAAATCCTTCAAACTCCTCTTTATCGATAAACTCGCCTGTAACAACTAATGTATTCCCTCCAAGGTATGCCACACCCGTTTTAAGATGGAGCACCTGTTCACATAAAACATACGAGCTGGTATAGCCATATTTCGCCAGAATTCCTCTGAGCTGCCTCGCTCCTGCCTTGTTTGTTCTCTCCGAGAGGCCTATATAAAAATGATCCTCTACCCTCATGATATCTCCGCCTTCAAGAGTGCCGGGTTCTTTTATGCATTCTATTTTATTATAAAATTCTTTTAAGAGTTTATACATACTTTCTTCTTCCCCCCTCCTGCTTTCAGCTCCGAAGTTGGTGATTACGGCACATTTTTCGGTGAGAACGGCAGAATCTTCAACAAAGGTAGAGTCCGGAAATTTCTCTTTAGCGGGCATAACGGTTACCTCAAGACCACAGCTTTCTAGTGTTTCGATATATTTCTCGTGCTGTGTCAATGCCTTTTCGTAGTTCGGTTTTCCCAGGTTAGCGGTAGTTATTCCATGGACTACCGAGTAACCGGGCCTTCTTACTATCGCCTTTTTGTAGAGAGCGGAACCCATCTTAATCTCCGTGTATTAGTGGATACCCTGAATTATATAGGTTTTGATGGATCTTCTTATCTTCTTTATTCTTTGGAAGATGCCGTACACCCTCTTAGAGAAACCATAAACTTTATAAATATTATAATCGTTATAATCGTTATAATCGTTATGTCTAGGACTACTGTAGCTGTATCACAAGAGACAAAGGAAATGCTCCGGAAACTGGGAGAAAAAGGTGAGAGTTATGATATAATCATTCGCAGCCTGGTGAAAGAAGTGGGATGGAAAAAGCTGGACGAACGGTGGAATAGGATACTCGAAGAGGATGAGTTCATACCGTTTGATAAGCTATGACGTACACTATTCTTGTCTCTAGAACGTTTCAAAAGCAGCTGATGACCCTCTCTGAAAGCTTACAAGAGAGAATAAGATCTGGGGTGAGAAATCTTCAGAATGATCCATACAAATCCCGTTCAGGAACCGATATTAAAAAACTCTCGGGCACTGATCCACTGAAGTACCGGTTGAGAGTTGCGAGTACAGGGTTATCTATACGGTAGATGATGTTGTTAAGGTGATTGAGCTCTTTAAAAGGGGAAAGGTTTATTGATAAACCTAAACTAAAGGTAAAAGGATGTGCCAACTCAAAACCGACACAAAATAACTTTTTGTGTCGGGAGGGCACAATCTTCGGTTGTGCCACGGGATGCTCCATTCGGGTAGATGCAGACCAATTGTTCTTGTAGAGTATAGATTTACGTTTTTACATTTCAATACTATTCTTCCCTCAAGAGGGAAGCGATGAACCTGCTGCTTCGCACCACGTTCATTTTTCATCGAGGCATTCACTTTGTTCATGACCACGCTTGATAATGTAGCAGCTCTTCGACCTGCTCCATTTAGTCAGATGCAGACTATTTTATTGCCGCAATTGGGATTATTGCGGTTAAAAAGATTTCAATACTAAACTTCTATCCGCCGGATAGATGTCCTGTCTCAGCCTTTAGGCCTGAGACAGTTAGTCAGATGCAGACTTAACATTTAACCCGCCCCATTCAGGCAGTAATCACATTTCAATACTATTCTAGTCAGATGCAGACTCGGGGCGCTGGCAATAGGCTACGTAATCTACAATTTCAATACTATTCTAGTCAGATGCAGACCTCGACTATGATGACTCGTTAATGGATCTTGCAGGTAATTTCAATACTATTCTAGTCAGATGCAGACAGAGATATTTTAGAAAGTATCGAACAAAAGGAAAGAAATTTCAATACTATTCTAGTCAGATGCAGACCGATAAATTAGTCACCGAAGAATTTACTGTTTTTGAATTTCAATACTATTCTAGTCAGATGCAGACTGATATATCAGAACTCAGAGGCATGGCTTCCATAGAGATTTCAATACTATTCTAGTCAGATGC
>JAYEIH010000067.1:0-14198 GCA_034659995.1 Methanobacteriota archaeon
AGACTCCCTATGGGTATTAAAGTAAGGAACAAAGAGATGGCTCGTATTGAAACGGCTTCACAGGTTATGAATGCCATGTTGGAGAAAGTGGTAAAAAGACACCCCTCCTTTGAGCATCTTAATCCATTTTATAGGGATCTAATAGATATTACAGTAAGTTTGGACGAGCTGAAACATAATATTGGTGCCTTAAGCTGGGCGATGAAAACAATAAAAAAGATAAAAAATGAACAAATATGGAAAATGAAGAGAACAAGGGATATTAATCGGCTGGGGAATCTAAGAAAAGAGGCGTATGGCAGATATATTTCCATTTTGGCAAGGATTGAAGAGAATATGGAATTTTTAAATAATGCACGGGACAAACTAAAGGTGCTGCCTATCGTTAAGTCCTGTTATACTATTGTCATTGCGGGAATGCCTAATGTTGGAAAATCTACTGTCCTGAACTCCCTCACAAGCGCAAAGCCCGAGGTTCAGAGCTATCCGTTTACAACAAAAGGAATCAATCTTGGGAATTTTGAGTATAAATACACAACGATTCAGGTCATAGATACGCCAGGTCTTCTGGATAGGAAGTTTGAGGATAGAAATAACATAGAACTCAAAGCGGCTCTCTCACTCAAATATTTGGCAGATCTGATTGTGTTTATCGTTGATCCCTCAGAAACATGTGGGTATCCGCTTAGCGAGCAGTTTAATCTTTTGGAAGACATAAAAAAAATGGAAATATCCATGATTACCTGCCAGAACAAAACAGATCTAAGATCTATTCCTGAGATCCCACTAAAGATTTCTGCGGTAAACAATGAGATAGAACCGCTTCGAAGAGAAATTTTTAAAAAGCTTGATGCGGAGTTAGTTCAGTGGTCATATGTTTGAACGAATACTCGTGGCGATGGATAGGTCAGAGCTGGCACAAAAGGCTCTGAAAAAGGCTGTGAAGCTGGCAAAGCTTGCAAACTCTGAGATTTATATAGTAACTGTTATCCAGAAAAAAACACCTCATAACTTTGCAGAGGCAGAAAAGATCCTGAATGATGCGGAAGAGTACGCAGCCTCTCAGGGGCTGGAAGCAAAGACGTTTGTGAAGGTAGGTGAGCCCCCCGACGAGATTGTTTTTCTGGCCGTGCATGAAAAGGTGGAGCTGATAGTTCTCGGAGAAAGGGGAGAGACAGGGGTACGAAGGCTTCTCTTGGGAAGTACGGCCCAGGAGACAATTCGGTTTGCCAAATGTTCAGTGCTTGTGGTGAAATAGGTGTATAGATGATCGTTGGGATTGTTCCATCCGGGAAGAGGGGTATACGGCAGAATAGGATGAAGTTCATAGAGAGAGTGATGGATGGAATAGAGGAATCTTTTAAAAAAGCGCATACTGAGGTTTCCTGTAACTTAATACCAGAAAAGACACTAAATCTTCCTAAACTTGCGTATAACAAGGAGGTTGGAAAATATTTCACTCGCCCTTTTTTTGACCTTGGTATGGAGATGAAAAACAAAGCTGAGAAAGTTCTAGCCAAAGAAATTAAGAGAATTTTAGTAGTTACAGATGTGGATATCTACGATCCTCCTTATATAGAACTTTATGGTCAAGCTAATAGTTCCATAGCTGTGGTCTCTATATTTAGACTTAAAAGAAGAGCCACAAATACAAAACTTCTTGAAAGAACAATAAAAGAATCTGTTCATGAGCTCGGCCATACATTCGGACTCAAACATTGCAAAAATAGGGACTGTGTCATGAATTTTTCTTCCATAGAGTACGACATAGATGATAAAAAACAGTTTTTCTGCAAAAGCTGCTCTGAGGTACTGGCGACAGATGGAAGAGAAAGCTGGGATGCATGGGACTGGGTAGATGTGTAGGAGCTCCCATAGCGTCTGGGCGCACCTCGGAAGAGTTTGTCGAGAATCATGAAACTGCAGATGCGTTGATTATCGCCGCAGGACTGGGCAAGTACGGTATCTCAATCAGCAAACATAGGAGGTATAACCCAGAGGATAATAGGTAGAGAGTAAACCTGCCTATCAGGTCTGGAACCGTTCTCTGTCATACTCTGTTAAAGATCTGGCCTTCCCGTTTTTTATGAGGATCATGTCTTCTACGCGTAAGTAATACTCTCCTCCATGCCACAGCTTGGGCTCTACACAGAAGACCATGTTATCCACCAACTCCCGATTCTCAGATGGTCTGAGCCATGGATCTTCGTGGACCTCTATTCCTATCTGATGCCCCACAAGTCCATTGGAAACTCTGGCTCGCAGATACTCACCGAATCCCTCTCTGTCGCATACCTTTTCAATGGCAGGGAAGATCTCGTTTGTTTTATGCACCTCTTCGCCTATGGCATCAACGGTCTCCATTACAGCAGTCTGAACTGTTCTGTAAGCTTCTGTTATATGGTCCTCCGCCTTTCCGAAATAGAGACTTCTTCCCCAATCACTGCAGTACCCATCAAGAACGAATCCCACATCAAAGGCTATACTGGTTTTTTGTTGCAGCTTCTGATCCCATCCGTAATTAAATATACTTTCGTTCGCTTCAGTTCCCGATTTGTGGAACAGTGCGACGCCCGGGAAGCTTATATCATCGGCCCCCATTGTCCGCCCCACGGCCTCTATTGCAAGTTTCATTTCGTTCATGGTCTTTCCTTCTTCTATTTCTTCGGAGATCTTTTCCATTACATTGTCAGTGAGTTTTGCGACTTTCCTGAGTTTTTTGATCTCTTCAGGTTCCTTGATCATTCGCAGATGGTCAAGTAGGCCTTCAGCACTGCGGACCCGGGCTCCTTTACAGGATGATGCTATAGCAAGGGTCATGTTCCCCCACGTGTACTCTCCTATGGCCACATTCGTGGGATCGTCTACAAGATCAGTGAGGATCTCATTCACTGTCGGCTGAAAATCCTCGAACATCTCTATGAATCGAATATCTTTTATCCATGAACTGTCGCGTTGTCCAGTGAAATCCGTTCCCAATAGCAGAGTTGGTTCGCCCTCTTGGGGTATAAAAACACAGTCCGCAGGAGAAATGAGATCTCTACCCCTTCTCCACTCTCTCTGAGATCCTGTCAGATATTGGAAATCAGGTCCGGCACCATACACCACGAGATCCAGTTTCTGTTCTTCCATTATTCCTTGAATTTCTATGAGTCTTCGTTTAAAATTGACCATATATAACTGTTGTCATAGGGCTATAAATTGTTTGTTACTACGTCGGTCTAATTATTCAACAACTCTTACATTCCTATACCAAAAAGCTTATATAGTATTCTCCTATGGTAACCTTATGATGATCAGGGACCTGACCTTTTTTCAGCTGGAGATTTTGAAAGAGCTGAAGTTCGAACCGAAGTACGGGCTGGAACTTATAGAAAATCTTGATGTTTCATCGGGGAGGCTATATCCCAACTTAAAACGGCTGGAGGATTTAGGATTGATCAAAGGAAAAAAGGAGGATAACAGAATCTACTACTCTTTATCGGAGAAGGGGCTGGATGAGTTTCAAAATATATTCCGCTGGATATCGGACTGCGTGTTATCCATAGGGGTAACTTTAATTGATGATTATCTGGATTTTATTGTTGATGCAATTGAACTCGAAAAAGGAGATAATGTTTTTATGGTCTTAAAAAAACGCCTGAAACATCCATTTATTATTCACATGGGTCTGCAGTTCATCGAGAAAATATCTGAAAAAATTACTATAACGGGGAGAATTTTCATGCTCGGGGATACGGGAATTTCGGAGAAGGAGGATAGAAAAGATGCTCTCTCTCATATAACGTTTATGGATGATTTTGGTGCTCTTCCCGATAATATTGTGGACAAATCCTGCATTTTAATGATGCATCCCAATAAAAAAATTATGAAGGAGTGCGAAAGAATTACAAAATCTGAACTTAAACTAATTGGAAAGCTTTACAGCGATTTTTTTGTTGAAAAATGTTTTCAGAGTGCCCTTGGCAAAATTGATCCTGAAATAAGACCACCTTTCCTAATAGGGCTTAAAAAGGAAGAGCTTCTGGAAACTCTTAAGGAGTTTGGATATAAGGACCCGGAGGTCTCCACATGGGGGGGAGCCTTTGTTATAGGAATCCCACTATGAGCAATCTTTTTAAAATATTATATCTATGAAATGTAATGTCTGCGATTTTAGGAGTTGATATAGGCGGAACGTTTACGGATTTTTTTCTTCTTAAAAACGGCAATGTCGAAACGTTAAAGATCCCCTCCACACCCGAAAATCCTGCGGAGGCGGTACTTGAGGGAGTGAGGCGACTTGGAGGGGCAGAGTATATTGCCCACGGAACAACGCATGCAACGAATATTCTCATAGAAAAGAAAGGGGCAAAAATTGCGTTAATAACAACAAAGGGCTTTAGAGATCTGCTGGAAATAGGGCGGCAGAACAGGCCTGAACTGTATAATTTTTTCGTCTCAAGACCAAAGCCGCTGATAGAGAAACAGGACAGATTTGAGGTAACCGAACGGATAGACGCAGATGGGAATGTACTGAAACCGCTTGATGAAGCGGAGGTGCGGCAGTTGGATCTTGATGAGTACGAGGCTGCCACCGTCTGCCTTCTGTTTTCCTATATGAATCCATCTCATGAAAAGAAGATAAAAGAGTTACTAGATCTTCCTGTGTCTCTTTCTTCCGAGGTGCTTCCCGAGTTTCGGGAGTACGAACGGGTCTCCACCACGGTAATAAACACCTATCTGATGCCCGCGATGGATGCATATCTTTCTTCTCTTGAGGACTCTCTGGATGGCAGGTTAACCATAATTCAGTCAAACGGCAGCACAATATCCTCAAAAAACGCCCGAAGAACTCCTGCGAAAACGATACTTTCGGGGCCTGCTGCCGGCGTGAAGGCCGCGGTATTTCTTTCAGAGAGTATGGGGTACAATAATGTGATCACTATGGACATGGGCGGCACCTCCTGCGATGTCTCGCTTGTAGAGAACAGCACCCCGAGGATCACCACCGAGGCGGTGATCGACGGATACCCCATTCGTTTTCCCTCCATCGATATTCATACTGTTGGTGCGGGGGGAGGTAGTATTGCCTGGGTGGATGAGGGGCTGCTGAGAGTTGGGCCCGAAAGCATGGGTGCGGATCCCGGCCCCGCATGTTATTCCTTGGGCGGTGAGAAGCCCACGGTTACAGATGCTAATCTTCTTTTGGGCTACCTTCCGGAAAAACTGGCCGATGGCACCAAACTGGATAAAAAGAAGAGTTTTGATGTTATCAATGAGCTTGGAGAAACAATCGGCCTCGAGCCGATAGAGACGGCCCTCGGCATCGTGAAGGTGGCCGATGCCAATATGTCCAGTGCCATTCGAGTGGTATCTGTGCAGAGAGGATACGATCCGCGGAATTTTTCCCTCATTGTCTTTGGCGGTGCAGGACCTCTCCATGCGGGAAGAATTGCCGAGGAGATCGGTATGGAGACCGTATTGATTCCCAACCACTCGGGAGTCCTTTCGGCTCTCGGAGCTGTTGTCTCACCGCCGGCCTGCGATTTTGTGCAGTCGTATATCACCCCATTGAGGAAGTGCTCGCTCGAGAACGTGGAGGAGATATACGTAAAGATGGAGGAAAGAGGCAGTGAACTCATCGCGCGGGTAGAACAAGCAGAGCGTTTCATGGATCTCAGGTATAAAGGACAGAGTTATGAGATCACTATTCCTATAGACTCGTTAAATTTTGAGAAGATAGAGAAGGAGTTTCATAAAGCTCATAAAAAACTTTATGGTTATACAGGCGAGGGTATAGAGCTCGTTAATCTACGAAGCAAGATCTTCGGGGAAAAACATGAGGTACACTTAAAGAAAGCCGAAAAAAGAGAGCTGAAAAGATATGCAAGAGATGCTTATTTTGGGAAAATGATGAAAACCCCTGTCTATTATCGTGAGACCCTTTCCCCTGGAATGGAGCTGCCCGGCCCCTGCATAATAGAAGGTAAGGAAACCACGGTACTGGTACGCTCCACGGAGACAGCCTCTGTGGACGGGTATCTGAATATTATTATGAGGCGATAACATGGATCCTATTACCCTTGAGATTGTAAAAAACAAATTGATCGGTGTAACAGAGGAAATGGGCGCATCGCTGGTGAGAACGGCGTACTCTCCGAATATCAAGGAGAGAAAGGACTGCTCATGTGCAGTTTTTGACAGATATGGGCGATTAACGGCACAGGCAGAGCATATTCCTGTGCATCTCGGTGCTATGCCTCTTGCGGTAAAAAGCATTATGACCAGGGAGTTTGAGGAGGGAGATGTATTTATCTTAAACGATCCCTATCTCGGAGGAACGCATCTTCCGGATATCACCCTTGTCTCTCCTGTTTTTGACAAAGAGCTTATCGGGTTCGTTGTTACCCGGGCACACCATGCGGATATCGGCGGGAAGATGCCGGGAAGCATGCCCTCCGATTCCAGAGAACTATATGAGGAGGGCTTGATAATACCACCAATAAAAATTATTTCAGAGGGTGAGACCCAACAGGATATACTGAATCTTATTCTGAGCAATGTGAGGACTAAAAAGGAGCGAGAGGGAGATATTAAGGCACAGATATCAGCTAATGCCATAGGTGCCAAAAGGCTTGTGGCGCTCTCCGAAGGATACCCCCATCTCGATATGCATATCGAGGAAATCCTTAGGTACTCAGAGAGAATTGTCAGGCAAGAGCTGGAAAAGATGCCAGAGATAAGGACAGAAAGCGAAGAGTTCCTCGAGTGGGATGAACGGATAAGGATACATGCGGAGCTGGAAAAGAAGAGAGATACGCTCTCCATAGATTTTTCCGGATCTGATAAGGATATTCCGGGAAACTTAAACTGTGTGGAGTCGATAACGCTTTCCGCTGTATACTACACGATCATGGGACTGATGCAGAGGGATATTATGATCAATGACGGATGTTACAGGCCCGTGAACGTTACCGTACCCAAAGGAACGATTCTCAATGCGCTAAAACCAAGGGCTGTTGTGGCAGGCAATGTTGAGACCTCGCAGAGAATTGTGGATCTGCTTATGAACGCATTTTCGCGGATCGTGCCAAAAAGAGTGATTGCACAGTCGCAGGGCACGATGAACAACATTATTATCGGTGGCCGATACAATGATGAGAGTTTCACATACTACGAAACGATAGGGGGTGGTGTAGGTGCTTCACTTTTTAATAATGGCGAGAGTGGTATTCATTCCCACATGACAAACACGCTCAACACTCCCGTAGAGGCGTTGGAGACGGAGTATCCCCTCCGTGTTCTTAGATACTCACTGCGGGAGAACTCCGGGGGAATGGGCAATCACAGGGGTGGTGAGGGCATTATACGGGAGATCCAGGTCTTAACAGATTGTACCCTATCAATTCTCTCCGAAAGACGAGAGATTGCACCGAAGGGATTGTTCGGTGGCAAGGATGGGCAGAAAGGCGCCAACCTAATCAACGGAAAAAAAATTCCTGGAAAGCACAGTGCGCGACTGAAAAAAGGGGACGTGGTTACGATCAAGACGCCTGGCGGTGGAGGCTACGGATAGGTGATCCAAACCTATATTAACCCCGCACCAGAGTACCTTGTATGCGCATCGGCGCCCACGTCTCAATAGGAAGAGGATTTCCGAAGATCTTCGATAATATCAAAGTTTTAGGTGGCAACTGTTGCCAGATCTTTTCTCACTCACCGCGGACCTGGAAGTTTAAGGATGTACGGGAAAGAAAGGTGGAAGCATTTAGGAAACGGTACAAAGAGGAGGATATTGTTCCTGTCGTTATCCACAACTCCTATCTTGTGAACTTAGCCTCGATGAAAAAGGAGATCCATGAAAAATCCATGAGGAATATGCGGCAGGAGCTTGAGACCGCAGAGGTACTCGGTATAGATTATGTGAATATTCACCCCGGTTCCAACAAGGATACACAGGTAGGGCTGGACCGCATCGTTGATTCGCTAAATGAGATAGAGACAAATGCGTATCTTCTTCTTGAAAATACCGCCAATAAGATCGGCTCAGAGTTTGAACATCTGCAGTACATCATGGAGCGCGTGTCGATGAAATGCGGTGTCACACTGGATACCTGTCATGCCTATGATGCAGGGTATGATATCGTCAACAAGCTTGATAGTGTACTGGATGAGTTTGACAGTACCATTAGATTGGAGAACCTCAAGTGCATCCATCTCAACGACTCGAAGTATGGTCTGGGCTCCTGTCGGGACAGGCATGAACATATTGGTTTCGGCGAGATAGGAGAAGAAGGATTCAGAAATTTTATCAATCATCCCAAACTGCGTGATATCCCCATGATTCTCGAGACACCGGTGGACAAACAGCGGGGATTCAGGGAGAATATTGCGGCGGTGAAAGCGCTGAGAGAGTAAGTTTTATATATTCCTGGGTGCATACCCAATTGACTAGACCGGGAAATTAGGCGTCTCCTGTCACCTAAGATCGTCTATAGGTAGGGGTCGAAGCCCGGAGAGCGAGAGATAAATTCAGTATGGCGAACTGTCTACGCCAATGAGGCTCTGTCTTTCTTGATCGGCATAGAAAGGGCCTCTTCTGGAGGGAAGAGGCTACTTTCTTAACTTCTGAACCCCGCGAGATCCGGAAGGGAGCAGCGGTAGGGAGGATGTTTGATGCTTGAGAGGTCGCAGAGCAGAGAACGGGATAGTCTCAATGTGCCGGAGGCGTGTCTTCATCTTCGGGCGTGTCATTTTTATAAAAGTTTGAAAGAAACCTATTTAATCAAAAAACGGCTCCCCCCCTTGCCCGCTATATCAACGAAAAATGACCTATCGCTAACGGGCGTTTTTTTGACACCAATCATTTTTTTTATATCTCTATCTTTTATTTTTTCATTCTGCTCCAGATCTGTCGGGTGCTCACACCTACTGGATCGTCCATGTGAACGAGATCATCGATGGACTCGGTGGAGATGTAAGGGTTGTGGTTGCGCAGGCAGTACTCGCCACTTGGGGTTATGCAGACCCTGCAATTAGGGTAGGTGACACCGTGGAGGTCTACGGTGCGTACACCGATGGAAGCGTTGTCCTGCGAACGCCGTGGCAGACTGAAAATCCCTACTATATTAAAAAGTGATAGTATCTCTTCTCTTTTTTTCTTTTCCTTCTTTTCGATACAGAATGGAAACATTTATTAGCTGTCCCTCCAATGTAGAGTAACGAGGTAATCAGATGGTCAATACCGTTGATTGGATTGAGATACGAACGGGAGATATAGAGAAAACAGCTGAGTTTTACGAAGAGGTCTTCGGCTGGGAAGTAGTGCGAAAGGAGACGGCAGACGGTTCTGAGTACTGGATTTTTGATACCTGTGCCGAGCCGCGGATGGAGAATATTCGGCGGGGAGCAATATGGCAGCGGCCCACTGAGCCCCCCCGCATTGTTGTTTATATCGTTGTGGAAGACATCGAGGAGGTGCTCGGGAAGGTGAAGGAAAAGGGTGGAAGGGTGGTAACGCCCAAAAAACAGGAAGGATCTTTCTATAAGGCGTACTTCGCTGATCCTGGTGGCAATATGGTAGGACTCTGGGAAGAACAGGAATAAAGGGGTACTAAAGTTTTTTCTTCCACCTTGTCTTCTCTCCATCCTCCAGCACAATGCCTATCTCACGCAGCCGTGCTCTGATGGTATCTGCTATCTCAAAGTCTTTCTTTTCTCGTGCATTTTCCCTGATATCTATGATAAGCTGGATCAGATCTTCTTCCAGTCCTTCCTCTTTTCTTTCTCTAAGAATGCCGAAGACATTACCAATATCTTCAAAGAGTTTTTTTGCCTTTAAAAGCTGATTTTTGCTGGCAGAATCTGCAGATTTGTTTATCTCTTTGATGAGATCGAAATAGGCGGCTAATCCTTTAGGTGTATTAAAGTCGTCGTCCATCGCCGCTTCAAAGTCTTTTCTGGATTTTTTTACTACATCTCCAAAATTATTGTCTCCGTCTCCCGGGTTTTTGAGCACATCCTCTATTTTTCTCCACGCATTGTGGATACGTCCAAGGGATTTCTTTGCTGATTCAACGCTTTCTTCACTGAAATCCGCCCTGCTCCTGTAATGGATAGATGCCAGGAACAGCCTTACTGCGAGCGGGTTGTACGTTTTGAGAAGATCCTTTATTGTGGTGAAATTTCCCAGAGATTTTGACATTTTTTCTCCTTCCACTGTAAGAACGCCCGTATGTAGCCAGTAGGTCACAAACTGCTCATTATAACGGGCTTCGGACTGCGCTATCTCGTTTTCATGATGCGGGAAGGCCAGCTCTATTGCTCCTCCGTGAATATCCAGCGGCACGCCTATGTACTTTGTCGACATGACAGAACACTCAATATGCCATCCCGGTCTTCCTTTGCCCCAGGGGGAGTCCCAGAATATCTCATCCTTTTTGGCTTTTTTCCATAGTGCAAAATCTACAGGATTTCGTTTGCGCTCATCCAGAGAGATCCGCGCTCCTGAGAGGATATCCTCTATGGACTGATTTGAAAGCTTGCCGTAGTCCTCAAACGTTTCTATCGAAAAGTAGACATTTCCATCGGACTCATAGGCGTAGCCTTTTTCTATGAGCTCTGAGATGAACTTGACAATATCCTCGATATGCTCAGAAACAAGGGGGTAAAGATCCGCTCGTTTTATGTTGAGGGTATCAAAATCTTTCAGAGATTCCTTAAAAAACTGATCGGCAATCTCCAATGGATTTTTATCAATCTCTTTAGCTCGATTGATTAGTTTGTCCTCTACGTCTGTGACATTTTGCACATAAAAAACGTCGTAGCCTCTGTACTCAAGATACCGCATAATTACATCAAAAGCTACATAAGTTTTTGCATGACCAAGATGAGCATAATCATACGGTGTCAGGCCGCAGACATAGATTCCCACCTTTTTGTCTTTTTTCGGAACAAACTCCTCTTTTTTTCTGTGTAATGTGTTATATACTTTAATGGTCATACTACCGTTTTATTTCTTTTATTTAAATGGTTTATGAAAGAGGCAATACAGGGGGGAGAACATTTAAAAAGTTCATCGATGTACATTCATGGTATATTGACAAGAAGAAGTACAGAGGTGTAACGATAACAAAGATAAAGGTCACCGTGGAACGCATCGATGGATACTGTAATCTCCCCATGCTCGTGGGTGATTATTTCTATGTTGAGGACTCTAAACTTTATATTCCTGAAGGAAAGCATATCTGCATCTGGGCATTACAGAGTATGATGCCCATATTCCCTATTCTTGCTGAAAGGGATAAGCTGGAGGAGGGACACTGGGTAAAAACGGTGAAATATTTTTCCTGCCCGGACCCCAAGGGAAAGGTGCTTTACCGTCTGGAGCTGGTGGAAAAATGATCCATGTTGATATAAGCAAGTGCACCGGCTGCAGCAGATGCGAGACAGCCTGTGCGTTTTACCATACGGGGAAGACCGATAGAAGACTCTCGCGGATTAAGGTAATGCATTTATATGACAAAGGAATTGATGGCCCCGTGGTCTGTGCGCAATGTGAGGAGCGGTACTGCATGCCGTGTCCCGCGGATGCACTTCGCATCGGCCCGGAAGGCCAGGTGGTTGTAGCACCCACCGTCTGCGAACTCTGCGGGCTCTGTGAGGAACGATGCCCCATTGGCGCCATCGAGCTCGCTGATTATGTCGTTGTCTGCGATCTCTGCGGCGGGGAGCCCCACTGTGTGGAGGTATGCACAGAAGGTGCCATTACCTATCTTCCGGAAGAGGAAGGACCATCCCTTAAAGAGTTAAAAGGAAAAACAAAGGGCATGAATTCAAGTGAGAAGAGGTATGAGTATATAAAAAAAGAGGGTCGGAGGAGATAAGATGAGGGGATACGGTGGAAGATTACTTAGAATTGGTCTTACGGAACAAAGGTTTAGTGTAGAGAAGATAAAAAAATCATGGATAAAGCCCGTTATCGGCGGCCGAGCTGCCAACACAAAGCGGCTCATAGAAGAAATCGATCCCTCCTGCGATCCTTTGGGGCCTGAGAATGTACTCATTTTTGGCGTTGGTCCTCTAACCGGATCGCTTTTACCTTCCTCCGCTTATTTTACCGTCACCGCAAAATCGCCGCTCACAGGGATACTCGGTGACTCTGCAGCCGGAGGGCAGTTCGGTGCTGTAATGAAGCGTACGGGGTTCGACCAGATTGTTATCACGGGGGCCCTGAAGGAACTGAGTTATCTCATGATCACCGAGAAAGGAGTAGAGTTTGTTCCATGCAGAGAGTACGCAGGAAACTCTATTCTGGAGACGACTGCATCCATACGAAAAGAACAGCGGAATTATTCCATTGAGGTGGCAGCCATTGGTCCCGCAGGAGAAAATCAGGTTCTTTTCTCTACCATTGTTTCCAGTGGAAACAGGGTGAACGGCCGTACCGGCATGGGGGCGGTGATGGGATCGAAAAATATCAAGGCCGTTGCGGTCACGGGTTCACGTTCTGTTGAACTATCGGATCCTCTTGCTTTTTTATCGGAGGTTAGAGAAATTGAAAAGGAGATACTGCACCACCCGGAGTATGAAAAACGGTATAAGATGGGTACCACAATGCTCATGAAAGATCTCAACGGTATCGGTATACTTCCCACAGATCATTTTAAGAAGGGAGTATGCCCGTATGTTGATGATATCTCCGGACAAATGCTAACAGAAAGATATAAACTGAAAAATAAGGCTTGTTTTAACTGTAATGTTCACTGCTCCAGATACTACCGATCTGATGATGCAGAGGCGGAGGGGCCGGAGTTTGAGACGCTCTGTAGCTTTACTTCACGTATAGGAAATGATGATCTCGGCTTCGCATTGGAGATGAACGAATACCTCAACCAGATGGGGCTGGACTCTATTTCCACAGGTGAACTCATCGGATGGATAGTAGAGTGTCAGGAAAGGGGGCTGATCACCCCGGAGGATATGGATGACTTCAGTATTTCTTGGGGCGAAAAAGAAAAAATCCGTGAAATTGTAGAAAAGATAGTTCACCGCCAAGGGCTTGGCGATAAGCTGGCGCAGGGAACGAGAAACTTCTCGAAACAGTTTTCCCAAGAGGCGCAGAAGCTTGTTATGCATGTGAAGGGACTTGATGTTATCTGTGGCGATCCCAGAGGAATAAAGGCCTATGGCCTTACCTATGCCATTGCCTCCCGCGGAGCGGACCATCTCCGTGCAGAGCCGTACTTTGAGTTAACAAATAGAAAAAAAGAGGCAAAAAAGAGATTTGGAACTGAAAAAGCTGCAAAAAGATTAGAAGAAGAGGGAAAAGCAAAACTTGTTACATACTCTGAGAAGATCTCTCTTCTCTGCGACTCATTGACGATGTGCAAGAATATTGGGCTCTGTATGGACATACTGAGTTTTGAGAGGGCTGCTGCTCTTTTGAAAGCAGGCACAGATAGTTCCTATTCGTCTGAATATCTTAAAAAAATACTGGGGGAGGGCATCGATCGCGACCATGAGCTCAATAAAAAATTTGGAGTCAAAAAGGAAGACGACACGTTGCCAGAGCGATTTTTGAAGGAGCCGCTGAGTGAGGGGCCAACAAAAGGGTCTACCGTTGACATCGAGAGGATGGTAGATGAGTATTACGCACTGCATGGGTGGGAGTAGTCCTCAGCCTTCCTTTTTGAACGGTAAAATCAGGCCTTTGCAGCTGCTTTCTTATTGCTTTTCGTATAATTCATCTCAAGAGTCTCTTGGATATCTCTTTCCACATTCATAACATCCTCTGCCTTTCCTACCAGCTCTATATATACTCCAAGAGGCGATTTATATACTTCCGTTTTTACGCTTTCTGGAATGATTCCCGCATCAAGGATATCCGATTCCCCCGGATCGATAAGCATTCTTACTTTGTATTCATCTTTTACATTTTTTACTGCCCTTTCTATCAGTTTTTTCATCTTACGCACCTGCATTTTACTAAAGGAGTAGTCTTTAAAAGGTTTTCTAAAAAAGAAAGTTTTTTTTTCGTATACTTCTTTTTCTTTAAATGCTTCGCTCCTCTCAACTGTTGATTCTCCGTTAATTGTCGAACACAACTTTTAAATATACATTTTCATAGGCCCCTCTGTAGTGATACCATGCATAGGATCATTCATAAAGAAAAGCTTAGTGAAAATGTAAAACTCTTTGATGTTAAAGCACCCCTA
>JAYEIH010000068.1:0-53496 GCA_034659995.1 Methanobacteriota archaeon
TATCAAGCGTCCCGATAATATTCAATAGCGTGGACTTTCCTGATCCGGAAGGTCCACTGATCGCGAGGAACTCTCCCTGTTCTATACTAAAGGCTACATTGTTTAATGCTGTAACCTCGTTTTCTTTTCCTTTGTTGTATACTTTTGTTACATTATTGAGTTGTATCATGGTGTCACCAAAAAAATAAAAAGAAAATTTAAAGGTACTTCTTCCTATCTTTTGCAGCACGGGTGACTTGAAAGAACTTCTACTACATGCACATTACGCGTATCTTTTATCACCCTACCCACGTATTGCCTTCCTGTAATCTTGCCAAAGCACGAATCATAGTACACTCTATACTTATCACAATATTTACGTTCTCCACCAATTTTGAACCTACACTTGTAAAAAGGTACCGGAACTGAAGTTGGACATATCTGCCAAACGTACGTCGTCATAGTTTCATATTTTCATCCGCTGCAATTTTTATACTCGTACCAAGTCCGTGTTCCGCAGTCCATGGGTTTAATCGGCCCTCTCCCCATCTGGGGCTCATCCGGAACGCATCCACCTCTCAGTTCTTGTTCGCAGGGACAGCCTTGTATATCCTCTCGATTCTCCGCATATTTATCTATCGCTTTTTGTTCGCACGGGCATCCACTCTTTTTTTCATCTTCTTGATTCTCTGCGTATGCAATAGAACTCGCTATCACCAAAAGTATTGTTGCGGCCACCAGAATTTTTCTTTTATTATCCATCTTTTATCTACCTCATTTAGTTTAGTCTTTTAACCTACACAACAGCGTTGTGTAACAGAAGTTATCAAAGATAACTCCTTCAGTAACTTATCAGAAATGGACGTAGGACGCAGTCCTACGTCGGTCTGTAATGAGTTACTGTTGACACAGCATGTCCTGTGTCGTTTTTTGTGTCCCTCCTCTTCAGTCATCAGGAGGGTCTGCCATGTGTTATTACCTTCACCTTTAAAAACGTTTTGGTTACTAATGTGTGAATAAAAAGGTTTTTTGTTTTTCACCGCAATGCGAAGATGCATTGCCTAACATTACGAGAATCGCAAATGATATTATTATAAAGAGTTAAGTAAACATTGGAGAAGGAAGAGTATAGAAACTCCATTGTCATCTCAAAGTTCTCAAAAAAAATAATAAAAAATCAATTTTTCTTTGGCAGAAGAGGGTACATCCACGTGGCGAAAGTATCCGGGCTCCTCGTCTGGATCAGCACCTTTCCATGCCCACGGAGCTTTGCAACGAGCCCCTCACCGCTTAAAAATGTGGATTTGAGGCCTCCAACTTTTTTTATTGTATAGCGTATGTTGTTCTCAAATGCCACCAGATGCCCCGTGTCTACGATAAACTCATTCCCCTTCAGTTCAAAGACGGAGATTGCTCCAAAGGATGATAAAAAGAGATCCCCCATATCCTTCAAGCTTTAAGAAGAAGAGCCCTTCTCTTGAAATAAATCCCTTCAATCCCTGAAACTCTGTATCTATATTTATTGAACCGGAGGAGGCGATAAATGCACCGCCCTGTGCAAACCATCTCTCGTTATTAAGGGTTAGATGGGTGATATCACCGAGATATCCTGGTGCAAAGGCAACCGTTCCTTTTCCGCCAGAGGCTCTAAATGTGTTCATGAAGAGAGATTCTCCTCCCAAAAATTTTCTTTTCAACCCACCGAATAGTCCCCCCTTCATCTCTGTTTTTATTTCAATGTTTGGGGACATATAGACCATTGCACCGGCCTCTCCAATGATTTCCTGGCCAGCTTCAGATATGTTTTCAGGAGCGTGTATGCGGGGTTGTAGCTCACTTCATAGCTGAGTTCTCCGTTTCTTTTCGTGAGTGCTGTTCCGCATTTTACACAGAACGCGCTGTCTTCGCTATTCTTAGTACCGCATTGTGGGCATCTCATAATTTCTCACCGCAGTTCGGGCAGTATGCAGCATCTTCCGCCAGTGTGGCCCCACAGTTGGGACATACTCCAGAGGCCCTTTCACTTTCGAGCTTGACCTCCACACCACCGACAAGACCTGCAGCAAGATTGTACAGAAAGACATAGATCATGGAAATTATACCTGCAAAAATTGCCCATAGTATCCCGGATACCACACCTATTATGACTCCAAAGGCCGCTCCCGTGCCGCTTGTGAGTATACCTCCGGGAAGAGAGGATCCTGAGAAACTGCCGGTTCCGGCGCCCATGAGTGCTCCAAGCACTATCCCAAAAACAATCCCCAGTACAAGACATACTGTCAGTACCATTCTAAATACCGAAAAATATCCAAATTTTTTTATCTCATATTTCATTTTATATCTCCTCCTATTTTTAATATAGATATTGGGACAGTACTTTTTATTCTTTTCTGTTCTACCAGAAAGTCCTATTTTATAGTATTTTTTTGGCTTGTATTGAGTATAAGTGGATTTTTTATTTAAAAAAGATGAAATTAGTCTTTTTGAATCGTTTGAAATTATCTTTATCTATTTCTGTGCAAAACTCCTCTTAAAAAAACCATTTTTAATTTTCATCTTTAACTGTTAATCCCGAAAAGCTTAAAATAAGGGTCTGCATGATATTCAATATGAAAATCTGGATAGATATATCAAATGCGCCTCATATTCATTTTTTCAAGAATGTAATAAAAGAATTGGAGCTTAGAGGACATGAGGTCATAGTAACGGCAAGAGATTTCGATTCTATCCGGGAGATACTGATTCTTTGTGATATAGAGTACAGGACTGTTGGAAAGCACGGGGGGTTTTCCTTAAAGGATAAGTTAGTTGAGAGCTCAAAGAGAGTGCTTGACCTTGCGGAGATGATTGCAGAAGAAAATCCGGATTTAGCACTCTATAAACACTCTGTTGAGGCTGCAAGAGTGAGTTATGGCTTGAATATACCCTCCATTTGTGCAGTGGACAATGAGATTGCGGAGGCGCAGAATAAGTTAATGTTACCCCTCTCTACAAGAGTAATAGCACCGGAAGCCATACCCGTGGAGAAAATAAAGCGATATGGCGTTTCCGAGAGGAGCATCCGACGATTTTATGGCATCTGTGAGCTCGCCCATGTACGGGATTTTGTGCCAGATAGGAGTATTAGGGAGCGTTTTAATCCCGATGTACCGTTAATAGTACTGAGACCCGAGCCTATAAAGGCCGATTATTACAACGGGAACAAAAATAAATCTGTAATAAAAGAGATTATAGAAGATTCTCCCATAGACGCTACTTTTGTGGTATTTCCTCGGTCTGAGTATCAAAAAAGGCTTTTTGATATGGGCAATGTTGTAGTGCCGGAGAAGATCATGGACTCCCTGAGCCTTATTCATTTTTCAGATCTGGTAATTAGTGCCGGCGGCTCGATGAATAGAGAGGCGATAGCCTCAGAAGTTCCGGCAATCTCTGCATTTCCCGGCGAACTTCTCGCCGTGACAGAGTTTTTGATAGACCTTGGAATAAAGGATCATTCTTTGGACCCTAAGGAAATCTGGAGAACAGCCGAGGAGTTTATGGAGAGTTCATACAAAAAAGATGTAAGAAAAGCGTTAAAAAGAATGGAAAATCCTGTTGATGTCATTCTTGAGGAGATCGATGCATTGGTGGATTAAAGTTTATAGACCTTCTCTCCCTCACTCACTTCTTCCGAGGTTTTTATTCCGACGGAGTCCCCCGGGGCTACCTCTTCCACAGCTTCTCTGTCTATCTCCATGGATTCCACGGTGAACTCAAGGTCTCCTATCTTTATCTTATCTCCTGTTTTAAAGTTTCCACTTACCTTTATCCCTGCAACACCAATGTGGGAAAAATATCTGAATACCTCTCCTACTTCTTCCATTATATCACCTTTTAATTCCTTTGTTTCCTTGTTTATATACTTTTCTCAAATACGCCGGAGCTGCGTCTTTTTACCTGTCGAACTACATCGATGATGGTACCGTCTCTGTACTCTATGAGCCCTATGATATTATCCGTTAAATTTGGTGGAGTTGGTTTTCCGCATATCGCATATGCTTCATTTTTCAGCGCTTCTATTGTTTTCACCGGCAGGTTTTTGCGCCTTGCTCTTTTAAATAGGCCCCGTCTTTTGGGATTAATCGCAATCCCTCGCTCTGTGACCACTGCATCCACCGTCTCTCCAGGTGTTGTCACGGTGGTCACGTCTTCTACTATTACTGGGATCCTTCCTCTCTTTAATGGGGCCGTAATAACTGTGAGGTCCGCGCCTGCGGCAGTATCCTGGTGCCCTCCCGTGGGATGGAGAAGAAGACCGTCAGAGTGAGTGTTAACGTTCACATTGAACTTTGTATCGACCTCTGTGGCACCCAGAACGACTACGTCCAGCTTATTGACGGCACATCCCTTGGAAAAGATATTTGCATAGTGTGATGTTGTTATTTCGGCATGTCTATAATCCTTTCGTAACGATTGTATGCAGGAGAGGTCAAAGGCCTGGACGGTCAGTATATTCCTCATTACCTTATCCTCAAGCATCTTTACAAGATATTCTGTTGTTCCCCCCATCGCAAAGTTCCCAACAATCTTGTGTTCTTTCATATACTCGTGGATATAACGAGTTACCGCCAGAGAGATTCCGCCGGCACCGGCCTGAAAGGTGAAGCCGTCCTTTAGGGCTCCGGAGCTTTTGATAAGATCCATCGCTCTTTTGGCTATGAGAAGCGATACAGGATCCTTTGTTACCACCGTTGACTCGGAGACGATCTTTGACGGATCGCCGATATCATCTATCTCTACAACATAATCCACATACTCCTGCGATATGGTGATCGGTGTTGCCGGATACGGCACGAGGTTATCCGTTATCACGACTACGTTGTCTGCGTAATGCGCATCGGCGTGGGAGTAGGTCAACGGACCGCATGCGGATTTTCCGCTCAGCCCATTGCAGTTTCCGTACTCATCTGCGGTGGGCGCACCGATAAATGCCACATCTATATCAATTTCCCCAGTTTTAATTGCTCTTACTCTGTCTCCGTGGGATCTGACGAAGACGGGTCCTTTCAGCGGGTTCTCTGCGGTTACGTATGCACCGAGTTTTCCTCTGAGGCTTCCGCCCTCTATCCCCGTGATCACTCCCTTTTTTATATACTGTATAATCTTTTTGCTGTGGCAGTTGAAGAGGGAGCTTGGAGCAAGGGTGATATCTTTGAGCCCCATCTCTGCGATTATGTCCAGCACCATGTTGAGGATATAATCTCCCTCCCGGAGATGATGGTGGAATGAGATTGTCATACCGTTCTCCAGCCCTACAGCTTCTATGGCATCCTTTATAGAGGGTAAAAGCTTTTCTCCTCTCCCAAATTCCAGGTTAAATGCCGCCTTTCTTTTTTTCGGTTTAAAGGCAAACGCACCGTTAAAGGGTGTTAATTTTCTGCCGTCAATTTCAGTTGGTACACGTCTTCCAATACTGTTCTCTACAAACTCCATCGTTCAACACCCCTCAGGATTCTTTTTGCGTGTTCTATCTCTGCCTTTCTCACGATCTCGCCATCGATGTGGATCTCCTTCCTTTTCGGATTCTTTTTGTACTCTTTAATAATCTTCTTTGCCCTCTCTACTCGCTCACCGGAAGGGGTAAAGACCTTATGCACGATCTCTATATGGTTTGGGTTAACTACTCTTTTACCATCGAACCCCATTCTTTTTGCTGCCAAACTCTCTTTATACAGCCCTTTATCATCGCTTTCATCCAGAAAGACGGAATCAATGGCCTGAAATCCGTAGGCTTTGGCAACAGAGACTATCTTGGACTTGGCATACATGAGCTCTCTTTCACTCTTTGTCCTTTCTCCGGAGATACTAAGAAGATAATCATCTGCATCCAGTGTAAGAGCGACGATTCTCTCACTTTTTCCTGCCATTCTTTCGAGATTCAAAAGTCCTGCCGCATCTTCTATCAATGGAATAATTGAGATTTTATGGGATATAGAGCGTTCTTCTTCTATTTCAGTGAGAATGGAGTCCATTTTTTGTATACTCTCTTCTGTGGATACCTCGGGAACCATAACCACATCCAGGGGCTCCTGAACTATCTCACGAAGGTCTCTCTTTCCAAAGGTTTCAAGAGGGTTTATTCGAACCGTGACCTCAGAACTATAAAAATTTACCTTTTTTAATGCTCTTTTGACGAGAATTCTGGAAAATTTCTTCTGTGCTTGCGGAACACTGGCTTCCAGATCCAGTACAACGGCATCAGCGCCGTAAACACCGGCATCCACCATCTTTCTCGTGCCGATACCGGAGATGTAGAGTCCTGAGCGTCTCAAACTACCCTTCATTTTCCTCACCTATTGCTTTCCTTACGGCATCCTCCACTCTTGCCTGTAGAACAAAGTTCACGGCGTTTTTTTCTACAATGGTAACGGAGGCTTTGTTCACATCAAACTCCCGTAGCACTTCTGTTACCTCATCGGCTATTTCTTTCCCGAAAAGGTCAAAGAGTGAGGTTTCCACAGATATACTGAGGGTGTCGGATGGCTCTATCCGCACGTATGCGTCTCTTTTCACGTTACGAGTTCCGGACTCGCCCACTTGTGTGATCATGTTTTTCTCCCGGTGGCCTCTCTTTAAAAGGTTTTGTTTTTTTACCGGTACATACTCTGCTTGCCGGGCATCTTCACTGGCGTAGCCTGCTTTTTCAGTTTCCGCATTCGTTCTTCAAGTCTTTTAGCATCTTCCAGGAGCGGTTCTATATCTATCTCTACCTCAGGAAGCAGTTCATCGACAACCTGGACCAGCCTGGCGGCAGCTTCAGAGTCAGGTATGTCCTTTCTTGCCTCACCGAGGAGACTTATTACATTAAAATCTTCTATTCTACCCTTATTGAGAAGAATTGCCGAGACTCCTGTGATCATTCCCACATTTAATGGTTTTGAACTTATTTCCGTCTTTTTCATTCTTTCTGTTCCTTCATCAAGAGAGTTTACATGGTAAACCTGTATATCCTCATCTTCCCCTTTGCTTACCAGCCCCTCCAGACTGATTATTCTCTTACACTTATTCTCTTTTGCCCATTTCAAGATCTTCTCTGCCAGAGGCCTCACTACCGGAGGCGATGGTACGAACTCCGAGACGATTGCAGCGATCTTTATATCTTCGCGAGCGTAGATACGTGCTGGACATTTTGGCTTGTTGTCAAAGATAAGTGAGAGTGGAGGGAACTCATTGGAATCCAGAGCAGCCATCTGATCGAGATTGAGTTTGTCGATAAGGTAACTTACTGCGATACTCGATATCATCCCCACTGAAGGGTGTCCCACTATCACCGTACCGTCCCTCAAATCGACCTTTTTAAATGTATGCAATTTTATCATAGCCTTTTTTCCGTGGCAAGACTTAAATAATTTATGCACCATCTCTTTTTATGAATACAGAACTTTTATTTCTGAAAGACTCGTATAAACGGGAATTTGAGGCTGAGGTTTTGAACTTTGAGAAGAACTATGTTGTTCTGGATCGGACGTGCTTTTATCCGAAAGGTGGAGGTCAGGACTGCGATACAGGGACACTTGGGGATTTTACCGTATCGAAGGTAAAGAAGAAGAAGGGCAAGGTGTTGCATAAGATAGACGGTACACCAGAGGAAGGCGATACGGTTACCGGAAAACTGGACTGGGAGAGGAGGTACAGTTTAATGAAGTACCACACGGCACTTCACATTCTGAGTCGGGCCGTTTTCAATCGTTACGGCGGTGCCGTAGCCGGCAATCAGATACATCCGCATAAGGCACGTATTGATTTTGATCTTGAGGAAATTAAGGATGAAAAAGAGATAGAGGAAAAAACAAATGAAATTATAAAAGAGGGGCGACCCGTGAAGACCTTTACCGTTCCGCGGGAAAAAGCAGCTGAACTGGTCGATGAAAAAACAAGACTGGACCTTATTCCGGATTTTATCAAAGATATCAGAGTTATTGATATTGAGGGCTATGATATCGATGCCTGCGGCGGTACTCATGTAAAGAACACAGAGGAGATAGGAGAGATAGAGATAACGAATGTCGAGAGCAAAGGTAAAAGAAGAAAAAGGGTGACTATCGTTTAAAGAGGAAAAATGCATGGTCCTTTTCGTAGGGTTCCAGTCTTAGCGACTCAAGGATCTCGAAATGCTCCTCAAGTTTTTTTCTTTCCCCTTTGAAGATTTTTTTTGGTGAGGCCGTTACGTCAATACTCCTGGCCTTGACGCAAAACGCACCATAGCCCCTGAAAAATATAGAGTTTTTGATCAGGATCTCCGTCTGATTGGGCTGTGCTATATCTTGGTAGAGAAAATCCACCCTTTCCAGTAAATGGGCATAGTTTTCGGGACGGTTTGCATCCTCAAGGAGAGGAAACATATTCTTTCTTTTTTCACAGAGCCCTACGAGCTTCCGCATCGGCCTTGGCGAGAACTCCACGCAGTATATCCTCCCGTTTTCTGCGATATCGGAGATATGAGATGGCGTCGTTCCTGAGGCCGCTCCGAGGTACAGAACTTTGGAATCCTTTTTAAGTGGTACTCTCTCAAGACCTTTTAACAGTGCGGCAGCGAGCTTCGATCTGTGGGGATCCCAGTACCGATACTCTACACCCTCAACTTTTATCAGCTTTTCATTGTATACCGCTTCTCCCGGGACGAGGTTTTTAGTATATAATCTGTCCTCTTTTTTTATGATATTTTCCATTGTATTACCTCCTCTTTTTCCGTATGCTTGCGAGCCGTTTCTCAAACTTCTCTGCAATGCTTTCGTCAAACTTGCCGGAGTAGAAGTCGAGTTTTGCGGCTATTGCTATCTTTGAAGCGAGGCTCCGTGCTATCTTGCCCCTCTGCCATTCTGGCGCGTTGTGTATTCTTGGGTCCTGAAAGATAATCCCGTGTTTTGGTGGTTTTGTACCCTTTCGCAGATGTCTGAACAGTGCGGACTCCGCGCCGAGCAGCTGTACCGTAGAGGCGGGAAGTCTTGCAAGTCCCTTTAGGCTCCCGGCCAGGGAGATAAGCTTTGCCGCGAGAACGGGACTTATAAGGTTTGACATATTTGGCGCAAATGTTTCCATGCTCTCTTCTACGTATGCCGCAAGTTCCTCTCTCATATTGTACATCCTCTCGAGCTCCTCGGCAAAGATTTTCATTGCTTCGAGATCTCTTTTTTCCATATCGGCTCCCATACTTTTTTCCTTCCGTTTTTCTCCCTTTACCATCTCTATGAACGCGATAGGATCCTCCACGCTGTCAGATATCTCCGGGGAATAAAGACCGTACCACTCTCTCAGTCTCTCGGAAAAGTAGTTCAGGCTTTCATCCACCTGTTCAAGCGCCTCAACACTTCGAATTGCCAGATTATCCTTATGTTCAGATGCCTTTTTGATTTTTTTCTTTGTACGTTCAATGTAGTACTCATTGTCCATTTCCATAATGGAATCAAGGTTACTCCGCAGGTATGCTCCACCTTCATTTGGAAACTCGTACTCCGCATTTAGTTTTTTGGCCATCTCTTTGTTCTCAAGAACCGCATCGGGATGCTTTTTATATAGTTTTTTTATATTTCTCTCTGGTTTATGCGGATTTTTAAAGAATTTTCGGCCTATGATTTCCCCATTTTTTATTATGAATACTCCAAACGCATTAAAAACAAGATATTTTTTCATAACTCCTTCACTCCTTTTTTCGTACCCATTAAAACGGTGCATTTCTTTGTGAAAATGCCATTTTCTATGACACCGGGGATGGTATTAAGCTCTTTTTCTTTTTTCTCCGGATCTTTTACGGTAAATCCAAGGTCAATAATGAAATTTCCATTATCCGTGATTGCAGGACCGTCTTTCTTTTCTGCCATCCGCAACTCAGGATTCAGATCTTTTAACTCCACATAAACCGTTTTCCATGCAGTGGGAAGTATCTCGATGGGAATTTTAGCCCTTTCTCCAAGATTTTTTACGAGTTTACCCTCATCTATGAGCACATAAAACTTATCTGCAGCATAGTCTATGATTTTTTCCTGGAGCAGTGCTGCACCTCTTCCCTTTACAAGGAAATTATGGGGATCTACCTCATCCGCCCCGTCAAAGGCCTTTTTGGGCGCGTACTCTTCTAAACTCACCATACGTATCTTATTTTCAGTTCCCGCCATTTTTGCCTGAAATGAGGTGGGAATCCCATATACCGTCAGTTCCTCCTTTTTTATTCTATTACCGAGAGCCTTTACAAACTCGAGGGTTGTGGAGCCGGTACCCAGGCCTATCAGATCGCCATCGTTCACAAGCTCAGCGGCATATTTCCCTACCATTTTTTTCAACATATTATCCCTTGCGCTGCTATTTTTATATGGTTATGGTTTTCTCGAGGCCTCGCCGCGGACAATACCCGTGGCCACCATATGGGCAACTCTCACCGGCTCCGGAAGCGAGGAGTGGGTTGCGGACATTCTTATCAGCTTTTCAGCCTCCGCCCTCTCCAATCCATAGAACTGGTAGTACAGCTCCTTATCATCTTTCATCTCTACTTTGTATATCTTCCCTGCTTTAGCGATCATTTTCTCTCGTCTTTCCGAGTGATCAAGATGTGTCAATGCCTTTTTAATAGAGTCTATATCGGGCATTCGTCGGATAACAATAACACACGGTAATCCTGTTTTCCTGGATATTTGTTGGATATCAATGGTATTAAATCCTCCGAAAGTGACGCCGTCGAACATGATCACTCGCAGGTCCTGATGTTTTGTCGTTTTGACCATCTCGATGATTTTTTCCGTGGCGTCGAGGCCGTCCTTCTTTATATGTGTCGATAATACGCCGTCTATCCAGAATCCCCCCCGAAAGACGATGCCTACGACTAAAACATTCTCACCAACTATGGAACCATCATCTACCCCCAGGATGCGAATCTCCGGTTTTATTCTCATTACTTGTTATAAAGAGGAGAGCTATAAAATGGTTGTGGGCTGAATATCATACAGCGTTATGGCAATAGTTCCTCTATTATTGCGAGCGCCTGAAGATCTCGATGTGGTGAAGTACGTTGGAAAGAGGATCCAGAGCTGGGTGGGAGGGTAAGTATCGCTCTGGAGCCTCCAAGATGATACTAGTATATATGTTTGCAAATGTTTTCAGGAGAGAAGTCTATGAATATTCCTCTCTATCTTTTTCTAGTTCTTCCTTTACCATTTTAGGCATTAAAGGCTTAAACCATGCCATGTTTACCAGCAAACCTAACCGAAAATCCCAACCCCCTCTTATTTCTTCTCTTCTTTTTTAATAAGATTCCTCAGTTCAGTTTTCAAAGAAGGGATATCCCTTTCAACTGTATCCCAGACGGCATCTATGTCCACACCCAAATAATTATGTATTAGCTTGTCTCTCATTCCTGTCATGTCTCTCCAGGGTATTTCAGGATGTCTTTTTCTAATCTCCTTGGATAATCTCTTTGTAGCCTCACCTATTATCTCTATCTGCCTTATTACTCCGTCTTGTATAAGATTATCTTCCATGAACTCTTTGTATTTTATACCCTGAGTGTACTCTTCTATTTTTGTTATAGCATCTAAGATGTGCCTTAAATATACGGAATCATCTTTTTTCATCCGTAAATTACCTCCATTTCCTTTTTTATCGTATCAACCAAGTACGGACTAATAGATTTTTCCGTCAGCAAATCCACTCTTATTCCCAAGGTTTCAGACAGTTCCCTTTCTATTCTCACAAGCTCAAGGAGGCTTTTTCTTTCTGAAAATTCCACGATAATATCTATATCGCTTCCCGGTTTTTCTTCTGACCTCACATAAGAACCAAATACAGATACTTTTTTTGCCCCCCGATTTTTGAGTAGCCGAGCAATTTTTTCAAAAATTTCTTCTCTATTTATCATTTTTACCTCTTAGCCTGGAGTTTTATACAATTTTTTGATTTTCATCTCTATTTCCCTACTCTCTATAGATTCTGATCTTATCAGAACATCCCGAGGATTGTCGGTATCACCCGGAGTAGGACATAGAATAAAAAGACGATTATCAGGATATCAAGGACCTTTTTTGTAAAGTCGAAGCCCGCTTTGAGAATAATCAGGAGAATAAGCACGCCCAGCGGCCCCACGGCATCGGGGGGCACCATGCCCGCAGTGGCATCTGAAATAGCCCCGGCTATTAACTTTGCCATATCTATCATCATCTCCACAATAGTAAGGATCAGCTCTGTGATTTCCATACTCTCACCTTCTGCGTTCGGTATTTAAACCTTTTGTCATAACTCTATCAGCACCTTGAGATTTTCATCTTTAATCATCCTCAGGCCTTCCTTTTTCACGGCAATAATGACAAAGATACCGCACACCCTTGCTCCGCTCCTTTTTACCAGATTTATGAGAGCTCGCTGTGTTTCACCACTTCGTATAACGTCGTCCACTATCAGAACATCCTCTCTCCTTCGAATTGCATTCTTCGGAAGGTACAACGAGATTATATTACCCGATGAAGAGGGGATATACGACTCCTCAAGGAACTTTTTTACACCCACCTCCTTTTTTTGTTTTGCAAACACCATATTCACGTTGTATGCGTCGGCTATTTTTCCTGCCAAAGGTATACCATCGATAGCGGAGGTAAAAACCTTATCCACTCCTTCAAAGAGCATCGTGCAGTACCGCGCAACCCTTCTTAGAAGAAAGGTGTTATAGAGGAGTCTTGTATTGTCGAAGTACTCTCCGTTGAAGACGAGATGTCCTCTGACCTCCTCTTTCAGGTCAAAATCTTCATTGTACGACCTTAAAAAAAGCTTCATTTTTTCATTTCCCGGCAGATTTCGCCCGGATATATATCGATTTAACACAGTGATGGGAAGCCCAAACTTCTCCGAGATCTCCCTGTAGGTATGGTCCTCTTTTAGGTACCTGAGATACTCCACGGCCTGCAGCTTTTTCTCAAGGTTCTTCATATCTTATCTACAGAGCGTATATTTATAAATCTTGTATATTTCATGCACCTTTTCTCTGACGCATCAGCCACAGAGAGAGCAGAAACCAGTTTGAGGGGTCTTCCTCCTTAGTTTCCATAATGTAGGCAAATGTGTTCTTGAGCTTCCTCCTGTCTTTTTCCATTCCCCGCTCTGTGAGCAGAGATGCAGCGAGAAGAAAGGAGTGTTCTCCGTAGTAATTCGTGTAATCAGAGGATACCACATAATCTCGCTTATTTGTTTCTTCATATCGTTTGTAATCAAATTTCAGGCCTTCGGGACTGCCTATGACCCTTCCTTCTGAGAGAGCGGCCTCATAGTTTTCTTTATAAGCGAGAATATCATAGACGCTGCCGCCGTTCCACAGAGTTTCAAACCATTTTTGAGCCTCTATAAGACTTTCTTTATACCTTTCGTTCTCTGTATTTTTGTAGCACTGCCATAATCCGAGCATTGCCATTACTGCATACCATGAGGACTGGTCCCGTCGTATCGGTATCCGGGTGTATCCGTCATACCACCCTCCGTTTTTTAGCTGCATCTTCCACAGCGCATCCCCGAGTTCCTCTGCATACTCACGATACTTTTTATCATAAGGGACCAGTGCCGCAATGCCAAGCGCCATAATTCCGAGGTCATTGGGGCTTGTCCAGTAGTAGCACTCCAGACTGCTCTGCGGTTTCCCTCCATGCCGTGCATTCTTCGATATCTCGGTAATCTTTATCTTGTTTATCTCTTTCCAATCTTCTATCTCGTTTATCAAGAACTTCCCTCCTTTTAAAGCTGCTTTTTTGTATTTTTCCATATCTGTCCGTTTGTACCCCTCTATCAGCGAGAAAACGCAGAGTCCTGTACATAGTTTTGCATTGATATTATCGTTTATCTCCCCGTTCTCTTTCTGTACCTCAACAAGCCTGTCGAAAATCTTCTCGCTCCTTTCTATATCAAACTCCGTGAGGAATATGGCTGTGTATCCCATTTTAATAACAGAGAGATCACTCAGATCCTTTTCTTTTACGTGTCCATACTCTTGGATGCCCTGGTTCTCAATCCGTTCCTCCACTGTAATAAATGAAAACTGGCTCAGAAGTAAGAGAATGATGATAAGGAACGACCATACCCAGATGAGCTTTTTGTCCATACAAAAAAAATCACACCCTGGATTATAAAGTTTTCTTTTTATATTTTTGCCAAAACTCACACCCAAAGAAATAGCAAAGTTTATATATTGTTATCTAAAGAAGTTATGGATAAAATTCATGAGAGAAAAAATTTTATGGACAAGGGCTTTAAAGAACAGGTACATATCTAACGGTGATCAAAAATGAGTAACGCTGTGGAAATTATCGGACTCGTGAAGGAGTTTGGAGATATACGAGCTGTCAATGGCGCTTCATTTGTTATACCAAAAGGTAGAATATTTGGACTGATCGGACCGAACGGCGCCGGCAAAACAACGGCACTGAGAATAATATCAACACTCTTACAGCTCACCTCAGGCAAGGTCACGGTATTCGGGCATGATGTAGCGGAGGAGGCCTCGGAGGTACGAAAACTGATAAGCTACCTCCCTGAGGATGCCGGAGCCTATAAGAACCTTACAGGAAGGCGATACCTGCATTTTATCGCAGAATTCTTTGGAGACGGAGAGGAAATAAATGAGATAGTGCAAAGAGGAGTAAAAATTGCGGATCTCGAAGAAAGAATTGATGATAAGGTGGATACATACAGTAAAGGAATGATGCGGAGACTTTTGGTTGGGAGAGCCTTAATGATTGATCCGAAACTTGCCATACTCGATGAGCCCACCTCGGGTCTGGACGTGATAAATGCCCAGGAGATAAGGAAGATTATAAAAAACTCGACAAAAAGAGGAAGTTCAGTTCTGTTATCCTCCCATAATATGCTGGAGGTGGAGTTTCTCTGCGATACCATTGCACTTATAAATGAGGGAAAAATAGTGGAACAGGGAGATCCTGTCGAGCTGAAGGAAAAGTATAATGCAGACAATATTGAAGAAGTCTTCACGGGAGTGATACAATGAGAGGTCTAAAGACAATCATACTTAAGGAGATAAAGGAGCTCCTCACCCCTGCCACATTTCTTCCCATAATTGTCATGGCTCTTGTATTTGGGGCCATGGGGAATATGATGGAGGGTATTGGGGAAGAGCTGGAAGAAAAGCCCGTAATAGGAATTATAAATGAGGACAGCGGCGATCTCTCTCAAATTACTCTTGATGTTTTTAATAAACATGCAGATATTATTTACAGAGGAGAAAACCTAAACAACGGGCTTGAGAAAGTAAAGAAAGAGGATGGTACGGCTCTCTTAGTGATACCAGAGGGTTTCAGTGAGAGCATTCATGCGAACAAAAAGGGAAACTTAGAAATATACTGGGTAATGAAGGGTGCCGGGCTTATGGACTCAATATCTTCTGAGGTAGTTGGAGGAGTGATCGGGCATGCGGAACAGGAGATATCAAGGAGTCTCATAAAGGACGGCGAGAACCCGGATGTAATTCTAAACCCCACAACCCGCACACAGACTACTATTTTTAAGGACAAGGAGATGAAAAATATCTCACCGATTACTGTAAGCAGTGTTCTCTCCTCACGATTCTCGATGGTACCGATAGTTATAATGATGATTATAATGATGGTCGGCGGCACCGTGATCTCCTCCATGGGGATGGAAAAGGAGAACAAGACACTGGAGACACTGCTCACGCTCCCCGTACGGCGGAGCTATATCGTTCTCGGAAAGATTGTAGGATGTGCATCCGTTGGACTTTTAATGGCTATCATCTATATGGTAGGACTTGGGTACTATATGACCTCGTTTGGCGCATCTTCCCAGATTGATCTGGCGAAGTACGGACTGACGCTGGGGATAACGGATTATTTTCTGATCGGTGTCTGCGTGTTCTTTACACTTCTTGCCGCGCTTTCCCTCTCAATGATCCTCGGCACATTTGCTAAAAACTACAAAGGCGCACAGATGCTCAACCTCCCGGTCGTTGCCCTTGCCATGGTACCAATGTTTGTGACGATGATGAAGGACTTTAGCACAATGCCGACAGTACTGAAAGCCGTTATATTTGTCATACCTTTTTCCCATTCCATGATGGCAATGAGATCCCTTCTCTTTGATAACTATGCCCTTGTTCTAAGCGGTATAGCCTATGTGCTGGTTCTTTCGGGAGTACTTATTTGGGTTCTTGTAAAGATCTTTAGTACCGAGAAGGTGCTCACTGCGGAGCTTTCCCTCTCAAAGATCAAGGAAAAGATGTTCAGACGATAAGATGATAACTCTCAGAGCCCGAGGGCACCCAAATATACGAGCAACCCATGAAACAACTATAGAGATCACAAAGGATCCTCATCTTACAGAACAGGGCGACTGTATTGTAGGCGTAAGTGCGGATAAAGGCCTGCGAGACCTAAAGGCTTTTCTGGACAAAAACAAGAAAAAAAAGATAAAGGTGGATTTTATCGTAGGGGGCCGCACTGAAAGGGTCACAGGTTATCTCGATCCCCGACTAACCTTTTCGGATGAGACGGATATAGTGATACGGAAGAGTTCGTATATCTGTGATAGAACCTTGATGATACATGCAGATAAATCTGCTGCGGAGATAGATAGGGAAATAGTAGAAAAGCTACGGAAAGGACGAGAGCTGCTCGTTCGCATCTCTCTCTGTCACTTCTCTCTGTAAACCTTTATATTGGCGGGCGTTACGAGAATCCGTGAGTCTCCTACGCCCACGATATCTCCGCCAATGCCCTTACAGATTCCTTTTACCTGTTCCACAAGTCTTCTCAGCTCACCGGGATCTTTTTCGGCTATGGGGGTTACGTTTCCGAGGACTATATTCCCATCATTGAGTTCCTTTGTGATCTTCTGGATGTCTGACTCATTCCGTATCGTCATAGGCTTTACGTATGTGGCGCCAAACTCCAGAAAGCCCTCTCTTTTGAGGATATCCTCCTCGTACTCTATACCTTCTACCCCTTTTAGGTTTCCGCTTCTTTCTCTCTTTTCTTCCTCTTTTTTTTCTTTTTTCACTTTTTTTAGCTTCCTATCACCAAAAATCTCTTTTAATCTTGGCATAAACTTACCTCCTCTGGTATACTATTACTAAAATTAACAGTGCAATTATCATATAAAAGGCAATATTTATCGTTGGGAATATTCCACCCGTGCTACCGCTGACCCCAGGTCCTTCCGTTTTTCCTGGCGATTCGGGCGGAGGTGTTTTACCTTCCTCAATACTGTTCAATGCTTCCTCACAGATATTATACATGACACAGTAATTGGCCTTATTATAATATTCCTTGGCCTGAGTATAGTACTCCTTTGCCTTTACGCTCTCACCTAAAAAGTAGTAATGCTGGGCCTGCTCGAAGTTCTCATTTCCCTGGATCTTGAATATCTTTCTCTCGATCTTTAAGGCCATATTAGTATTACCTGCCTCTTCATATTTATTCTTTGCGTTTATATAAAACTCCTTTGCCTTGGAGTATTCACAGCTGTTGTAGTACTCCTGAGCCTTGGCGTAGTATGTGTAGGCCTCATTTCTTACTTCCATTGTGATTTTTTCCTCAACAAAGGACTCTTTATTATATCTATCATGGTATTTGGCCCGAATTGTAATTGTATAGATGCCTACCCCTGTTTCATTGAGATAGATCGTGAACTTTCCCGAGATTTCCTCTCCCTCGGGGAGCTCATTGATCGTTCCAGAGGGCTCAGTCTCATGATCGAAGATAAGGTTTTCTGAGGTGAGTGTGAATGAGATATTGTACACGGCGCTTGCCCCCACATTTCGCAGTGTGAAGGGCACATCCAGTGTCGTGGTGATAATTCCGCAGTCCTCTGCCTGAAGTAAAAACGATTTGATATCCAGACTGAGTAGGATTGAGGACTCCGTTGTCAGGACGTCTATATGGCTGTACTTAGGCACCAGAAATGGTTTGCATCCGTGTCCTTCACACGGCCCAAAATCTCCGTCCACTATGAAGGGTATATCGATCTCTTGTGCCGGAAAGGACTCGGTTATTCTGATCTTTAACTCAACAGTTTCTTTGTCACCCGTTACCATAGGAGAGGGAAGGTTCAGATCTCCTCTGTTTCCTACTATTACTTCCACATGCTCCCTGAGCTCTTCGGGGATCTTGAGGGTATCGATGTAGACCCTGGTATTCCACATCATAGCTCCCATGTCATTTCTAACGGTCACTCTAATTGTTGCTTCCTCTCCCGGATGGACGAACTCAGGAAAGGCATGCGATTCTATTTCTGGAGAGGGCAACGTATCATCCTGTGCTCCGTATAGGCCTATTGGATACGATAAAAAGATGATCAAGAAAATCACCGCGATTTTTTTATTCATAACATACTGATGTTTTAGGAAGTATATAAAATTTTTGGATAGTTTAACCAGTAACCTTTTTATTTCTTCAGTCCATATCGGGCATATGTCTGAGAAAAAAGTGTATTTTATTCATCCTTCGATAACATACCACTCAAGAACAGAAAAACGATGCCTGCAGTTAATAAAATCTGAGCTTGGGGAGGATCTGGAGATAATAAACCCTTCAAACTTAAATAAAAAGCAGATACAGGGATGGAAAGAGGATTTAACGGAAATGGATGCTGTGGTAGGAATGGCCTTGGAAGAAAAATATACCGTGAGTGTATGGACTGTTCTTGAGCATGCTGAGAAACTAAAAAAACCGGTGTATACCATACGAGTCAATGAGACAATAACGAAATGGCATGAAGGCGTACTGGAGGATGTGGAAAAACTCCCGCTGGAAGAAACGCGAAGGTTCACGAGAGAGATCATCTATGAGGACGGAAAAGGAATGTTTAAGGGAATGATCTTTGGGAACAGGAGTAAGTATTAACAAATTTTTTTAAAGATCAACTGTTAAGGCTCTTTATGATACTGGCTACTGTCTTCATTTCTGTTCTCGTACTCACGTACCTTACCGCACGGTATATGAGATCCATCGGACGAGTGGGAAGGGATCTGCATAAGCCTTATACGGTGCATATCCCGGAGTCCTGTGGGATAGCCTTTATCATACCTTATATGATTTTTCTGTTGTATTTACAGGAGTTTTATTTTTTTCTCACCCTTGGATTTATTACGTTGATAGGGATTTACGATGATTTTAAGGGTATTCCTCAGTTACTAAAGGTTTTTCTCTGTTTTCTGGCGGGAATGCCACTTATATTTTCTGTGGAGAGTACGGTAATTAGCTTCCTGTTTTTTAGCATCGATTTTTCATATCTCTACTACCTTTTGGTGCCCATAGGAATAACAGCGGCTGCGAACTCCACCAATATTCTTGCGGGGTTCAATGGTGAAGCCATAGGCAGCGGTATTATTGCCGGCACTGCACTGGCTCTGTCCCTGAGCGTGATTGGAAAGGACCCTGAGATGGCAGTTCCATTTATTGCTGTGCTGCTGGCCTTTTTGGTCTTCAACGGGTATCCTTCTCGAGTCTTCCCCGGAGATGCCGGCACCTTAGCCATAGGCGGCGTTATTGCAGGGATCGGTATTCTTACCAAGATGGAGTTTATTGCAGCGGTCTGCCTCTTTCCGCAGATACTGGAGTTTTTCCTGAAGCTCAGGATAGGGTTTTCCGGAAAGTCGTACGGTCCTACAAAAATAGAGAATGGCGTTCTCGTTCCGCCGCCGTACCTTTCCATTGCCAATTTTCTTACCTCACATCTCCGCCTCAATGAAAAAAGATTGATACTACTCATATGGTCTATTTCAGCTATTTTTGGCTGTGCAGCCGTCTTTTTATCCTTTTTTTATTAGAAAAAACTATTTTGAATTGATATACAGCTTTTTTATCATTGATCCTTATTTTTAGGCCTTAAAAATAAAAAGAAGAAAAGGATTTTGAAAGAAAAATTTTATATACGGATTATCTCATTGATGACACATGTGTGGAATTATAGGGATCGTATCACAGGAGTATATGTCCTCCAGAGAGATACTATACGCATTAAAAAGGCTTGAGTATAGGGGGTATGACTCCGTCGGGTACGCGTTAAATGATGGAACGATAGAGAAGGATACAGGTGAGATATCGGAGTTTATAGAAAAAATGGCTGATACTGAGTTCACCACGGGGATCGCCCATACCCGCTGGGCTACCCACGGCGGCGTCAGTAAGAAGAACGCGCATCCTCATTGTTCCGGCGATACTGTTATTGTTCACAATGGCATCATCGAAAATTATGAGGTCATGAAGGAAAAACTTCTTAAAAAGGGCCATAAGTTCAGATCAGATACAGATTCAGAGGTTATTGCCCATTATTTTGAGGAAAAACTCAAAGACACAGGGATGGAGCAGGCTATTATAGATTTTATGGATGATGTCAAGGGTACCTTTGCCGTGCTCCTGCTGCGGAAGGGAGAGGACAGAATCTATGCCTTTAAACGGGACTCGCCTCTTGTACTGGGTCTCGGTGACAACGCGATCTACCTCTCCTCAGATATCTATGGATTCTCGGATAAGACGAATAGAGCTGTATTTTTTGAGGATAATGAGTTTGCCGTTGTGGGAAAAAAGTACACCTTCTATGATAGCAGGGGAAATCCAATAAAAAAAGAACCAAAGGAGTTTGATTGGCAGTTTTCCGAGGAAAAAAAGGAAAAATACGACCATTACATGCTAAAGGAGATAAAGGAGGAGCCAAAAGCAGTGAAACGGATTATTCACTCGTTGGAAAATGAGCAGCACAGACGGATCTGCGAGCTAAACTCCATGATTGAAAATGCGGGCAGGGTCTGCTTTGTGGCTTCCGGAACGAGTTATTTTGCCAGTCTCCTCGGCGTTTACTTTCTGAACAAGGTGAATATCGAGTCCCAGGCAATTATCGCCTCGGAGTTCAGGCATTTTGTCAATGTTAATGAAGACACGCTTGTAATTCCGATTTCACAGTCCGGAGAAACGATGGATGTTCTTAAGGCATTAAAATTTGCCAGGGAAAAAGGAGCGAAGATAGCCTCCATTGTGAATGTTCCGTACTCCAGTATCCAGAGAATCTCTGATCTTTCTCTGGAGATACTGGCAGGTCAGGAGGTCTGCGTTGCCGCTACCAAAACCTTCATCAATCAGATATCCCTCCTCCTGTATCTTGCAAACCTCAATGGATTGGATATTAATCTCGAGACACTAGCCGACCGCATCGCAGAAACCATAGATGATAACGAGGAGAAGATAAAAACGCTTGCCAAGACACTTTCCGCCAAAAACGATATCTACGTTCTTGGACGGGGCCTTACATACCCCATCGCCCGGGAGATAGCCCTGAAGCTCAAGGAAATCCCTTACATTCATGCTGAGGGCATGATGGGCGGCGAACTCAAACACGGAACACTCGCATTAATAGAAGAGGGTACTCCTATCATATCGCTTATTCCCGAGGGCGACAACGAGATGATCTCCAATACCAAAGAGGTAGAGGCGCGCGGTGCAAATGTGATCACCATCTCCAATGATGACTCACTCTCACCCGATTTCCGCCTCACTACGTCCAAAGACGAGAAGGTTGCCATCACCTCCACCGCTATCGGTCAGCTGCTCGCCTACTACATCGCGAAGGAAAAAGGACTTCCTATCGACAAACCGCGGAACCTGGCGAAGAGCGTGACTGTTGAGTGAGGTATTATTCATGAAAAATGCTGATAACGATGAGGAAATCGAGAAGGCAATCACCTTTTTAGTGTTTGCAATCCACAAAGCAGGACATAATCCAAAACCCGTTATCTTACACAGCATACGCGTCGGTATCCATCTCTATAATCTCGCCTATCGAAAAGACATTGTAATCGCCGGTATTTTGCACGATGTCATTGAGGACAGCAAAACATCGCTCGAGGAGGTCAGGTCACAGTTTGGTGAAACTGTTAGTAACCTTGTTGCGGCGAACAGCTTTGACGAAGCGATCGATGATACAGTCGAACGGTATAAAGAGACCTTTGATCGGTGTCGCAGCGCGGGAAGAGATGCCCTGATCGTCAAAGCTGCGGATATTTTTGATAATGCCGATTACTGTTGCGCTGACAGCAATAATGCGTGGTGGATTGAGAAAATGAGATATTTCATTGAAATCTCACAAGATATCCTTAACGATGAACTCATCTACAAAGAACTCACAGCAAAATATGATGGGATTGTAAAGCCCCGGAATCTGGCGAAGAGCATAATGGGTGAGTGAGAATAGTGTATCGGGATCTCCTCATATATTTCCGTCCACTTACTCTCCGACCATCGACCGAGGACAGACGGTGGCAAACTGGCAACTCAGACATTTTCTGGGACTTGGGGTCGGCTTAAAATGCTCAATCTCATAGGTTTCATTCATATCTTTAAAATCCTCTGTGATTTTCTTCTTGATCTCTCGCAGCTGTGCAGCTGAGAACTCATAGGATCGCATAATGCCTGTTGTTAGATAAACAAGCTCGCTTCTGATCTCGCGAGGAGGGATTCCATAGTTTTCCGTTGCCCACAGTACGTATGATCCGAGCTGCAGATCGCTTTCATACTCCTTTTTATCAGCACCGGTTTTCCAGTCCGATACGACTAACGTACCATCCTTTGTCTTGCTTATATAATCAACTTTAACCACGGCTTTAACGTCTCCCACCCTGAACCTGTCAAATTCTTCGTGTTTTAAATACTCCAGATCCTCAAACTGGGGCCATATGGCTCCAAAAAACATACCGATCTGGTCAAGCCCGTCTGTTCGAATGTTATCAAAGAATGTTTTTCCTACGGGATATCCGTTAAAGTACTCGGTAAGAGTTTCTTTAGGTGTTTCTCTATACTGGTCAACTCGCTGGGTGTACTGAGCCTCTGCAACTCCTTTGTTCATCTTCCGTCCGAGGTAATACTGCCCTATCTGATTCTCAATAACCTCGTGGATAAGTTTGCCCCGGAGGGCAAACCTTGAGTTGAGATTTTTCAGCATCTTCAGCTTTTCTATATCCAATTCCTCAGATTCCCTTAGAGCCGTTCCGATATACCTGTAGTAGTAAGCCCGTTTGCACAGTCCCCAGAGTCGATGTTTGCTGAACGACCAGGCGTTGTATCTGTAAAACCAGTTCTCTAACTTTGTCATTTTGTATTCCTCTTATTTACCTATTTCTTCTCATCCACCGGGCAATGCCTATCAGTATATTCACTCGCGGCACACACACCATATAGTCGATGTACGTATCACTAAATTTTTCGACGAGGAACCGATCCTGACGTCGTATAGCAAAATAGATGAGGACCGTGGCAAGAATGCCGATGATACTGATTAACCATTCCTGTGCGGCCATAATAATACCGACACAGATGAGTATAAATGAGAGATACTGTGGGTGCCGTACAAGAGCGTAGAGTCCGGTGTTCACGAGGGTTGTTCTCTCGATATAGCTCTTCCCCTTTGCTACCCCTCCCTTTTTGCGAAATGTGAAGATCGGTATAACTGCAAGGAATGCAGCAATCCAGAGGATTACCCAACCAAGATTTCCGAGCCAGACACGAGGAGGATCATGGAAGAGCACAAAAAGTACAGTTTCCAGTACCATCAGGAGAATCGCAATACCCCAGATTGATTTCAACGATTTGTCCATGGTTACTCTTTTTCTTTCCACTGTATCACTTCTATAATGATATTCATCTGTCTTTTTATATTTTTCGATTTCTAAATATTGCATGTACCTGTCCGCCCGGACAGGTTCTTTTTATCGCACAGAAAGGGCAGATACTGAGGAAAAAGAAGGGGAAGTAAAGGAAGAGATAGAGGAGGTAGAGTATCCCCCAGACGGCGTGGACCGTTAGCATCCAGTACAGGGGAAATAGTATGAACATAACTAAAGAGATAAATGCTCCACTGGCGCAGACGGTAAAAGCCTCTTTTGATTTTTTGATCCCTCTTTTCAAAAGTAGCTTTGCAAGTAAATTTGATGGGTAGATTTCCGCCACCGCAGGGCAAAATCCTCCGATATACGGACAGCCCTGATAGGTACAGCAGTACGATTGAAAGAGGCATGTTAGGAAAAACAGGATAATATATACTGTAAAAAGGAGGAGATTATTAAATAAAAAATAGAACGACATACAAATAAAAAATGCTACAAGAGGCAGCGTCAGAGAGAAATAGAGTTCTTTTCTTTTGTAGGACATGGATAAGACCTCCTATCTCCCAGAACTTGCAGAACCTCTCTCCAGTCTCTTCTTGTATTTTTTCTCCCGTAATCAGACATTTTTAAAATTTCCTTTGCCAGTTCGCCAACCTCTGAGACCAGATCGAGTACTCTATACTCTGGTGGGGATTTTAGGTTGTTCTCTTTGCAGAATGTTTTTATCTCAGCCTGTCTTTTCCTCATGAGTTAATTGTTTAATAGAAAGTTAATAAATTATCTCCTGAAACTCAGTGTTCCCACAGTTACGGTTCTTCGATCATGAAGATGTTTTACTATCCCCTCCGCTTCAACGATATAACTGCTATCGTCAGAAAGACAGCGGCGAATACAAACAGAGCTGCCACATCCGTCCATATCTTCTCCAATCCCCAGCCGCGGAGAATCACGGAGCGGCAGGCATCTATAGCATAGGTTGGTGGCACAAGATATGAGGCAGGCCTCAACCATGAAGGAATTGCCTCCAGCGGCCAGAAAATACCCGAAAGTAGAAATGCCGGAAGGATTATGAATGGAAGGAACTGAACGGCTTGTGCCTCTCTGTCTGCCAGACTTGAGAGCAGGATACCCAGGGACTGACAGGCAATGGCCAGAACTGCCACTACAGCAAAGGCGAGCACAACGTTGCCGATGATGGTGATATTAAAGACCAGAATCCCTATGGCAAGGAGGAATGCTGCCTGCATGGTGCCCAGAAGACTGAATGTTATTGCATACCCCGCGACGATCTCAGTTTCTCTCAGCGGTGTTGACAGAAGCCGATCCAAGGTACCCGAGGTCCGCTCACCGACAAATGATATCAGCGTGAGAAGTGTCGTGAGAAGGTAGACAACAAATGCCATAATTCCCGGAACAAAGAAGTCGATAAACTCCGCACCCTCTCCGTATACAGCCTCTGATTCAATACCAAGACTCCCCATACTTTTTATCGTCTTTTGAATGGAGCCATTTAATGTTTTCATTATGGAATCTGCGATATTTACATTGCTCTTATCTGCCATAATTTTAATTGTTGGATTCTCAGAGGGGGATGCCATTCCTCCATGAAGCTCCTTTGTAAGATTTTCGGAGAATACGATGACAGCGTAGGCTTCTCCGTTTTCCACCCTTTCTCTTGCATCCTTCACATTATCCAGATACTCAATGTTCAGTACCTCCTTATCCAGATTAGATATGATCTCATCTGCAACTGAGACGGGACCGAGTCCTTCATCCTTATTCACAACAACTACCGGCACATTCTTCACATTCCCACTGAATGCAAGACCGAAAACGAACATTGAGAATATAGGTGCGATAAAAATAAGCGCGACCGTACGTTTGTCGTTTTTTAGGTCTCTGAATACCTTCTTAGCAACTGCTAAAATCCTGTAGAGCTTCATTTTCATCCCTCCGCGAATTTTAGGAAAGCATCCTCAAGTGAGTTTGTCTCTGTTTCTTTAAGCAGTTCCTCAGGAGTTCCTTCGGCGATCAGCTGCCCCTTTCTCATGAAACCTATCCTATCGCAGTGTCTCGCTTCATCCATGTAATGTGTTGTGATTAGAAGGGTAATACCGCCGCTTTTAAGCTCATTGAAATGGCCCCAGAACGAGACCCTCAACTCTGGATCCACGCCTACTGTCGGTTCATCAAGGAAGAGAAGTTTAGGCTCGTGGATCAATGCGCAGGCCAGAGAGAGTCTGTGCTTCATCCCACCGCTCAGGTTCGCAACTAACTCATCTCGCCGCCCCTGCAGATCTACAAACTCAAGAAGCTCTTTTTCTCTTTTGAGGATCTCATCCTTTTTAAGCCCAAATATCTGACCATAGAAACCCATATTCTGGTGCACTGTTAATCCGACATACAGTGCCATCACCTGAGGCATGTACCCTATGGACTGTGCCGTGCTTTTATCCGGGATCTTCTTCCCGAGAACGTAGGACTCTCCATCGGTAGCTTTTAAGAGATCGCACAGTACTTTTATAGTCGTTGTTTTGCCGGCGCCGTTCGGTCCGAGTAAGCCGTAGATCTCGCCTTCTTTCACCTTAAGGCTCAGCGAGTCCACTGCTGTAAGTTCTCCGAATTTCTTTGTCAAGTTTTTTGTTTCTATTACTGACATAGTGTCATCTCTTTTTAGTTCCATTTACAAATATTTCTACAAACTTTTGTATGGAGTCTTGGTTCATCTCCATGAAGACATCCTCTCCTAAGAAACCCTTTGCGATAACTGATCGGAAAAAGAAGCTGAAGAATGCAATGGCGGCTATATTGGGATCGATGTTTCTGAGTAACCCTTTACTCTTAGCTTGAGAAAAGTACTCTATAAGTTTTCCAAGAACCTCGAACGGTGCTGATGATATATGTTCGAAGACCTCAGGATTCCTGCTGGTCTCTACCATGACTATCTTCATGAACTTTGCTCTTGGGACCATGTTTTTGAACACGAACATTCCAATTTTGGTGAGATCTGCGGGTATATCTTCTGTCGGTATCATACCCCCTTCTGGTATTTTGTCCTCAACATCTGCTTCTCGTTCCAGAACAGCGTAAAAAAGGTTTCTTTTAGAGCCGAAGTGCCGAAAAAGGGTTACCTCGGTTATTCCTGCCTTCTCTGCGATTCTCTTCGTCGTCGTTCCGATGTAGCCGTGGCAGGAGAATAACTTCAGACCAGCGTCGAGGATCTTTTTCTCTGTCTTCTCTTTCGGTGACATGCAAATGATAGTAAGTACTTACTTAAAAAGGTTTCGATTAGGGTGTAACTTTTTTAGAGTATATAAATGTACTACTAATATCTATCACTCAGATCTCCCAACGAACAAGTACAGAACAACGCCAATCACCACGAGTAGAACAATGAAACTTCCACGATACAAGGGGGCCCCGCTGGTGGAGGTGAGGTTTCTGCATCACTTCCGTATTGCCCCCTAAGTTGCCATAATCTATAAAATGACTGTAGATGCTGCTGCCGTCATGAACTATGATATCTCCATTGCTGCAGAAATCAAAGTAGTATCCCTTCCATCCCCCCTGAAAATCATTGTTTATACTGTAGTTCTCAAAAATAGAGGGGGGTGTAGAAGAAGAATAAGAATAATAAAAGAAAAAAAGAGAGTTTTTTGGATTTAGACCTAATCATAATATTTTCTCCTTATCAGTAGAGAAGCGGCGATGTACACCATTCCTATCCAGAGCGTCACGGGGACTGAACATTTCAGATTTTGTTTTATCAGTGCTAAATACTCTTGTTTCATGAGGGGATATTCCTTTTCAGAAAAATAGGGTAATTTTCCCCCCTTTTTCATGAGGGTATCAAAAGATTTGAGAGTTCCTAGATCAAATAGGGCTTTCACCGTTTCACCCCCTTCAATATTTACTTTGTATCTCTGTATCATATTGTTATGGAAGTTTTTTAAACTTTGGATGTCTGTATCCTCTTCAATCTTTTTTTTGACAAACTGATATTCTCTCTGTATCTTTTCATGGTCGGAAAGTTCTTTATCTAAAAATTCTAAGAATTCTCGCCAGATCTCCTTGTTCCAATCCCCTGTTTTAATACTGCTTTCAATTTCAAAGCTCCTAATATAATCATGAAGCTCGATCCAACTATTTTCTGCACCTTCTGTCAGACAATATGTTACTTCATCCACGTAGTTCCACTTTTTCATGCTCATTTTTTTTGATCTAAACGGAATTAGCGAAAAAATGTCTCCTGATTCTGTGTCTTCTATTTCATGAAATAAAATTTCATTAGTGTAATTAGAGCTGGCATTCATTTTTTTAATATAAAATACTTCATTGTTTTTAGTTTGTTTGGCTATGTCTCTCGAGAGATTCTCCAGAACAGCGTCTTTCCATTCGTCAAATTCCTGTTTCTCCTGATAGTTTTGATAAACTGAGGTGGCATAGAAACTAAGGAAAAAAATAAAAAGAGAAACTATGGCGTATCTTTGGTATTGCTTTTTCATTCTTAAGCACCGTCTTCCAGTTATCTATGTGGGCGGATCATTTTTATACCCCATCCTGTAAACAAGGTACACCAGCCAGACAGCAATAGTTAACGGGCATAAGATCTTTAAATCGCTCACAAAAAATCGTATGTATTCAACAGAGAACTTTTTTTATCCACACAGTCCTCCTCCTATTTCGTTTTTTTTGGTTTATATGCACATATCTCAGTTTTCACCATGCATTGTCATTTTTCTGTAGGGATATAAGCTTTGTGTGCATTTGTACATACAAGTGTAGCTACTGTTGCGTTATTAGTCATACGTTTATGTGTTCGATAAAATTCAGACTAACCCTCTCTTTTTTCTTCAATAACCCCTTCTTTCGTTTTACGTTCCTCTTCTTTCCGTTGCAAAACCTTGTCACGCGTAAGATACAGTATAACGGGGACTGCTACCATGAACGGAATGAACAGCATGGCTGTATCATAAGGACTCTCATTGAACCCATAGCTAATAACTAAAAATAGCACAAGGAAGAACAAACAAGGAGACATCGTAATTTTCATCTTATTTTTTCCTCTTTCACTCAACAACAAAGGAACTGAAGAGAGGAGAACCAACAAGAGGTAGATCACAGCGGGAAGAAAAACTGAGTTGTAAAGGATAAGAGGAGCAACGTACTCAATCGGTTCAGGTGGTACAATTGTAATAATAAAAAAACTAACTGAGAAAGGGATATAAAAGCTAAAAAATAGAGAAACCATACTCTGCCGGAACTCTTCCACCAGAAAGAGGAGGACTGCTAAGGAAGGAATTGCAATAAGACCCCCATAAAGAATAGTATAAATGATAATATTCTCAATAGGAGAGATACTCCCCTGAAACCAAAAGAGAGAGTTTGGTGTCAAACTAAAAATTCCTATCAGTATCATTAGTTTATGGGTCAAACTCAATTTTTTGATTGTCTTTCTCTTTTTCCATAATAGAAAGCCTATAAGAAAGAATACAAGAATGAGTATTATGAGAATCAAATATGGATAAATGGTATTTTTTTTAGGACCGATACAATAGATATTTGCTGTAGCAGCGTAGATCTTTCCGTTGGCAATGGTCATCGGGGTACTCCATGCGAGAAGATCTTCTTTGTACCCCCATATTTTTTCCCCTGTCTCTGCGTCTATAGAGTAGAGATAGGATGGGGTGACACGTACATATACCCTATTATCTGCGACAACAAGAGAGAGGAATGTTGCATCTCCTCTCTCCATGTATCTCCATAACACCTCCCCGGTGCCAGCATCAAGACAGTAAATACTGCTGCTCCCGTCATCCATCATCCAGATACTGAGGTATATCCTTTCGTTGCCTAAGGCCAAGGAGTCGGGATATTTTATATCTGCATTTCTCCATATCGTCTTACCCGTCTCAGTATTCAGACAGTAAATACCACCATCTGCTACACCTACCGCATAGAGCCTTCCAGCACCAATAAGGATAGGATCGCCTGTTATTTCCTTTCTCAGTCTCCATAGTTCTTCTCCTGTAGATGCATCGATACAAAGAAGACATCCTCTCGATGCCAAATAGACCCTGTTGTCATAAAAGGACGGAGAGGGATATACAGCGTTGTCTGTTTGATAACTCCATATTTTCTTTCCCGTTTCTGCGTCGAGACAGTAGAGGTTATGGTCCCCCGATCCGATATAGAGCTTGCCATCCACCACAATAGGCGAAGAGTTTACCACATCCCCTGTTTGATAACTCCATCTCTTTTTTCCTGTTTCTGCATCTATGCAGTAGATATTCCCGTCCAGAGAGCCTACATATACCTTTCCGTTGATAACGCAGGGGGAGGAGGATAGTTCGCCCCAAAAAACAGAATTTACTTCACCCTCTAATTTGTACTTCCATACTGATTTACCGGTGTCAGCATCGAGACAACAGAGGTTATAGTCCCTCAGTACAATATAGAGCTTATTATTTACAACAGCCGGCGAAGAACGTATCATATTTTTTCCTGTTTCATAACACCACAACACCTCCATTTCCGATGGGAGCCTGCACTCTGTATAGTTAGTGTGTTGAGGATTTTTGTACAGCATTGGCCATTCGTCATGGGATTCTGCGTGTAGTGGGAAGGAGAGCAATCCCAATAGGCATATGACTGTAATGGCTATCGTCGTTCTTTTGGTAAGTTTCATGTTATTGCCTGGATTGGTTCTTGTTTAAGAAAAAAATAAAAAAATGAAGTTATTTTAGTTTTAGTATCCCATACCAAAGAAAATATCCAAATCTATAGCATAGTTCTGTCCTGGAGGTAGTTCCTGGTAGTCCTTGAACCGTGCTGAGACGTTAACTGTTGTGCGGAACTTTTTATTATGGCTAAAGTAGTTGTGTCTTTGTCTATGATCATAGGCCTGAGACACATTGTTGCCTCCTGCAGTCTTAGCCCCAAAAACGGGTTGTCCCTCAACAGTTGCCGACTGAATTGTCAGCTGGTCAACGTCATACGCCGGCTGTACAGCGGCATGTATATTGATGTCGTAATCCATCCAAAATATCCTCCACCACGAAGGGTGACCCCAGAATGCATCGGTTCGTAAGGAGTACTCACGTCCGTTGTATACAGTTTCCTTATGGGGGCTTATGTGGGCCGAGGTGTACAATTCTGCTACTGAATACCCCTCTGTCTCTTTCTGTTTCAGGACAGACTCAGCTTTGTAACCATATTTCTTGGATAGTTCTTCTATTTCCATAATAGTTATTTTTTCGGCGTTCTTAAGCTCGGTCGATATAGTCTCTGCACTTTTAGCTAACTGCAAAGCAAGGGTATATGCATTCTGTGAAAGATCCAATAGATCTCCCGGCTTAGTTATATCAAAGGTTCTCCCTTTTCCAAGATCAGTAGTCGCCAAAGATCTCACGACTTGGTACACATCAAAATTCTGAGGTACTTCCGTAGAAGTTACTGCCATCCGTTTAGTGAGACCGCTGACGGATGCAGCTGCTTCTGCCCTAATGATCCACGTTTGATAAAGTTCTTGACTTTTTGTTGGTGTTTCTTCGTTTCCCCATCTCTGTGTCTTGGTAGGTCCCAATGTAAGATAATTTATCAGCGAGCTCAGCAGTATCCATCTTCTTTCTACCTCCGTAATTCTGTACGCTCCTTTCTCTAGAAATCTCGTTTTATCCAGTAAAAAGTAGTATTCATGATCTCCGTCTTCGAACGAAGTTCGGCAGACGTAGTTTTCACCTTCTTTGTGCATCTTATGTTGTTCTCCGTCCAGTACCAGAACCGCTTTCTCTGCATTCGATTCAATGCTGAACTCGAGCATGAAGTACTTCGAGTTCTGGATCGATGGATTTCTTGCATAGGGTTTCTGGTTTTCCGCACTTACAGTCCCCAATGTTGCCGCAAGTATTACAGCAGCAACGAACAAACTTAGTAGTTTTCTGTTCATTTCTTATCACCTAATATGTTATACTTTGCAACGACATAAATAGTTTTTCCCTGCATTTCTGCAACAGCTTATAAACTGTTGCAGGATACGTGAAACGATCTGATGAACAACAATGATAAGCATTAATTGAACATAACATTTATAAATGTAACGTTTCATGTCAACGTAATGGTCGAGAAAAAGAAAGAAACAGAGGAGCGCCGGAACCCTATCGTTATCGATCTTGAGAAGAAGATCCTCATTGGAGAGATCGACACGATCATCGATAAGGAGAAAGTCCTTCAAGAAGACGGGATTTCCATAGAAGAGATGTCCAGCGATGAACAGGTCATTTTTGGCATTATACAAAAGAAGGAGGAGATATATCAGTCCGAGCTTCCGGAGATCACGGGGTACAGCAGATCGAAGATCTCCAGAACCATAAGAGATATGGTAAATAAGGACATAATAGAGAGGGAGGAAAAGGGAATGAGTTTTTTGCTCAGATTAAAAAGATGAAATGATCTTCTACCGGTTCACCAAATAGTACGTTGTGGGCAGTGGTGGATCGAAACCTTTTTAAATACAGGCCCATAAAAACATATGATGTGTCCTGATCAGAAATGTACAAGAAGGAACATAAGCATTTCTAAGGTAGTGGCAGGACTGCATCACCATCGATAAAATAATCTCCTTTGTTAAGGGGAGGTGCTATTTTGGCAAAATTACGAATTGTTATACCGAAGGGTAGGATCTATGGAAATGTGATCGGCCTCATAGAGGATGCGGGCATTGCAGTAGAGGTAGATGAACGGTCGTACAGGCCCGTTGTTAGTAATGAGGGCCTGGAGATAAAAATAATGAAACCCCAAAATATCCCGAGCCTTGTGGAGCTCGGATCTCACGATCTGGGATTCACAGGATATGATTGGGTCAAGGAGACAGGTGCAGAGGTTACCGAGGTGATGGATCTTGGCTTCGATCCCGTGCGGATCGTTGCTGCTGTTCCCCAAAATCTTCTCAATGTAGATCTTCATGAAAGAAAAATGGTTGTAGCCTCGGAGTATCGAAAAATTACGGAGTCATTTCTTGAGAAAAAGGGATACGACCATGTTTTTTTACGAACATACGGTGCTACCGAGGTATTTCCTCCTGACGATGCCGATATGATTGTGGATAACACTTCCACGGGTAGGACTCTAGAGGCTAACAACCTACATGTTCTTGCAACGCTGATGGAATCCTCCACCCGCCTCATTGCAAACAGAGCAGCGCTGCGGGATCCGGAAAAAAAGGAGAAGATTAATGAGCTGAAAACACTTTTTCAGGCAGTTCTCGATGCCAGAGAGAGGGTCATGCTGGAGATGAACATTCCCAAAGGGAAGGCGGATGAAATTATCAAAGCACTTCCCTGCATGCGGTCGCCAACGGTAGCGCCTCTTTACGGCAAGGAGGGGTACGCCATAAAAGTGGCTGTGAAGAGAACAGAGGCGGCAAAACTCATACCGCGAGTCAAGAAACTTGGTGCCACCGATATACTGGAGTACAATCCTATGAAGGTGGTGATATGAGAGCCAGAAAAGGTCTGGAGGAGGTTATGCCGTACAGTGTTCCCATCTCACGAAGAGGAATGATACGACTCGATCTTAACGAAAATACGCAGTCCTGTTCTCTGAGGGCTGTAGAAGCTATAAAAGATATTAATTCTGCCGATATTAGCTCTTATCCGGATTACGCTCTGTTGATAGATGATATTTCTACTAATCTTAGCCTTCAGCCCGCGAGTATACTTCCTACCAATGGAGCCGATGGAGCCATACGCTCAGTAATGGATACGTACATTGCAGAAGATGATAAAATCGTGCTTCCAACTCCATATTTCAGTATGTATAAGATTATAGCGGAGGTGCGTGGGGCGGAGGTGGTAGCTGTCCCGTATAATGAGGATCTTTCTTTTCCAGAGAAAGCATTGCTCGCACAAAGAGGAAAGCTGACGGTAATTGTAAACCCGGGAAATCCTACCGGTTCCCGGATCCCACGAGATACCTTCATTGAGATCATGGGGGAAGTGGAGGGCATTGTCATTCTCGATGAGGCATACTATCAGTTTGCCGGTGAGTCCTTTATCGATCTCATTGAGCGGTTCGACAACCTCATTGTGATCCACACATTCTCAAAGGCCTACGGCCTGGCAGGACTGCGACTGGGATATATTGCCTCTGCCTCTCAAAATATAGAGGAAATACGGAAGGTGAACCCGCCTTTCCCAGTGAGTTCTGCAGCCGTTGTTGCGGGCAGGGCGGCAATTGCGGATACTGAACACATAAAAAGGGTAGTTACGGAAATACGGAAGGAAAAAGAGTTTCTCCACACACAGTTAACAAAAATGGGAGTTAAAACCCGCAGAACAAAGACAAACTTCATTTTAGTACAGACCGGAGAGGAAACCAGCAGAGTCTGCAGTGAGCTGCGGAAACGGGGAATTTTGGTAAAGAATATGAGTACCTTTCCTCTTCTGAAAGGATACCTCCGGGTTACAGTCGGGACTCACACCGGGAATATCGTTTTACTGAAGACACTCAGAGAGATACTTCCGCTCCAAGGGATTCTCTTTGATATGGACGGGGTATTGGTGGATGTGGGTGAGTCGTACAGGCGCACGATAAAGGAGACAGCTGAAGAATTTAGGGGAGAAGAGGTTTCTATGGAGGAGATAGAGGAGTACAAGAAAAGAGGAGGGTACAATAATGACTGGGATCTCACCGAGGCACTCATTCGGTCCTCAGGAAAGAAAATTCTCAGAGAAACGATCATCGAGCATTTCCAAAGGCGATATTTGGGAAAAAATTTTGATGGCTATATAGCGAATGAGCAGTGGCTTCTCGATAAGTCCCTCCTCCGAGAGCTGAGCACTCGGTACTCCCTTGGGATTGTGACGGGAAGGCCGAGAGAGGAGGCGGTATACACGCTCACCAGGGAAAAAGTAGCCAAGTACTTCGATTGTGTCATTACCATGGATGAAGTACCAGGTAAGGAAAAACCTGATCCCTATGGAATAAGAATGGCAGTTCAGCAGTTGGATATTTCACGAGCACTGTATCTCGGCGATACCGTTGATGACCTTCGTGCCGCAACTTCTGCAGGTGTTATTCCTGTATCTATCGGTCTGGGGGGGATAAGGGAGGAAAACGTGGTATATATCTTGAAGAGTGTAAATGAAATAGAGGAGATAGTATGGTAAGAAAAGCTACCGTTGGGAGAAAAACAAGGGAAACAGAAATAAATGCAGCACTTAAGATTGATGGAGAAGGAACGAGTGAGATAGATACCGGAATAGGATTTTTTACCCATATGCTGGAGACTTTTGCCAAACATGGGTCTTTTGACCTTGAAATAAAGGTGAAAGGAGATTTAGAGGTGGATCAACACCACACAGTGGAAGATACGGGGATTGTCCTTGGCCAGCTCTTTAAGGAGGCTCTGAACGATAAAAAAGGAATAAAAAGAGCGGGATTTTTTATTTGCTCCATGGATGAAGCGCTGGTCATGACTGCGGTGGATATATCCAATAGGCCGTATTTTTTCATGAATGCAGGGTTTAAAAAGGAAAAAGTTGGAAAATTTTCTACAGAGTTACTAGAGGATTTTTTTAGGGCCTTCGTCACATCTTTTGGGGCCAGTCTCCACATAGCCGTTATTTATGGTCGTTCAGACCATCACAAGATAGAGGCAGTATTCAAGGCTCTTGGGAGGTCGTTAAAAATGGCATGCAGGATTGAGGAAGGGCGCAAGGATCAAACTTTAAGCACGAAGGGGATGTTATGATAGGAATAATTGATTATGGAGCAGGCAATATTCAATCAGTAAAGAGGACATTGGGATACCTTGGGGAGGAGCCCCAGATGGTTACCTCACCAAAGGACTTTAAGGATGTTCATAAACTCATACTGCCCGGGGTAGGCGCTTTTCGTTCTGCGGCTGAGCGGCTGAGAGTTTCCGGAATGTACAATCGTGTTGAGGACTGGATACGATCAGAAAAACCCTTTCTGGGCATCTGTCTTGGCATGCAGCTTCTCTTTGAGGAGAGCGAGGAGGCTGAAGGTACCGATGGATTTGGCGTATTTAAAGGCAGAGTTGTACGATTTAAGGGGCGCAAGGTACCGCAGATGGGATGGAACCAGGTGAAAATACAGAAGAACTCCCCCTTAATGAGCGGCATAAAGGATAACTCCTTTTTTTATTTTTTGCATGGGTACCATCTTCAGACAGAGGAGGATATTGTTGTAGGTACCACGGAGTACGGTGTGAACTATCCTTCTGTCATTGGGGAGGGAAACAGCTATGCGGTTCAGTTTCATCCCGAGAAAAGCGGTAATACGGGACTTAAACTCCTAAAAAACTGGGTGAGGAAATGTTAGCGACACGAATAATCTCCTGTCTTGACGTGGATGAAGGCAGGGTAAAAAAGGGAGTGCAGTTTAAGGAACTTAGAGATGCAGGTGACCCTGTTGAGCTGGCGAGACGGTACAACGGTCAAGGTGCCGATGAACTGACTTTTCTCGATATTGGCGCATCGTATAAGAGCCGCGAGATCCTTATTGATACGGTAAAAAAGGTATCAGAGGAGGTGTTTATCCCCCTTACCGTTGGAGGCGGGCTTCATACCGTTGAGGATATGAGAAAGGCACTGAGGGCAGGTGCAGATAAGGTTGCACTGTGCACTGCTGCTCTTCAACGGCCCACCCTTCTCTCCAAAGGTGCACAGGCATTTGGATCTCAGTGTGTTGTGCTCTCCATCGATGCGAAGAGAACTGGAAAGCGCTGGTGTGCCTTTACTCATGGAGGACGTAATAATACAGGGGTCAATGCCGTATCCTGGGCAAAAAAAGGTGAAGAACTGGGTGCAGGCGAGATCCTGCTTAACTCCATGGACAGAGATGGAACGCAGGAGGGATACGATCTTGAGCTCACAAAGAAAGTCTCTCAGGCCGTAAATATTCCAGTTATTGCCTCCGGAGGAGCGGGTACCCTGGAGCAGGTCTATGAGGCAGTGGCGAAGGGGAAGGCAGATGCTGTTCTTCTTGCCTCCCTGTTACACTATGGTGATTATACGATTCCAGAGATCAAGGAGTACTTACGAGAGAAAGGAGTGTGCATGAGATGATTATCTCTTCTATCGATCTTATGGATGGGAAGACCGTGCAGCTCAGACAGGGGGAGAAAAAGATGCTTGAGAGAGAGGATACTTTTGCCCTGGCCAGGAATTTTGACAGATACGGAAAAATAGCGGTCATCGATCTCGATGCGGCCATGAACAAGGGCAATAATGCCGAGATGATCAAAGAGCTCCTGAGCCGTGGCGAGTGCCGCGTGGGTGGCGGAGTGCGAACTGTTGAGAAGGCTCGTGAGCTGGTGTCTCTTGGCGCCGAGAAGGTGATTATTGGCTCTAAGGCCTTTGAAAACGATACGATTAACCACGCGTTCCTTGAGAAGCTCACAAAGGAAATAGGGGAGTATAGGCTTATTATCGCCATCGATGCTCTCCACAATGAGATCGTGACAGATGCATGGAAACATACGACAGGACTTGATCTTTACGAGACCGTGCCCTTTCTTGAGAAGTACGCCTCCGAGTTTCTTTTCACCTGTGTGGAGCGAGAGGGAACAATGAAAGGCATTGATATGCCCATGGTGAAAAAACTCACCGAGGTGACGACGCGTGAGCTCACCGTTGCCGGAGGCGTGAGCACCATGGGGGAGGTTGCAGAACTTTCAAGATTGGGTGTGGATGCTCAGCTTGGTATGGCGCTCTACAAAGAGAAAATCGATCTCGCAGAGGCCTTTATCGAGTCTCTTTCATGGAAAAGCGATCTCATCCCAACAATCACGCAGAATACCTCTGGTCAGGTGCTTATGCTTGCGTACAGTAGCAAAGAGTCGCTTAAAAAGGCGTTTGAAACAAGGAAAATGTGGTATTTCTCCCGATCTCGAGGGAAACTCTGGCAAAAAGGAGAAAGTTCGGGCAACACTCAGAAGTTTATACGAATGAGAGCAGACTGCGATAGAGATGCGGTGCTTACCACTGTGAACCAAAAAGGCGTTGCCTGCCATACCGGCTCGTACTCTTGCTTTGGCGATAAGCATTACGGATTGCATGAACTCCATGCCGTTCTCAGAGACCGGCTTGAAAAAAAGCCTCAGGGATCGTATACTGCATCTCTTTCCGATGAGCGTCTCAGGGAAAAGATTCTCGAAGAGGCGCAGGAAGTAATGGAAGCAAGGACAGAAGATGAGGTTATATGGGAAAGTGCGGATGTTATGTATTTTTTGACCGTTCTTCTCGCGAAACACGGCATTTCGGTAGAAGACGTACTTAATGAGCTTGCAAGGAGGAGAAAGAAGTGAAAATTGTTAGTCCACGAGATCTCGATGACAGGTTCTTTACGTATGAGGAACCTGCGGGGCTCTCTCGCGTGAGAGAGATCCTCCGTGATGTTCGGAAAAGAGGCGATACGGCGGTGAAGGAGTACACAAAGAAGTTTGATGGAGTTTCTCTGGATAAGCTAAAAATAGAGAAGAACGAGATAGAGAGAGCCTACAAATGTACCGATAAAGAGGTTATTGTAGCCATGAACACTGCCGCTGAAAATATCGAGAAATTTGCAATGAAGCAGTTATCTCAGTTTACCGATTTTGAAGAAGAGATTGTTTCCGGTGCAACTGCAGGACAGAGGGTTGTACCCATAGAGAGGGTCGGCATTTATGTTCCGGGTGGAAAATTCCCTCTTATTTCTTCAGTGCTCATGTGTGCTGTTCCGGCGAAGCTGGCAGGGGTGAAAGAGATCTTGATTTGTTCGCCTCCAGCCTACAAAGGCTCTATTCACAACGCAGTTCTCGCAGCAGCGAGTATTGTCGGCGTTGAAGAAGTCTATGCAGTAGGAGGTGCCCAGGCCATTGGAGCGATGGCGTACGGAACAGAGACTATTTCTCGCGTGGACAAGATTGTGGGACCTGGAAATACGTACGTCACATCAGCAAAAAAGGAAGTTTTTGGAGAAGTAGGGATTGACTTCATTGCTGGTCCCACAGAGCTCATGATTATTGCCGACAAGACGGCAGATCCTGCTGTTATTACCGCGGATCTTCTTGCGCAGGCAGAACACGATAAGGATGCGCTGCCTATTTTGGTCACGCCGTCTTCAGAGCTTGCAGAGGACGTGACTCAAATGATAAAGGAACAGGAGATAGAGAACGGCGGCTTGAGTATTCTTGTAAAGAGTTTGGATGATGCAATCGGGATTGCAAACAAAAAGGCACCTGAACATATGGAACTCCAGGTAAAAAACGCAGAAAAATATGCGAAAAAGCTGAGAAATTATGGCTCCCTCTTTATAGGAACCTATAGCTCCGAGGTACTCGGCGATTACAGCAGCGGGCTGAACCATACGTTGCCTACGAATACCTCGGCCCGGTATACCGGCGGCTTGAGCGTGATGGACTTTCTGAAACTTCAGACAACGCTGAGAGTTACGAAGGAAGGAGGGAGAAAGATAGGTCTCACCGCGAAGGTACTCGCAGAAACAGAGGGACTGCAGGGGCATGTACGGTCCGTTGATGTGCGGGAGAAGGTACCTTAGGTTCCTTTCATTTTCTTAAATTCCTCGCGGATAGCAGCGGTATTGTAAATAATCGTCAACTGCTGTATCTTGCCGTCACTGGCAAACTGAACGATGTCAACACACTCAAAGGAGGTGATCGTGCCGTTTTTCAGGGTCCAGGTATACAAAAAATGAACAGCACCGGTGCGGCCGTTGTTTTTGGCTGTAAAGAGATTCAGAGGCGTTATCGTTGATTTTTGGGTGTCCTCAAAGAGATCACGATAGAATAACGAAGCGTCCATTCTTCCATAGAGAGGAGAGACAACGACAGCATTTTCTGCGAAAAGGCTCATCACCTCATCGTAACTCTCATTTTCCAGTGCCTTCACATATCGAGAGAGTGTTTTTTCAATCTTCATACCATCACATCCAGCGTATCCAATTAGTATTTTATGTTTTTTCTTCAAAAGTACCAGTTTTCTTATTTTTTCGAACATTGTCCCATGGAAAGTATTTCCCGTTCATCGCCACGTATACGCCGTGAGGCAGTGCCTGGACAAAGGAGAGAGCACTACCCAGATTGAACAATCCGTCGGAACTTCCGAACTTGTAGGGAATCATTGCGCCGGTTAGTACGATTGTTTTTTCTTTTATCTCTTCTGCAAGAATTTTGGCAGTTTTTACCATGGTATCTGTACCATGGGTAACAACAATTCTGTTTTCTTTTGTCTTTTTACAGTTTTCAAGGATAATCTCTCTATCGGCAGCTGTCATATCCAGACTGTCGATCATCATAAGCGTTCTGATGGAAACGTTGAGCTTACATCGTCCTAACTTTAACATTTCAGCCACATGTGTATCTCTGAAGAAGAGCTCCCCAGTTATTTCATTGTACTCCTTGTCGAATGTTCCGCCAGTTACAAAGATCCGTACTGTCATAATAGCAGTAGCTGCGGTACTTTATAAATATTTTTGTCTATTGATACCTTCTTTCTTTTCTGTTAGACGGGTTACTGCGGTGCCGTTCTTCTGTAGCGCTGAATGAGGATACCGGTTACTATGAGAAATAGTCCGGCTATTGTCGAGGGGAGTATTTCTTCTCCGAGTATAAGATGGATGAAGATGAGTGAGATAAACGGGAAGAGAAATATGAGATTGCTCACCGTGGCCGTTGTCTCCGAGAGTTTTAGGGCTTTGAGCCAGAGCACGAATGTAATGCCCATCTCAAAGATTCCCACGTATGCAACACCGATCAGCCCATTGATATGTGGGACCCTTATCTCGGAAAAGAGAACTATGGAGATCAGAACAAAAACAAAGGTAAATGAAAAATTAAGGAAGAGTTTTGCCACCTCATCCCTTTCATCTCTTAGGTTAGCGATCCAGAATAGAGACCAGATCACCGAGGAGCCGAGGGCCAGTGCCACACCAAAAGGTTCTGAGATTTTCAGAGCCGTCAGATCACCTCGTGTTCCGATAATAACCACACCAGAGAAGCTGATAAGAATCGCAAGGATTTCTCTAAGCCCTATTTTCTGACCGAGGAGAGGAATAGACAGAAGAACAAGAATTACCGGCCAGGTGCAGTTCAACGGCTGCGCCACCTGTGCCGGAAGGAGCGAGTATGCTTTGAAGAGTATAAGGTAGTAAAGAAAGGGGTTTAACGCACTGAGCAGTAATGAATGAAGATACTGCCGTTTTGAGTACCTTCGGAGAAGGGTAAGCTTTCCCTGAGCAAACAGTATGATGAAGAGAACAATGCTTGAGGTAAGGGAGGCATAAAATAGAAGGTGGAGATAGTCTACGTATCGTAAGGAAATTTTAAAGGCAGTAGCTACCGTAGACCATGCCAGCACCGCACCAAACGCATAGAGATACGCTCTTTCTTTCATCATTGGACTTTTTTGAGAGTATATAATGTTGTTGTATGTTAATACTTTGTGACAATAAGAATCGTATTTGTTCGTTCTACAAGGTTTAACTCGAGCATTTCATTGACAAAATTATCCAGATCTTTTGCATTTTTAAATCTCACTCTAATCATCAAATCGTACTCTCCTGTTATTTCATAGGTAAAATCAACATTTTCATGCTTTCTGAGCATCTCCCCCAATTTTCGTTGGTTTCCATCTTTTACCCTTATTTTTATAAAAGTATTCATCGTATATCCCAGTTTTTCATAGTCTACATCGATAGTGTATCTCTTAATGATTTTCCGTTCTTCCATAGATTTTATCCTGTTCAAAATAGTTGCAGGGGTTTTTTTGAGTATTTTGGAGAGTTTTCTGTATGTTATTCGTGAGTTTTTATTCAGTTCCTTTAGTATCCCATGATCCAGTTCATCTATCTCTCCGAGTTTTGCACGCATACTCTCTTTTTTGCATTTTTGTTTAAAAACCTTTTGTTTCTTTATAAAAACGTTTAATAAAACGACCAAAAATTATATAAATGGCTGTCGCGGAGAGTACATACAAGGATACTGCTAAGAGTATACAGGAGGAATATATATGGACATAAAGGAAATAAGAAAAGCTATGGAAAAGTACGGAGTACCGGGAAGAGATTTATACGAACTGCCGACCTCTTCTCTGACATTCCCGGATGGTGCAAACTACAGAATGGAAGTTTCCGGAGTGGAACATCTCTCCACCCTTGAGGCTTTGGTGGATGAGATGGAAGAAAGAGATATACCCATCCATCGACTGATAAGCACTGTGATGGGCTCCACCTACTTAGATGACGAGGAACTCGAAGATTTTGCGAAGCTTGCAAAGGAAAAGAACATGGAGGTTATTATAACACCCGGACCCAGGAGTGGATGGGATACAGGAAGACAGATAGCAACTCCAGAAGGAGCACTTTCCGGAGCAAGGACCCGAGGGAGTGACAATCTCTCGTACTTTATTGCAGACATAATGCGGTGTGCAGAAATGGGGTTCAGAGGATTTCTTGTTATGGATGAAGGGGCTCTATGGTTGGTCTCAAAGTTGAGAGAAGATGGCCTCATACCCAAAGATACGGTATTTAAGGTCTCCATATATGCCGGACATGGAAATGCAGCAGGTGCGAAGGTACTGGAATCGCTGGGAGCAGATACATTCAATCCACTGGGCGATCTATCCCTCCCGATGTTTGCGTCGATTAGAAAGGCCGTAAAGATACCGCTTGATGTTCACATAATCCTTTCAGAGTCAATGGGAGGATTTAACAGGATGTGGGAAGGAGCAGAGTTGGCACGTCTTACTTCACCCTGCTACTTCAAGATAGAACCCGGAACAGCCCTGGCGATAGGCAGCGGACTTTACAGACCATGGACCTCGGAGGACCTTCTTGCAAATCTGGTACGGGAGAAGGTGAAGTATGCGGAGACGATCAGGAATCTGATAGATCAGATCAATCCCGAGCTTACAATCTCGAAGCAGGGTCCAAAGGATCTGGCAGTACCAAAGTGATAATATGTACGGCTATACAGGAAAAGTCCTGAGAGTTAACCTCACTACCGGCAAAAGTTCAGAGGAATCACTGAACGAAGATGATGCTCGGAGATTTATCGGTGGGAAGGGTCTCGGAGCGAAGATACTCTTCGATGAGATCGATCCGAGTGTCGATCCGCTGTCACCGGAGAATGTGATGATCCTCTCCACAGGCCCACTGACAGGCAGCTTAGCACCTACCTCCGGCCGCTGGTGCGTGGTCACGAAATCACCGCTGACCTCATTGTATCTCGATTCTCATGTCGGCGGGTACTTCGGTGCCGAGATAAAGAAAGCAGGGTATGATTTCATTATCATACAGGGAAGAGCAGAGAAGCCTGTCTATATTGCCATCAATGATGACAATGTGGAGATAAGGGATGCGGAAGACTTATGGGGAAAGAACTCCTTTGAGACCGAAGAAGCATTGCAGGAAAAAGGCAGAGTCCTTTCCATTGGTGTAGCCGGAGAGAACCAGGTGAAATTTGCGTGTATAAACACAGACCTCCGCGGAGAGGCCAGAGGAGGAAATGCAGGCAGAGGTGGTGCCGGAGCAGTTATGGGATCGAAGAACCTCAAGGCCGTTGTAATAAAAGGCACAGAGAAGCTTCGGTATGCAGATGAGGAAGGCTTCAGAAATGCAGTAAAAAAAGCCTTCAAAATGATAAAGGAGGACAACTTCATACCACAGCGGAGAAAGTACGGTACTCCCATATGGGTAAGTCCTGTTAATGAAAATAAGCTGCTGCCAACACGAAACTTCTCGCAGGGAAGCTTTGAGAAGGCCGACAATATCTCCGGAGAAACGATGCATGAAGAGATCGTTGAGGGGAACAGGTCTTGTTTCAACTGTCCCATTGCCTGCGGCAAATGGACAAAATTCGAGTTTGACGGTGAAGAGTACGAGCTCGAAGGTCCGGAGTATGAGACCATAGCGCTTCTTGGAAGCAACTGCGGAAATGAGAGTATAAAGAGCGTTGCATATCTCTCCTACCTCTGCGATGATCTCGGTCTCGATACTATCTCCACCGGAAATATCATTGCATTTGTCATTGAAGCGGCAAAAAATGGCCTTATTGATGAGGATATCAGTTTTAACGATCCCAAGAAACAAGCGGAGCTGATCCGTAAAATAGCATACAGAGAAGGATTTGGTGACGAACTCGCGGAGGGAGTGAAACGGGTTTCAGAACAATATGGCGGCACGGAGTACGCAATACAGTCAAAGGGAATGGAGTTCCCGGGATACGATCCCCGTGGTGCCTTCGGTATGGCCCTGGCCTATGCCACAAGTGACCGCGGCGCATGCCACCAGAGGGTCTGGACGGTGAACGCCGAGATAAAGGGTGACCTCTCGCCCAGGTACAGTATCGAAGGAAGAGCCAGGTTTGTGAAGGATGGGCAGGATGAGAGGGCATGCTGTTACTCCCTTGTACTCTGTGATTTTGTGCCTTTGAGTCTGGATATTTTTATTGAGCTGCTGAACACGACTACAGGATTTGAGTACTCTAACAAAGAGTACCTGAAGGCAGGAGAGAGGATCTGGAACCTCACAAGGCTTTTCAATATAAAAAACGGCGTTACCAGAAAAGAGGAGACTATTCCAAAGAGGATCATGGAGGAGAAACTGGATTTCGACGAGGCGAGGATAGGAAAGGAGAGGTTTGAGGAGATGCTCTCCGAGTACTATGGTCTTCGGGGATGGAATAAAAACGGTAGCCCCACAAAGAAGAAACTCAAAGAGTTGGATTTAGAGGGATTTTTATGAGATGGACAGCAGATACAATCAAGAACGCACCACCTTCTGTGCTGGAAAAACTTCTTGGCATAGCGGTAGAGTACGAGGATCTAATAAGTCTTGCTATCGGAGAGCCGGATCTCGATACACCGGAGTATATTATAGAGGCGGGAAAAAAGGCATTGGATGAAGGATACACCCATTATACATCTAATTTTGGAATGATAGAACTCCGGAAGGCAATTGCAGAGAAGCTTGAGAGAGAAAATAACGTCACCGTTGCTCCTGACGAAGTTATCGTGACCTGTGGAGCCGGAACAGCTATCGACCTTCTTATGCGGGCGGTGCTCGATCCTGGAGATGAGGTTATTGTTCAGGACCCCGGATACTTTAACTACAGGTATTTGAGTGCCTTTCTCAACACAAAGCTCGTACCAGTGCATGCGAGGGAGGAAAACGATTTTTCTATAAGTCCCAGAGACGTAGAAGAAAAGATTACCGACAGAACAAAGCTTCTGGTGATAAACTCACCGGCGAACCCTACGGGAAGCGTAATTCCAGAAAAGGACCTGCGAAAAATAGCTGATATAGCCGTAGAGAATGATATTTTTGTTGTCAGCGATGAGATATATGAGAAACTCATATACGATGAGGATCATTTCTCTATAACCTCTATAGACGGAATGAAGGAGCGATCTGTACTGATCAACGGATTTTCCAAGGCATACGCAATGACCGGCTGGAGAATAGGATATGCGGCAGGAAATAAGGAGATAATAAATACAATGGGAATGATCGGAGCCTACACCAGTATATGTGCCCCCGGTGTTTCTCAGAAAGCCGCTGTAGCCGCACTGAAAGGCGATCAGAGCTGTATTGAGAAGATGAGACAGGAGTACGATAAAAGAAGAAGGTATATAATAAATCGATTGAACGATGTAGGAATTCCCACGGTGATGCCCAAAGGAGCTTTTTACGCATTTCCAAACATCTCGGAGTACGGATCAAGCGAGGAGGTATGGAAGCTCTTCCTTGAGAAAGCAGGTGTTGCCGCAACACCGGGCACAGCCTTTGGAGAGTATGGGGAAGGATATCTAAGATTTTCCTATGCGAACTCCATAGGTAATATAGAAAACGCTCTTAATAATATAGAAAAGGTGATAAAGAATGTATAATATAATTTTTATAGGACTTGGAGTTGTTGGTACGGGGCTGGCTGAGATCTTGCACGATAAGCGAGCTTACCTAAAGAAGGAGTACGGATTTGAGTATAACGTTCTCGGAGTCTGCGATCTGATAAAGGGCAGTATCTACGATGAAGGTGGGCTTGATCTCGGTAAGGTTCTAAAGATGAATGAGGAAAAGGGAAAGATAAAGGACTATCCCGCAGAGGAGAAAGGGCTCGAAAGCGTTGAGATGATAAAGAAGGAGAAGGTGGATATTGTTGCGGAGATTACGCCCACCAATATAAAGACAGGTGAGCCCGGTCTCACACATTACAGGGCGGCACTGGAGAACGGGAAACATATCGTCTCCACGAACAAAGGACCAACTGCGTTGAAATATAAGGAATTAAAGGAGATTGCCGAGGAAAATAATGCATACCTGGGGTTTGAGGGTACAGTTATCTCAGGGACGCCTGCACTTAACCTCGCCCTGCGCGATCTAGCAGGTTGCGATATAAAGAGCATCAAAGGAATCCTCAACGGTACGACGAACTATATCCTCACTAATATGGAGGAGGGACGAGCATACGATGAGGTCCTCAAAGAGGCACAGGAAAAGGGCTATGCAGAGACCGATCCTACGGCAGATGTGGAAGGCCATGATCCTCTGGCAAAGATCGTTATTCTCGCCAACGCGGTCATGAATGGTGACGTAGATTTAAAGACCGTTCCATGCGAAGGAATTACAAATATAACGTTGGATGATGTGAAAAAGGCGAAAAAAGAGGGAAAAAGGATAAAGCTCATCGGAAAGGCGTGGAGAGAGAATGGAGAGATAAAAGCACAGGTAAAACCTGAGTTTCTTCCGCTCACAGACCCACTGGCGAACGTTATGGGCGTCTTAAATGCTATCAGCTTTGAAACAGATCTCACAGGCGATGTAACAATTATTGGTCCGGGCGCAGGAGCCTCCACAGCAGGGTACGCGATGCTCGCAGATATGCTCGAGATCAATAGACGATTTTAACCTTTCTTTTTTTATTTCTTGTGTTGGAAGACTAATAAAGTTATTTTCGCTTTGAAAATCCGTACCGCCCAAGAGCGCCGCCGACGAAACAGTACTCTCCCTTGACATAGCAGATGGGACCTGCTTTTCTGTAGTTTATTTTACCCTTCTCTATGATTTCCTCATCTATGTCCACAGCGACGACTCTTCCGATAAAGAGATCATGGGTGCCGAGCGGAATGATTTTTTTCAGTGTGCACTCGAGGTTCACCGGACACTCCCTGATCAGCGGGGCCGATACTTTGTTAGCTTTTTCCTTTGCAAGTCCCGTTTCTTCGAACTTGTCCACATCCCGTCCTGAGACCATACCGCAGTAATCTACCTCCTCAAGTATTTCCTCTGTGGGGATGTTCACCACAAACTCCCCTGACTCCTTGATGAGGTCATGAGAGAATCGCTCCGGCCGTATCGCTGCTGAGAGCATGGGGGGATCGTGGCATGCCGTTCCGATCCATGCGAGGGTGATAATGTTATCATCAGATGTTACAAGAGCCACGGGTATAGGATAAAGCGCCGGATAGGGTTCTTTTTCTATTTTCATAAATAACCACTGTCTTTGGATGTTATAAACTTTATGTTACTCCCCGTAGAAAAAAATCTCTTCAATGGTTACGTCGAAAAATCGTGCCATTTTAAATGCCAGATGGAAAGGCTTTTACCTGTACCTGTGGCCGCATCGAGAATTGTTTTATTCTGCAAAATCAGATCTTCAAAAATAAACTTATGGATTTAGTTTATGAAAATATATCAGTTAAAGTATCTCCAAAACTTCTTTGAGCGAACGAATCTCGAAATCCGCCTGAACCTCTTCCGATTTTTTCATCTGGGGATTAAACCAGCAGCTCTTCATGCCCGCGCTTTTGGCCCCTATAATATCAGGCAGATAGAGATCGCCTATATACAGCGATTCCTCAGGTTCTACATCCATCTCTTCGGTGGCTTTCCAGAAAATTCGCGGATCGGGCTTTCTGATACCGAGTTCCTCCGAGAGAGTAATGCTCTGAAAGATAGATCTAAGGCCCAGCGCATCGAGTTTCCGATACTGAACATCTCTGGACCCATTGGAGATAACACCCAGCTGATATCCTACTTTAATAGTAGTTACCACCAACTCAACGTTATCTATGGGAATGTTTAGCCCGGGATACAGTTCGTAAAATTCTTGGGCCATCTCTTCGGCAAAGTCCCCATTCAACTCGAGAATTTTAAGAATGTTTCGCTGCATGTCAATACGAATGGCATCTAAGACTTTTCCATTGTGGAACTCTTTTAGCGCTATCTTATCGGCCTCAAGAAATACTTCGATAAGTCTCTCCTCGCTTACACCATCAAAAATGTCTCTATGTCTCCCTGCAATTATTCTAATTGCCTTTTTATGTGCTCTGTCCTGATCGAAAAGAGTGTTATCAATATCAAAGAAGACCGCTTTTATCTCCGGCATGTTCTCATTTTACAGATAGCATTAATAAAGATTTCTCTTTTATTCACCATTCAAAATAGCTACCGCAGCTCCAATAGCTGTGGCATACTCCCCCCTTTCTGGAATTATAAAATTTTTATCAAATAAAGGCTGAATGGAGTGCATTGATTGCCGTACCTCACTCAGAGCCATGCCTTTTCCAGTGAAAATAACATCATTCAGGCCGCAGGCCCTGGCAGCGAAGATGGCGATCACTCCAACGGTCTGCGAGACCATATTGATGATGCCTTTGGCGATATCCTCCTTTTCCACGGTGTCATCGATTTTTCCAAAGTTCGAGGCTGTAGCATCGCTTGGTATCACACCAACACTCCCGCCTGCTATATCGCCAACGGTGAGATCCACCTTCTTCAGATTCCCCCTTTCCGCAAGATCATCTAAGGTCTGGATGTTACTGATATTGAGAAGCATCCGCGAAAGGCCCTGAAGTGTTCCGCCGCCAATACCGCTGCCTCCGAAATGCCTGATCTCATCCTTAACACAGGCCACAGCCGTACCGGTGCCCATACTTACTACAACCCCCTGTTTTTTTTCTGCAAGGGTGATCCCGCCTTTCCCAATCGCGGTGATCTCATCTATGTGCTTTACCGGAACGCCGAGCAGTGTATCCTTCAGAAATCGTGAACCGCCGCCTGTGGCAGCGATGGTTCGTATCTCATCGAGTGGTTTGTCCAGCGATGTTACGAGCTTGCCGAGCGCACCGGAGGCAGCAGCTAAGGGATCATTGGCCGTCACACTTACTATCTTCAGTATTTTGTGGTTCTTTATAGCCACAGCGTCCGTTGTTGTACCGCCTATATCAATACCTACAATCATGTTCTCGCCTCAGATCAAGAGAGGGATCATCTTTATTATCGCAAGTAACGCACCTACTACTCCCTCTCCGCCTATCAGTCCGGATGCTATAAGTCTTTCTGTCTCATCCTTTGTTTTTTTTCTATTGAGATAGTTTACTGCCCCCCCGATGAAGAATGCCACAGAGAGATATAACGGAATGAAGATGCCAACGCCGAAAACCATACCCGAACGTCCCAGTAAGGTAATAGCGGTTCCTATAACTGCTCCCAAAAGGAAGATCTTAAGATCAATAGCACCGAGCATGTACGCTACACTCTGCGCCTGTAAAGCAAAGAGTTCAGAGCTCCCAAGGTCGAATGCATTCAGTATGGCAAGCAAACTAATCCCCACGACCAGAGAGCCAATTACAACACCGAGCATCTGTGCCTTTGCCTGTTCCTTTGGAGATGTTCCAAGCATATGTCCTGCCTTTAGATCAAAGAGAAGATCACCGGCTACGCCGACGGATACAGCCGCGATTGCTGCAATGAATATGCTCTCATAGGTACTCAAAGAAACAGCGATTTTAACGAAGAGTACAATAAGTACAGCAAAGACCTCCATAGGATCGATACTTACCTCACCGGTTAACCTCCCGGCAAGGGCAGTCATGACCCATATACCAATAATCGCAAGTATGGAAGCAGCGATAGTTAGGTCTAAAATAGTGGTCATAATGAAAACAGCGAGTACTGCGAATACGGGTATCCAACGAGGATTTACCTCATCTTTCAGAACCTTAGCAGAGATCATTGCTTTGAACGTTTTTATACTCGAAGGAATGACCTTCAAAATGAATATTATGATCCCCCCACCAATAACGGCGCCAACTCCCAGCGGCAGTACATACTCTGTCATCTGAGCCATCGGTACATCATAAAAATAGTGTATGAAAGGCTGGAAGACATAATATGAGAATAAACATCCTAAAAACCATATAGAGACTATTCTATAACCGATCAGATATCCAGCACCGATCGCCATAGGCATGAAAGGAACCTCAAACTTAAAGGCACCCGATTGAAACCGCTTAAAAACAGGGATCACGCTCTCGAGAGCAAAGTGTATCTTTCCAATGGAAAGTGATACGCCATCTCTCAGCGCCGTAAAAATAGCGGAAAGCCCAAAGGCCGAAAGGAGGATTTTTATTTTTCGACCACCTTCTTTTTCTCCAGCTCTGATCGTATCTGCCGTTGCTTCGCCTATGGCAAAGGGTAGTTTCTCTTCTATTATCATGTTCTTTCGTAGATACGCTGAGAAAAGGACGCCAAATATGCCGCCAACGAACGCCAGTACAAATGTTTTGAGAATGAAGCTCTTGGGGTCTGATGTGAGACTATCAAAAAGTTCCTGATCGAGGAAATGGATAGCGGGGATTGTAAAGCATATTCCTGCTGCAAGAATTCCGCCGGTGGAGGCAGCGGTCTGAGCGATATTTATCTCATGGACACTCGCGTCTTTTTCCAATTTTAGGATCTTGTAAATGCTTATTGCCATTAGAGCAGTTAGAATTGAGGCCCACATAAACGCATTCATTCGGAGCGTAATATACACCCCTGACATTGTCATCAGTACGGCAAGCATACCACCAATTATGTATGATCGCAGTTTTATTTTCATAGACGCCCTTACGAAATGCCTTATATAAAGTTTTTGTATAAAGTATATAGACGACAAAGAAAAAATGTAGTATCTATATAGATTTTAATCAAAGGCCTTCCTCGTTTCCTTCTTTTTTATGTACTTCTCTAGCGTATCAGCATCCAGCGTTTTAAACTTCAGCTCCTGCAGGACCTTTTCTGTCACGATCTGCTTCTTAATCTTCTTCTCAAGTTTGCTTCCTTCCACCTTTCTCGGTACAGAGTATTTCAACTTTTTTAAGGCTTCGGCAATCTTCCCACCTGAGAGAGTACCTTTGGGAACAGTATCAGAGACAATATCATCCAGCTCCTCAAGATCGAAATCCTCATCCAGGTACTCAAATAGTTTTCTACCGGCAGTCTCACGTATTGAGAGTAACAGCCTCGCTATGACTATCTTATCGGTGTTTTCGTCTATCTCCATCTTTTTTACGGCTATCCATTTTCCATGCTTTGCAATGAAATTTATTTTATCTTCCATCTTACCCAATCCTCATAAAATGTTTGTATAGAATCAAATAGGAGATCAGCATTTTTTAATCTTTCTCTTGTACCCGAACCACTCAGAAGCCCCACGGTGAGAGTGCCCATTGTATTTCCCGCCTCTATCTCAAAAGGATGATCGCCAATAATTACTGCATCTTCAGGCCTCACCTTTAGCTCTTTCAGTGCGATCTCAACGTGCATTGAGTTGGGTTTTACCTTTTCCACATCATCTCTTGAGAGTATTATATCAAAGTAATCCATTATTTCTGCTTTTCTAAGAGATAAACGTGTTGATTCTCTATTATTTCTTGTTATTATACCGATTTTTCTGTTTTTCCCTTTTAGATACTCGAGACAGTCTCTGGCACCATCCATTATCTCTGAATTCTCTGCAGCCCTTCTTTCCTGTTCATTGACGTAGCTCAGCGCTCTTTTTTGCAAGTCCTCATCATTCACCAATGCTATGGCCTCCAAAAGAGATCCCTCTCTCTTGCCAACGATATCGTCAATATATCGTTTCATTTTGGCGAAATCAAGCTTCATTCGTATGAGCGTTCCATCCATATCAAAAAGAAAGGCTTCATACATCTTTTTTCTCCTGAAAAAACACTCTGCACTTTTCCCTAAAAACTCCAATCGCTGAGTTGTTGACAATGACTCTGTCTGCCAAGGCGATAGCATTGCCGAGACCAAAGTTCAGTTCCCTGAGATCTCTCTTCAGAAACGTCTCATACTCTTCCGGATCGTCCTCCCTCCCTCGCTTCATCAAACGCTTAAATCGCTCCCTCGGCGAGGTATGTATTGCTACGAGATAGCAGTCATAGTACCGGGAGAACTCCTTTACCTCTTCATAACTTCGTATTCCATCAATGACAATGTTTTGAGAGTTTCCTATCTTTTCAACTGCCAGTTTTGCGATTACTGCCTTTCCTTCTTCTTCTCTCAGTTTTTTGGCTATTTTTCCTGAGTCTTTAAGTTTATATCCTCTTTTCAGTGTTTCTTTTCGCACAATGTCCCCTAGAACAACAATCTTATATCCAAATTTCTTGGCAGTACGAACAAACACATTCTTCCCGCTTCCGGGCATGCCGACAACACATATCATGAACACTATAAAACAATGAAATTTTTAAACCTTTTTAACCATCAGAATACCATCATCCCCATTGGCATAGTACCCCGGCATCTCCTTTTCCACAGAAAATCCCAGTTTCTTATAGAGCTTTTGGGCTCTTTTGTTGTTTTTTCTCACCTCCAGACTGGCTTTTTTGAGATCTCTCTCCTTAAATATCTTAAGAAGAGCTTTTACAAGAAACGTACCAACTTTTTTCCGTTGGAAATCCTTATCTACCGCCAGCGAGATTATGTGCCCCTCCAATCTGTCTATAATCCCCACAATGTATCCAATGACATTGGTATTATAGGCAACGAGGAAGGTTTTTTTATGAGTGCTGTACAGATGATTGAGAACAATTGGATCGTAGGGTGCGTTAAATGAAGAGAACTCTATCTCAGAAACTCTTTTTATGTCCTCTTTTTCTACCTCTCGAATTTCCATGGTACCGGTATGTGCCAGTAAAGAAAAACTTTTCCCTGGGTAGCTATAAAAAAATAAAAAAAAGATTACTCTTTCTTCTTGTCTTCCTTCACAAGCCAGTTTAAGAATTCTATCGGGAATGGCAGTATTATAGTAGACGCGTTTTCAGCTGAAGCTTCTGATATCGTCTGCAGCAGTCGTAACTGCAGTGTCATAGGCTCTTCACTCATTGTTTTTGCGGCGTCTCTGAGTTTCTCTGCGGCCTGGAACTCTCCCTGCGCATTGATAATTTTTGCTCTTCGCTCTCTTTCAGCCTCTGCCTGTGCGGCCATGGATCGCTTCATCTTGGATGGAAGTTCCACATCCTTTATCTCCACGGCGGAGACCTTGATTCCCCATGGATCAGTGGCTTCATCTATTACCCTCTGAAGCTGTCTGTTCAGTTTGTCCCTCTCACTCAGGAGCTCATCAAGGTGTGATTCTCCGATGGTACTTCTCAGCGTTGTCTGCGAGATCTGCGATGTTGCGGCAATATAATTTTCCACCTGAACTACTGCCTTGGCGGCATCCATCACCCGTAAGTATACAACGGCATTGACCCGCACAGGTACGTTATCCATTGTCATGACCTCCTGAGCGGGAACATCAAGCACCTTGGTCCGCAGGCTCAGTTTGTACATTTTGTCGATTATTGGGATTATGAAGAATATTCCAGGTCCCTTTGCGCCCTTCAGTCTTCCGAGTCTCAAGATGACACCTCTCTCAAACTCCTTAACGATCTTTATCGCTGAGCTTAGTATCATTAGTACAATAAGTACAACAAGTATACCTGCCAGCTGTGCAAATTCTATATTTATATCCATTTTTTCACCTCCTTTTATTCTTTATCTCTAACACAAATCGTTTCATACTTATCTTACCTCTTTCCTTCTTCTTTTTAAAT
>JAYEIH010000069.1:0-13955 GCA_034659995.1 Methanobacteriota archaeon
GGCAGTGATCGTTGTAGGAAACTGTGGAAGTACCGGCGGAGTTTTCCATGAGTCATACAATGTTGCCGGTCCGGTAGATGAGATGATCCCTGTGGATGTTTATGTACCGGGATGTCCACCGAGACCTGAAGCGATAATTGATGGAGTTGTCAAAGCATGGATAAAACTGGAGGGTTTGCAATGAAAAGATTAAATCCTGAAGAGATCGTTGAGTACTTTAAGGATGAGTTCGGTGAGAAGATAGACGATGTGAAGATTGAGAAGAGAGCCGTTGGGCCTGGGAAAAAGGAGTTTTCTAATATCTGGCTGAAAATTGATAGAGACCTGATAAAAAAGGCTGTTAATCATCTCTGTGGTATACAGTTTCCACATCTTTCTGTCATGACAGGCAGCGATGAGGATGACCATCTCAAGGTGAACTATCATTTCACACTGTACTATGGGGAGAGACTGAAGGAGATCTCGGTTAATATCTCTGCCGATCTGCCAAAGTCCGATCCCACAATAGAGAGCATCTGCGATATTATTCCCGGAGCGCTTATTACCGAGAGAGATGTCCAGGATATGTTGGGCGTGACGGTGAAAAACATTCCGGATAAGCGGAGAATATTCCTTCCTAAGGGATTTCCGGATGGTGTACACCCATGGAGAAAGGATGAGAAAGGTCCTCAGGATTTAGTGAGGGATATGTATGACTGAAAAGACAACATACACATTACCGATAGGTCCGATACACCCCGCTCTTAAGGAGCCGGTAGCCTTTGAGTTTGAGACGGATGGAGAGAGGATAGTTGATGTTGACCTGAAGCTCGGACAGGTTCATAGAGGGATAGAGTGGATCGGAATGCACAGGAACCCCATCCAGATAATCTATTTGGCGGAGCGGATATGTGGTATCTGTAATATTTCCCACCCCTTTGCGTTCTGCAGGGCCGTTGAGAGTATAGCGGATATTGAGGTCCCCGAGAGAGCGGATTATATAAGGACAATAGTAGCCGAGCTTGAGAGAATCCACTCGCATATGTTATGGGCGGGAGTGGCAGCACATGAGATAGGATTTGATACGGTGTTGCATCTGACCTGGGCTGTACGAGAAAAGCTTATGGATCTTGTGGAGTATCTGACGGGTAACAGAGTAACAAAGGCCATGTTCACGGTAGGCGGTGTTCGAAGGGATATTACAGAGGATCAGTATCCCAAGATTAGAGAGGCCATGGAATACTACAAAGAGAACTTTGCAACGCTGAAAAGCGCATTTCTCGATGATGAGAGTATCAAAATGAGGTCAAGGGGCTGTGGAATTCTCACAAAAAAAGATGCACTGGAACTCTGTGCGGTCGGTCCGACAGCCAGGGCGAGCGGCGTAAAAAAGGATGTAAGAGTGGATCAAGCCTACTCTACCTATGGAGACCTTGATATCGAGCCGATAACACCTGACCTTCTTTCTGGCGAGGTGAACGGCGATGTCTATGATAGGATTATTGTGCGATTGCTTGAGGTGAAGCAGTCCGTCGGTCTGATCGAACAGTGTCTCGATAGAATGCCATCGGGAGATATTATGGCGGAACCAAAGATTCCGAAGCTCCTCGCAGTGCTGAAGAAGTCTAAAGGTGAGGCTATAGGACGGGCCGAGGCTCCAAGAGGCGAGGTTATCCACTATGTAAAAATGGATGGTGAAAACGAAGCCCCGCATATGTGGAAGGTTCGGGCGCCAACATATAACAACCTTCTGCCGTGGACACCAATGTTGATGGGGGAACAGATTGCCGATATTCCAATTGTGGCCGCTTCCACGGATCCGTGCATGTCATGTACCAACAGAGTTACGGTGATTAAGGATAATAATGAGGAGATTCTAACCAACGAGGATCTTCATCGAATGAGCGTTGAGAAAACAAGGAGGATGTTAGAATGATGATTCTTCGTGTAATAAAACAGCTGTTCAAGAAACCATTTACCAATAAATTTCCTGCCAAGTATGCACCCTCTTCAACAACGAAGTTCCTACAGGACATTGAGGCGGGCAAGGTAGAGATCATTCCACCGATAGAGATACCCTCAAAGTTCAGGGGCGCTGTGTCATATGATAGAGATAAGTGCATTGGCTGTCAGCTCTGTACGAGAGTATGTCCCTCTCAGGCAATAGAGTTTAAACCCGAGGAAAAGAAGATAAAGATCTTCATGGCACGGTGCACCTTCTGCTCCCAGTGTGTTGAGGTTTGTCCGGTGAACGCACTGGAGATGAGCGATAACTGGCTCTTGGCGAATGAAGATAAGTATGCAGAGGGCTTAATCGTAGAATGAAAATTATTATTCGCGGCATTGTCCAGGGTGTAGGGTTCAGGCCCACGGTATATAGGATCGCAATGAGGATGGGACTGAAGGGGTATGTGCTCAACAAGGGATCAGAGGTAGAAGTTGTCATCAACGGCGATGCTGAAAAATTTATTGAAAACCTAAAGAAAGATCTCCCTGCTACGGCAAAGCTCACCGAGATTACGATAGAGGAGGACAAGCGAACATTTGAGGGATTTCGCATTGTGAAGAGTGAGAACGGTGCACGATCCTCGCCAGTACCTGTGGATTCGGGCATCTGTGCTGAGTGTCTTCGCGAGCTCTTCGATCCTGAGAACAGACGGTACCGATATCCCTTCACCAACTGCACGGTTTGCGGCGCAAGATTTTCAGTTATCACCGATCTCCCCTACGATAGAGAGAAGACGGCCATGGGAGAGTTTCCTCTCTGCGAAGAGTGCAACGAGGAGTATACCGATCCTATGGACAGACGGTACCATGCCCAGACAGTTTCTTGCGAGCGGTGCGGTCCGTCGTACCGACTGTACAACTCTGAAGGTGAGATAACAGGAGATATTATCAAAAAGACGGCCAATTATCTTGACAAGGGAGCAGTAGGCGTGATAAAATCGTGGGGCGGCATGCACATCTGCTGTAACCTGGACGAGATAACGAGACTGCGAAAATGGTACAACAGACCCCGGAAACCCTTCGCTGTCATGGTACGAGATATCGCAACGGCGGAAAAGTACGCAGAGATCACAGAAAACGAAAGAAAATTGCTGCTTTCCAGCACAAAGCCAATTGTTCTCGTTCATAAGAAGGAACACAAAAATATCGCTCCTGGAATATCAACAATCGGTCTTTATCTTCCCTACACGGGACTGCACCATCTGCTTTTCTCGCAGATGAACGAGGATGCGCTGGTCATGACCTCGGCCAATCCTTCCGGTGAGCCGATGGTCATCGAGAATGAGGAGGCATTCTCGTTGAAAGCAGAGTACTATCTCCTCCACAATCGAGCGATACCCAACAGAACTGACGACTCTGTTATCAAGCTCTGGCGAGGGAAAAAATTATTTCTCAGGAAGTCGCGGGGGTATGTGCCCGTTCCCATCGCAGTATCGCATGAAAAAACCGTTCTTAGCGTGGGCGCAGAGGAAAACGTCTGCGGCACCGTTGCAAAAGATGGTGAGGTGTATGCCACGCAGTATATTGGCAACACACGGTACTATCCTACAGTTGAGTTTCTGAAGGATGCATTACGCCACCTCATGATGCTTCGAGGGGTAGAGGAGGTGGATGGTATCGGAATGGACCTCCATCCGATGTACAATACTCGACGAGTTGCTCGCGCGCTTTCAGAGAAGTTCCAGATGGAGCCCACAGAAATACAGCACCACTGGGCCCATGCAGCCTCTCTTTTGCTGGATAATGATATGGGTGAGGGCGTTGTTCTCACGCTCGACGGTGCGGGTTACGGAGTGGATAAAACAGTATGGGGCGGCGAGGTACTCGATGCCTCGTTCACCGATTTCAGGAGGATTGGGCATCTGGAGCAGCTGCCGCTTATAGGTGGGGACAAGGCTACGGAGGATCCGCGGAGAATTGTATTCGCCATCTTTAAAAAACTGGGCGAAGAGAAATACTTTAAAGGAAAAAAAGCGGAGATATTCTCGAAGGCAATGAAGAACTCACCAAAGACGAGCAGCTTAGGGAGGATACTGGATGCACTTTCCTGCTACCTCGGTATCTGCACGAAAAAGACCTACAGCGGCGAGCCGGCAATGAAGATGGAGAGATACCTGGAACTCGGGAAGCCTCGATACGAGTTCAAGACAGAGATAGAGAACGGCGTCGTTAAGACAGTACCGATATTTGACCAGATGGAGAAGTATGTAACCGCGGATATCACCAAGCGGGAAAAGGCCGATCTCGCGTACTCCGCTGTGAAGGTGATTATGGACAAACTAACGGAGATTGCCATGGAAGAGGCAGATAAGAAAGTAGGAATCACCGGCGGCGTTTCCTATAACATTCCCATCGTGGAGATGGTGTATAAAAAGTTGAGAAAAGAGGGATACGAGCTTATAACACATAACAGTATCCCCAACGGTGACGGCGGTATAGCCATAGGGCAGAACGTGATTGCGGGAGCCCTCTAAGAAGCTTTTCTCTTCCAGAGAATGTACCCTATCCCTCCAAGAAGTAGTACCACGCCCACAATCCCACCGTAAAGCAAGGTATTGGAGTCCTGCGAGTCCTCGCTCTGTGGAGGTGCAGTCGTGGTCGGCGAGGCAGTGGATGCTGGCGTTTCAGAGGGTTCTGCTACCGGGTCCCACGTAACATTAACTCCACGATTTTTCAGTTGAGGAATGTATGTATTAATAGATTCTGAGGAGAGAGGATTGTATTCTTATATCAACTGAATCTTCTTCATCAATGCCGGAGTTTTCCACAAGCGGGGAGATATCTAAGATATTATTATGAGAGAGATAGAGTTTCAATATTCGTGAGGTCAGCGAGCGGCGAGATATCCGAGATATTGTTATCTTGAATAAAGATAATCTCAAGATTCACACAGTACTGCAACCCTTCTAAAGATTCTATATCTCCTTCCTGTGGTATGAATATGGTGGTAAACAACTCCAGATCACTTGCGCATATTGGGTCTGTATCTTCCAGTCCAAATAACATTCTCCTGATCTCTGCCTCTAAGTTCTCATCTGGGAAGATTACCTCTTCATCTGCTGCTATTCCATCCAAAAAATGCATGGGAAGAACGGCAGTAAGCATTCCAACTATACTTACAACTACCACAATTTTCCTTTTCATAGGATCACCGCAATCCCTACAAAATGAGGTTATATAAACATTCTGATTGAGATATTCTCGTGTTTACTTTTTTTAACTATACCGATACTCAATATTACAGCTCCCCTCTGCGCTCACCATGCAGGGCCCCACGGGATTGGATGGTACGCACCGTGTACCGAAGAGCGGACATTCCTGCGATGAGATCAGTCCTCGCAGTACTTCGCCGCACCGGCAGCCCTTGGGTTCTGCAAACTCTTTTTCCTCTATTCTCTGGAGCTCATCCTCGAATAGTTTTTCAGCGTTATGATCTTCAAACTTCTTTTTTAAACTCAGCTTTGAGTTTGGAATGGTGGGGAAGCCTCTCCATTTGCTGTCCACAGGGGTGAATACCTTTTCAAGGACAGTAAGCGCCTGGATATTTCCCTCGTGCTGCACTATGCGCGAGTACTCGTTTTCCACCGCCGCTTTCTTTTGCTCTATCTGCTGTACCAGCATCCAGATTGCCATTAAAAGATCAATAGGTTCAAACCCCGCGATCACCTGTGGTACACCATATCCGTCGGAAACGAACTCGTACGGTGCCACACCAATAATTGTGGCAACGTGTCCCGGCTCGATAAACCCGTCAATCTTCAGCTCCCCCATATCGAGAACAGCTTTCAGCGCTGGAGGGATCAGGCGGTGGCAGCTGAGAATGGAGAAATTGGAAGGAACCTCGGTGAGCATGACAGACGCTGTGGTAGGAGCAGTCGTTTCAAAACCGATGGCCATAAAAACCACATCTCTTTCCGGATTATCGTCCGCAATCTTTACCGCATCCTCAATGCTGTACACCATGCGAATATCGTGTCCTTCACCCGCGAGGTCGCGGAGCGATTCCGTCTCCCCTGGAACGTTGATCATATCACCAAAGCTTGTGACAATCTTGTCATCTCTGGCCAGGCACAGCATCTTTTCTATCTCCTTTGGTGTGGTCACACAGACGGGACATCCCGGTCCCTGCCGTATCTCGATGCCGCACTCCTTAAAAAGAGAGTCCAGCCCATGCTTTACCAGCGTGTCCTGGTGGGTGCCGCAGACATGCATGAACCGAAGATGCATATCTCTCTCCTTTATATCGGCAACTATCTTTTCTGCAAGGGTTCTATCCTTCAGATGGAACATTTTCCACCAGCTCCTTGAATAGATCGAGAGTTTTTTCTGCTTCCTCCTTATCTATTGTCTGAATAGCAAACCCCGCATGAATAAGAACATATCCTCCCTTTTTTGTACCTACAAGTGAGATATTTACCTTTCTGCGGTTTCCATCCCCGTAATCTACAACCGCGTGATCTTTGTCCGTTATTTCCATTACTTGCGCAGGAACAGAGAGACACATACACCTCTTTCCCGACCACGCTATAAAAAACTATCCGTAAAAACCTATTTATACTTTGGACATGATGAGGTAGCGGTGTTATCATGGAGCCTGCAAAAAGAACAGCAGATATAAAGTACGCCATACGTGACGTGGTGCTTCCGGCAAGAGAGCTGGAGAAGCAAGGAATTGATATTCTCAAACTTAATATAGGCGATCCCAACAAGTTTGATTTCGATACGCCTACACATATGAAAGAGGCTGTCATCGATCAGACGCAGAAATTTAACGGATACAGCTCTTCTGAGGGACTTGAAGAGCTTCGTGAAGCTATTGTTGCCAGAGAAAAGAAGAAAAACGATCTTGATATAGGTAAAGCGGATATTGTTGTGACTACGGGCGTTTCCGAGTCGCTTCTGATGCTTTTCGGCGCGTTGCTGAACCCTGGTGATGAGGTTCTGATTCCCGGGCCCGCATATCCTCCGTACATAGCACTGGTGAAGTTTTTCAGTGCGATCCCTGTGTCCTATAGGACGATAGAAGAGGAGAACTGGGCACCTGATCTTGAGGACATGCGGAAAAAGATCAACAAAAAAACAAAAGCCGTGGCAGTGATAAATCCGAATAACCCCACCGGAGCCTTATACGATAAAAAAACGCTTAGAGCGATAGGCGATCTTGTTGCTGAGCACGATCTTCTTCTCATTTCTGATGAGATCTACGATAGGATCACCTATGAAGGAAAACATTTCTCTCCTTCATTCATGGAAGACATACCATTGATAATACTCAACGGTATCTCAAAGGTCTATCTCTCTCCCGGATGGCGGGTGGGCTGGACCATTTTCAGAGATTGTAATGGGAAATTGGAGGATTTGAAGGAAGCCTACATGAAACAGGCGCGCGTAAGAATCTGCGCAAACATACTCACGCAGAAAGGAGCCGCTGCGGCATTGACAGGGCCGCAGGATCATATAAAAGACCTTGTAGCCAAGCTGAAGAAGAGAAGAGATTATATCTATAAGAGACTCAATGGCATAGATGGCATCTCAACACAGAGGCCCGGTGGTGCGTTCTATATATTCCCAAAAGTTGAAGAGAAAGACGATAAGCAGTTGGTGCTCGATGTACTACACAACGCGCATCTACTCTTTGTCCACGGCTCAGGGTTCTGTCCTATCTACGGTCAGGGCCATTTCAGATCGGTCTTTTTGCCGCCGGTAAAAACAATAGAGAAGGCAATGAATGCCCTGGAAAACTATATGGATACGCGCTGATCGCTACTCCGCGGCGTTCCTGAGAATCTCTATATATCCCTTAGTATCGATCTCTCGCGGATTAGACGGGTTGGAGTTATTTTTGACGGACAGCCGAGCGATTCTTTCAAATGCGTCCTCCTCGATATTAAGATCGCTAAAAGAAGGAATATGCAATCTTCGAGATAATGATTTTATTTGTTCAATGAGTTTTTCGGCTGTTCCTTTGATCCCCACAAGCCGTGCTATTGCCGCATACCGATCGTTAACTGCAGGACGGTTAAACTCCATCACATAGGGAAGGAAGATCGAGTTTGCAACTCCATGGGGCACATTGTACAGCCCCCCTATGGTCTCGGCGAGACAGTGGACAGAACCAACGTCACTGTTACCAAAGGCAATACCTGCCAGGGTGCTTCCCAGCATGAGGTTCTCTCTGGCCTTCTTGTTCTCTTTTATATTCTTGTAGGCGGGCCTGAGCGAGTGGAAGATTAGTTCTATCGATCTTTTTGCGAAAATATCGGTGATAGGGGTCCTTGGTTTTACCGTGTAGGCTTCTATAGCATGGGTCAGTGCATCCATTCCTGTGGATGCAATGAGAGGCTTCGGAAGGGAGCAGATGAGATCGGGGTCGATAATCGCTGCCGCGGGAAACATCTCGGGACCCTTTATACTCATTTTGAACTTCCTTCTTGCATCCGTAATAACAGAGACCCAAGTGACCTCACTGCCCGTACCGCAGGTCGTGGGAATAGCGAGAAGGGGAAGAGGGGGATTAGTGTACTGTCCTTTTCCTTCATACTCCTCTATTTTCCCGGGATTTGTTGCAAGGAGCGCGACAGCCTTGGCCGTATCCATGGAGCTGCCTCCGCCCAGCCCGATTATGAGATCGGGTTTTTCTTCTTGCACGAGCTCTCCAGCCCTATTAACTGTTGTGGATTTCGGGTTCTCCTCTACATCATCGAAGATCGTACTGTTCTTACTCTGTGAGAGAACTTTATCGGCAATTCCTGCGTTTATTACACCCTTGTCTGTAACAATAAGCGGATTGGTGGCATTGAGCTTTTCAGTTATCCTTTTCAGCTGAGAGATCGATCCGGAACCAAAAATGATCTCTGTGAGCATATGAAACTTCATCTTTTATCGTCTCGTTATAACTATTCTCTCTGTGTTTTAAAATGTGACTATTATAGAAATCTTTATAAAAATACGAGATGAGATATCACTATGCCCCACGTAGAACGATCAACGGATATTGCAGCGTCACCCGAGGAGGTCTGGAAGTGGATAGTAGAGCCAGAGAAGATCCTGAGATGGAATGAAGCTATCAAAAAATGCGAGATAATTGAGGAGAAAGAAGATAAGATAGGTACCGTATACTCCATGGATCAGGAGATACATGATAAGATAAATACATATAAATTTATTATCTTGGAGTGGACAGAGAACGAACGAGTTGTTTTTGGAATAAAGTCGGAGGAGGGAGATGTTCGCGCAAAACGCAGTTATACACTGAGACCTACGGAAAGGGGATGCAGGGTTATACTTGAGGAGGATCTTGAGCTCAAGGGCCTCATAGGAAGAATTCTGGGCGCCCTTTTTGCGAAGAAAAAACTGATTAAGTATAGAGAGTATATGCTGATGGATCTCAAGGAGGTTGTAGAAAAAGGAAGTATAGAGTAAGTATTTGTTTAGTTTTTTCCCTACAAAAGCTTTATATATTTCGGCTGAGCAGTATTCTTAATGAACAGTTCCAAGACCAAAATCCGTAAGGTTCTACGTATTCTTGAAAATAAGAAGGAAAGGTTTAGCAGAAATAGATTCTTTCAGTCCTGCAAAGTGGTGAAAAGAGAGATACTTACTGCCTTTGAGGAAGGGGAGTTAACATTGGATGAGGCAAAACCTCTTCTGAGGAGAGTCAATGTGCTTTTAGCCCGAGGTGAGACTGAGAAAAAGGGGATAATGGTTGGCATCTGCCCCGGATGCGGAGCTGAGAATACTGCTCAAGCAACTTTCTGCAAGAACTGTGGGCTGAAGCTGAAGAAATAATCGAGGGAGTTGTCGTCCAAAAATATATATGTACTGTGTTCGTTGTCGCATTATGAAACAGTATGAGTGTGAAAGTTGCGGGTATCTCATATGTGCCGAGAGGACTCCGAAAAAATGTCCGAACTGCAGGGCACGAGTTCTTGAGATGGGTGAGTGCAGAGAGGGGCTGACCAAGATAAAATGTCCTGAGTGTAGCGAGATATTTTACTACGATTCCGAAAGGGGAAAACCTTTTAAGTGCGCGTTTTGCGATCATGTTTTTGGAGAGAAGGATTATTTTTGAGGTGATGTAATGAAAGTGTTGGTAGCTGCAAGAATAAGTAAGGAAGGAGTAGAAAAACTGAAGGAGAAGCATGAGGTAGAGACTGCTTACGACCTCAGTGAGTCCGAGTTAATTGAGAGGATACAAACGTGTGATGCCGTAGTTGTTCGGAGTAAACCAAAGATCACGAGAAAGGTAATAGAGGCGGGAGAGCGACTGAAGGTTGTTGGAAGAGCAGGGGTCGGCCTTGACAACATTGATCTGGAAGCCGCAAAGGAGAACGGGGTGAAGGTGGTGAACTCTCCCACGGCTTCCTCGGAATCTGTTGCCGAACTTGTGTTTGCACTTAGTCTCAGTCTTGTCAGGGGAATATCACGGGCAGACTCCTCTCTCAGAGATAAAAAATGGATAAAAAAGGAGTTGAAGGGTACAGAGCTATATGAGAAGGCCATGGGAATCATAGGCTATGGTCGAATAGGTGCGCATGTGGCAAAGATTGCAGGAGGGTTCGGTATGGACTGCATGGCGTATGACGTTGTAAAAAATGAGGAGCTCGCTGAAAAGTACAATGTCGCGTACAAAGAACTGGACGAGGTCCTCAAAGAGAGCGATGTGATCACAGTTCATGTGCCACTTATATCTCAGACAAAGCATATGATAGGCGAGGAGGAGTTTAAAAAGATGAAAAACAGTGCCGTCCTGGTGAATGCCGCGCGAGGAGGAGTTGTTGACGAGAAAGCGCTCTATGATGCTCTGAAAACCGAGGAGATCCGTGGAGCGGCGTTGGACGTCTACGAGACTGAGCCTCCATATGACAGTCCTCTTCTAAAACTGAAAAATATTGTGTTCTCACAGCATCTTGGTGCTAATACCTACGAAGCGCAGAGAAAAAACGGCACAATTATTGCCGAGAGGATAATAGAGGAGTTATAACACAGCTTCGAATCGTTCCACAACCTTTTCCCAGGCATAGTACTCCTCTACCAGTTTTCTTCCTTTTTTTCCCATAGTTGGTATTAAATCTCTGTTATCAGCAAGGTGAAGTATCTTCTCCACAAACTCGTCATTGGTTTCTACGAGAAATCCGTTTTCCTCAGAGACCAGCTCGGAAACACTCCCCACGTCTCTGGCTATGGCCGGAGCTCCCGAGGAGAATGCCTCCAGAATGACGGTGGGCACACCTTCTATCAGGGAAGGCAGGATCAGAAGATCGATCTTTTTCATGATTTCCGGGACCTCGGCAAAGGGTACTCTGCCGTAAAACTCTGCATCGCAGTTCTTTTCCAGGTAGGGCTGCAATGGGCCGCCTCCCACTATGTGGAAATTCACATCTCTCTCTTTTTTTACTTTTTTTATAATATAGGGCAGATGATGTACACCTTTCCATTTTTCAAGTCTTCCTATATATCCCACATTGAGTTTTTCATGTTCTCTTCTAATAAAAGGAAACTCATTGGTTTCAACACCGTTTGGCACCCAAAAGGCATTTTTCATGCCTGCGATATCATCTCGTGATATGGAGAGTATCTTATCTGAGGCCTTGAGCATGAGATTCAGCACTATAGGATCGTAGAGATACTTTTTGATAATGGGCTTGAGCCCTCCAAGAGCAGGTGCGCCGAGACCGCCGTGAAGATGGAGATACAGCGGGAACTTTTTAAAAAGTCGCAGAAACCCCGCCTGATTTGATATGAGAAAAAGGTAGGAGTGCAGATGGACAAAATCGTAATTTCCTGCCATTTTGGTCAGTGTGGGCAGTATACAGGAGAGTGAGGAGATATTCCACCCCAAACCGAGGGATTTAACCCTTATAACATCCATTCCCTCTATTGTTTCACGTTTTTTAAGGTCTTTGGGATATCTGGTTGTCAGTACGGTGACCTCATGATTGTTCGCGAGTCTCCGCGAGAGTTCGTAACAGTACCGTGATGAACCGCTTATCTTCGGATAAAAAAAGTTTGATAGTTCCAGGATTTTCATGGTATCACATCGTGCGCCTGTAGGGTGTATACTTGAGTGAGTTTATAAGCATTTTCTCCTGCACCTCCCTCCGACGAAACCTTTATAAATACCCTCTCTATCTATTACCTAACAAGTCAGAAATTTCTTTAACTGAGGAGCTGATATGAAATGAATAATAAAGGGGGGATGAAACTTACGGCATTGCTTATTGTAATCACTCTTTTAGTTGCTATTTTACCGGCCTACTCTCTCGATAGACCAGAGGAGTACATCACTGAAGACAGTGGTGCGTGTATCGGTCTCGATACGTTCAGCATCGGTTCAGATACGGAGTACGCGGTGCTCGAGGTGATGGGTGAAGGTGTGGAGAAACAGGAAGATAAAATCATAAAGCAGGAGAGTATCGAGTCTTTTAAATGGGGCACCCATACACAGACATTCAGGTGTAATGGAGAGGTAACAAAAATAGATGTAAGTATAGCACTGCCGAAAACAGGGCCGTATACCGGTAACTCCCCAGAGGCAAGCTCCAACGAAAGCCCTGTACAAAGTTCAGGGATGCAACTTTCTGGATATGATAGGCCAAGGCCCACATTTACCGTTGTACCGCCACCTATCCCAATATCTGCGATGGTTACTCTGAGAGTACTGGATCCAAATAATAGTGTACTGTACCAATCAACTATGGAAGCTTCAAGCAATGGTCCACGATGGCTCTCTTTTTCGATCCCCCGCCTTAATCTAAACGGAACATACAACCTGGAACTGAGTGGCGCACCGTGGCATTACGGCTCGGGCTACCCCGATGGCCGTGCCCATTTCAATACGAATAAGGATTTCTGCTTCAGAGTACACTACAAGAAGAAAACGACACTCTATCCAGAGCTCGTCCAGTACAAAACAGATATCATGGGCGGATGGGAGACCGTCGCGACAGATCTTCAGAACGGTACGGCAACGGTGACGATCCCGCAGGAAAATATCAGCGGTGCCACGGAGCTCTCGTTGAACTCGGAGAACAACTCACAGGGACCCCCCGCAATAGCACTGACAAAAATCTCATGGAATCTACGAACATTTTATACGGTCCCCGAGACGCCGGCGCGGCTGTCGCTGCCTTTCGCTGCGATAGAGGGGAGGAACACGACCTTCCAGATCCGCTATATCGATCTCAATAACGACGCGCCCACCAGCGCGAGGATCTACGTTAACAATGTTCCGCACGATCTCGCCTGTGAAGATGACGACACGTACCAGTGGAACGGCTCGTTGTACACTACCACATTACCATACGAGGAATGCGAGTACTACTTCGTCTTCGAGAACGACAAGGAGACCATCCGCATGCCCGAGGAAGGATCTCTCACGCTCGGTCCGTTAGAGAAGAAACTGAGCGAGTGGAAAACTAATATGATGGAGGAGTCGCAGCTTGTAGATGAGGAACTCGAGATGATCGACGAGTACTACATCCAGGATAAAAAAGATCCACAGATCCTCAGGGATATGCTGGACGTGAAGATAGATCTCGTGAAGAAATCGGCGTGGAACCACAGGTACATGGACGAGATCCACGATCTCGCCTCCCAGCGAGAGGGAATCCAGGCATTCGAGAATCTCACCGACGCAGAGATCGATGAGGCATTCGCCGAGATAGAGAACGGCTTCCCGGAGGAGGTACAACAGCTCTTTCGGGACTACGGCCTCTCGGATAGCGATATTGAAAAACTCAGGACGGACGCCCTGAACAACAAATCGACGATAAAGGAAAAACGGATTCTCTCGAACTTTGTCGATCTGAAAAACGTCTACAGGGACATGGGACTGCTCCATATCGACTCGGCATCGTTCACCTTCGATGTGTACACGCGGGAAGGCAAGTTTGGCAGGACGACGGGTACGGAGATTACCACGGCGCAGGACGATCTCAAGAACTTGTGGCAGAGTATCGTCCTCCAGC
>JAYEIH010000070.1:0-13890 GCA_034659995.1 Methanobacteriota archaeon
AAGCAGTAGTATAACAAGAAGGGCAACAGATATTTGCACCCATTTATTTTTCCATATTTTCGATGATTTTTTCTTTTCTCTAATTTTCTTTATTGCAGGATTAATTATTATACCAAAGGCGGCACCAGCTATAAATCCCTGGCTTAGTGCATAACTATTAGGATCGTCAATTCTTAGAGAAAAAGAGTTATAGGTAAACCAACCTACTGCCAAAATTAACATGAGCGAAATAACCAGTGTCTTTATCCACTTGTTTTTCCAGATTTTTCTTACCATGATATCTCCTCCTTTGCTCGTTTTTATAAAATCATTCCCAAATAAAAAAAAGAAAAAAAATCTTTGTTAATTGTAGTCAAAGTTTCACTGTGGTTCTACTTTTCCATAGTCAATTGGGTTAGAAGTCCACCAGTAGTCCTTGAAAATGAACTTAACTCCGTTTCCATGATCTGCATCTTCAATTGCATCTTGTCCTATGTATATGTATATGTAAGTAGCAATGTATACCACAGCTGCACCAATATAGCCCAATCCGATTGCAACTCCAAGTATTGTAAGAATAAATCCTACCGTAAATCCAACGTCATGTTCTACCAGTTTTCCTGTCCAGTAATGATCTATCCACATCTCATACTTTATTCCGTACCAGTGGTAACTTATGGCAAAATCATTTTTTCCGCCGCGTGTTCTCATGCTTTGTTCCAATTTCTTTGTTTCTGTATCCCATTCTCTTTCTGTAATGTCCAGTAGTTGTTTCTTTTGCTTATCAGGGATATCCAATGCATTTACCATAGATTTCCATTCTGAGTAGGTTGGAAACTTTACCAAGTTCCAAAATTTCTGAGTTGGTGTTCCTACAAGTTCTCCTGACTGTGTCTTTTTCATTAATACTCTTTTTTTTCTATAAATTCTTCTTTATTTATTTTCTTCAAGTCATTCCAAAATAGGATTAGTGGAACTATACCACAAAAAAATACGATCAAGGTATTTTTTGTATTCATTATAATGAGAAGTAATATAATCATGAATACTATAGTTCTTTTCCTAAGATTGGGCAGACAGGAAGCTAGGACTCCAACTAAAAGATACCTAACCGAAAACATACCTTCAAGAAGATAGTAGATTCCTCCTAAGATAATATAAGCTAAGAGAAAAACAACTGTCAAAAGAGCCATTCTCCCTAATATAAATCTTTGCACCGATATTGGAGCTGCTAAAATGGGTTCAATAAGCTTTTTATCTTCAATCTCTAACTCATAAACTATTACCATCAGCGCCCCTATGGAAAGAAGAAAAGGGAAACTAATTTTTTTACCAATATCAAATCTTGAAACAACAAGGATTATTAAAATAGAGATAAGCATATAATTAAAAATATGTCTTCTAAATTTAAAAAGATCAAACTTGATCATATTCATCCACATACTTTTTCCCTATCTCTTGCAGCAATCCAGTTTAGAGTCCCTACAAGAAGATATGGCAATATTATTAATATAAAAATTTCTTTAACACTTATTTCAATAAATATTAACCCAAAGCTCACGACAAATGCCAGAATTCCCATTATAGCTGAGATACCCCTGAGTGTTATGTTATCCATCCATGCAGACAATGAGACAAGGACACATGAAAACATTAGTGCAAGACCACAAAGGATAACCACAGGAGAAATACTTGCAAATGTTTCTCTGTAGTAATAGCTTACCAATTGATATACGCCTAAATCTGCTAAAACAAAAAGAACTGCTATGGGTAGTGAAGCAAGGAACTTGCTCAAAATTATTTCATTGAGAGATTTTGGAATAGTCAAAAAGAGTTCTACGAGACCCAGTTTTCTATCTCTTTTAAAATTTCCAGAACTAGCTCCAATCCATAAGAAGACAAGTAAAACAACGATATTCGCTCCTGAATTCCAATCCTTAGAAACAAATGCTCTTAAAAATCCTGCAAATAAAGGAATACCGATATACAAATATAAAATAAGGATCTTACTCAGTTTTGACGATCTTAGTGCGTTCTTTATCTCTCTAAATAAAAGAAATTTCATATTATTCCTCCAGAAACTCTTTAAGTCCCTTTATTTTCTTTATTTTTATATCTCTTTCCGAAAGTTTATTTATTAGCTCATTTAGTTCTCCTTCAAGCTCAATAAAAACCTTATCTTTATCCAAACTAAAACTCCTTTTTACCATAGGCATGTTTCTAAGTCTACTTTCTATATTTCTCGCTTCAATTTCGTAGAAATTGCCAAGTTTAGGCATTTCTCTTCCTCTCTCATATCCTATAATCTCCCCCCTGTGTAACAAAACTACGGCATCAAAAATCTCACCAATAAGCTCTATTTCATGAGAACTTATTAAAATAGCAGAACCCCCTTCTCTAAACTGATCTATAGTCTCAATTAGAAATTCTCTTCCCTCCTGATCCAATCCAGAAAAAGGCTCATCTAGTATCAGTATTTTCGGCTCGCAAAGAAGAATCTTTGCAATTTCCAATCTTCGAAGCATGCCTTTTGAAAATGTTTTTGCCTGTTCATCTATATGATCCTTTAATCCAACTTTATCTAAAATAGATAAAACTTCCTTCTTATTTGGTTTTGATCCATGGTATACGCCATAGAAAAAAGAGAGGTTTTCGGAAGCGTTTAGTAGGGGATCAATTCCTGATTTATCCAACATAAATCCTATTTCTCTTCTAATTTTTGAAGAGTGATACGGATCTTCCCCATATATCTTGATATTTCCACTGCTTGTTTTCTTCAAACCAAGGGAAAGCCTTACTACTGTGCTTTTTCCACTTCCATTGGACCCTACCAAAGCTAAAATCTCTCCTTCTCTAACCTCAAAAGATATCGAATTGAGGACTTTTGAGTTCCCATAAACTTTTGAAACATTTTCAAAAACTATTGGATTCGTAAGATCACCTTCTTGGACATAGAGCGGTTGAGAATATATCATTTGTTAAAGATTCCTCCACCGCCCTGCATTCATAACACACATATCTGAGAGAACAATCTTGACAAGGAGCAATATTATCTTTTGTAAGTTTCCAGAACTTCTCTAATCTTCCCTTTATAATTTCTGAAAGATTTTGCTCTCTGATATTGCCAACAGGATGGTTTCGGAGCATTCTACAGGGATAAACCTGGCCATCATGAGCTATAGAGAGAGTACCTCCTAAGCAGGAATTATAATCCACATTATGAGAATACCTAAATATATCAGTAGGCTGTATCTTTCCCTCTACCAATATTTTTCTCTCTCTTTCAGTCAAATTTTTGAAACCTTCTTTATCTACAATTTCAATGTACGAGTTCACTTTGGAATCACCCAGCGTATTCTTGATATTGCGGAATTCGTGGGAGTCTCCCACTATGTCCGAAAGCTTGTATATCATGTTAAAAATTAATGTTTTTGTTTTTAAATACCTTTTTGTTATATCGATTGTCTCAGCTAATTTTTCTTTTTTATCATTTTCTGTTAAGGGGATCTGAAATATATAATTTAAGTTCTCATGTTCCATGTCTTTAAGCGTATGAAAATTGGAACTGTTAAGATGAAGGGAGCTTATGGTTACAAATACAATAAAGTTATTATTCAAAAATACTGAACAAGCTTTCCTTAGAACTCCCACGTCTTGAAATAAATCCCCGCCAGTTAAACAAACTTGATCAAATCCCAGTTTTTTAGCTTCTATTGCTATATTCTTTATTTCTTCAGCCCCTAATTTCTCATCACTTTCTTTCCATATATTGCACCCAATACATCCCATCGACCTTTTTATTCCATAATACCCACAGAACCAGCAGTCTTTGTCACATTTATTATTTATTTCAATATAAAGTCGAGATGTAGGAGGTGGACTTTCAAAAAACTTTAATTTCTGGAGCGGAGGAATTATTTTTATTTTGTCCATAACATAAGGTTTTTGAAGTTTCACTCCAACGTTTTCTTTCTCTAACTTGGTTATTAGAGAAGAGACATTATGTTCAGACATCTGGAGAATCTCACTTGTTTCTTTCATATTCTTTCCTATTTCTAACAATTTTAAAATTTTTATTTCATCGTGACTGAGTGAGCATACTCTTCCATTGAGTAAATTATAAACGCCTCCTTCATCCTTTCCTTCTACAAGAATACACGACTGACTAAGCCTAAAATATCCCATTTATAACATCTCCTTAATTACGCGGTTTTCTACAAGCTCTTCAAACATTCCTGATATCATCTCTTCGATTCTAGGATTAATCTCCATCGAAGAATAAGCAAGCTTGAAGGCCTTTCTTGTAGCATTGATATGATCCTCACATATTCCTGGATCTAATTTGAAGTTTCCTTTTTCTCCAAATATAGTATAGCACAATCCACATATATTTTTAATCGGACAATTTTTACAATGTTCGAGTATATTTTCATGATATTCCTCTATAATTTTGCGGATTTTGCTAAAATTAAGCCCAGTATTTACATTTCCTATAGGAAAATGGGAATTAATTTTCTCGCATGTGTGTATATTTCCATCGCAATCCACAAACATCTTCACTCCAGGAACACAGGCTCCTGTGTAAGGCAGAAATGTAGGTTTATTCAGAACAATTGCATTAGTAAACATCCTCAGTATTCGCATCAATGCGTATATTTCTATTACCGATGCTTTTCCCACTTCTTCCACCTCACCTTTAAGCTCTTTAAACCAAAACTTTTCAGCATCTCCCAGCATCTTTTTGAATTTCTTAATATCATATAGAGTAAATTGATCGTAGTATTTACAGCCAGGTTCGAGGCTAACGGGATTCACAAAAATGAGTGGGGGCACATCTTCGCGATTAAAAAACTTCTGCTCCTCTAGAAAATCTGTTTTCCAATCATACACCATCACAGCAAATAAGGGATAATCTCTATCCATTACCTTTTTAACATTTTTCATGACAATATCAAAGCTCCCATTTCCATTGGATAAAATTCTTTTTCTGTTATGTTCTTCTTTGCTGCCGTCAATACTGACTATAAGGTTAATTTTATTTTCAATTATAAAATCAACTATCTCGTCATTGAGTAAAGTTCCATTGGTGGTTATTGTAAAAAATGGTCTAAAATTCTGATATTTTTTAGTATATTTAACGCATTTTTTAATCAAAGGAAAATTCAATAGTGGTTCACCACCATAGAACCCTATCGTAGCTCTCCTCTTAGGATTATAAGGTTCACCTTCTTTTAAATACTTGAAATACAGATCTATAGCAGATTTTGCAATTTTCCACCCCATATGTTTGAAAGATTGATTTCTAAAAAACTTATACATTTCAGAATATACACAATATTTGCATCGCATATTGCATGCTTCCGTAACTCCTAAAGTCATTTCTTGAAAACCGTGTTTATAAAGATGCTCCTGTATTTCGCCCTCGTTTGGAATCTTTAAATTTCTTTTTTTCCAGAGTACATCATAAACATTTTGAAAATTGTATAGGCCAGTTATTATTGATAAAAATGGATGATTTTCAAAATTTAAGGATAAAAAATTAACAGTTTTTTCGGACATGCCCTGAGCATCTATTATTCCAATGATCTTTTTTGCATCTGAATTATTTTCTGGAAAAACTAAATTCAATTCCGTACAGTATAAATATCTGTTTCCTGCTTCAGTTTCAAACTCTAACATAGAATCATCTCGTTGTTATCAAAAAAAAAACAAAAAGGAGGATTGCAAAATTATTTATTCTATAATAACATTATTTATCATAGAAATCCCCCTACTATACCGCCAAGTCCTACTGCTCCTACAACTCCTCCTTTAATACCAGCTACTTCATCCGCTGGAATTGGATCTATAATGCAAGCTGCACATGGCACCCCACACCCTATAGAACATAGCAGGCTGCACCAACTAAACATTGGCTGTATTGGTCCCATTTCATTTCACCTCCTTTTATTTTGGATTTTAATCTTGTCGGGTTTGCACCTCATCCATGCGCATGTCAGTTTTTATCGCGATACTATCACTTTTTTGTACGGATATATAAGCTTTTTGGTCTATAGATTAATCTACAGACTAATCTATAGATTAATCTCTTGACTAATCTGGTAGTTAATCTAATAGATCTTTGCAGGAATTCCATATCTCAACACCGAGAGAGGTAGCGTAATAGAGATTAATATCTTTATTTATCTCCTTTTCCACTAGTTTTAGGTTTAAAAGGCTATTTTCTTTTTTATATCTACCTTTAACACCCTCCAGAGCTCCATAAACACTATTATATCCAGTATTTATTGATTTAGATATCATAGAAATCTGATTCCCCTTCGGATAGGTACCGACTATGTACTCCAGTACCTCTCTCCGTACTCTACTCTTCCGTAAACGAGAAACGATCCTCCAATCTACCATCGTTATATGTTCACACACTTTGCTTTATAAATCTATGTAGATAAACATGCACAATTCTTACCGTTTTCCTCCTCAAAATCCAGAAGCACTGTTCCACCATGAAATTCTGATAGATGGTGTCTCTTTCACACGGAATAAAAGACCTCCACAATGTTTAAAAAGACATGGAAAGAGAGGAACTCATGAATAGAATGTTTTTTCCAAGAATCAGCCCATTGGTTATATTATTGATTCTTTTGATCCCGTTATTGTTAGTCTTTTTCCTGGTGAATGCAATAAACACGGCCTTTATGAAACTCGGGTTCTCACCGTGGCTTGCGTTTGGCATTCTCTTTGCGTCACTTATCGGGAGCAGGATAAATTTTCCCATAACAAAGGGGGAGAGAAAGGTGGAAAAAGGGCACGGATCGAGTCTGTTTTTTGGAAGGGCAGAGTCACTCTCCACCGTGCAGGAAACGGTCATCGCAGTAAATCTTGGCGGCGCGATAATTCCTCTTCTCGTGTCCCTCTATCTTCTCGCAAACTCGAATGTCCCGATCTGGAAGGTACTCATCGGCATCGTGGCAGTCACCGCGGCATGCTATAGGTTTGCACGGCCCGTGCCAAAGGTGGGTATCGGGCTGCCTCTTTTTATGCCCCCCATTATGTCAGCGGCGGTGGCGATGGTACTCTCTCATGCCTATGCACCGGTGATCGCCTATGTCTCAGGTGTGCTGGGGGTGCTGATAGGTGCGGACCTTCTGAACCTTCCTAAAATAGCGAATCTTGGGGCGCCAATGGCGAGTATAGGCGGTGCCGGGACATTTGATGGAATATTTCTTACAGGAGTTATTTCCGTACTTCTGGTGTAAGCTTTAAAAAGACCGCAGGGGTAATAGGTATATGGAGATTACAAAGTTCACAAAGTATGAAAAAGCTCGCATCATTGGGGCTCGTGTATTACAGATAGCGATGGGCGCTCCCGTACTCATAAAAACGGATGAGACGGACAGTAGAACGATAGCTATGGAGGAGTTTAAAGAGGAAGTGATTCCCTTTACGGTTCTCAGGGAGTGAGTATGGGAGTAAATATAAAGGAGATCCTCTCCAGAAAGGAGATACGATTTGATCAGTTAAAAGGGAAAAAGGTGGCAGTGGATGCCATGAATACCCTTTATCAGTTCATGGCAATAATACGACAGAGAGATGGTGAGCTCCTTCATGATTCCAGAGGCAGGGTTACATCCCACCTTTCCGGCCTCTTTTACAGAACGATAAATCTTCTTGAGTATGGGGTTCGTCCTGTATATGTTTTTGATGGCGAACCGCCAAAATTAAAACAGGGGACTCTCGAAAAAAGAAAAAAAGCGAAGAAAAAAGCTGCTTCAAAGCTTAAAAAGGCAAAAAAAGAGGGAAAAGAAGAAGAAATAAGAAAATATGCGCAGCGTACTATACGACTGACTGGGAAAATGGTGGATGAAAGCAAAAGGCTCCTGGAGTATATGGGTATTCCGTATGTTCAGGCTCCCTCGGAGGGTGAGGCACAGGCGGCGTATATGACAATGAAGAGCGATGTTTGGGCCACGGGTTCTCAGGACTTTGACTCTCTTCTCTTCGGTGCACCGAGACTCATACGAAACCTGACTATATCGGGTAGGCGAAAGCTACCGGGAAAAAATATTTACAAAAAAATAGCCCCTGAGATCTTAACCCTGTCGAACTCTCTCAAAAAGAATGAGATAACACGAGAAGAGCTTGTGGAGATAGGAATACTGATTGGCACAGATTTTAATGAGGGAGTAAAGGGTGTGGGACCAAAGACGGCACTGAAAAGGATTAAAAATGGAGAGTTTGAAGGTTATGAGGCGGTGAAAAAGATATTTTTGGATCCGAAGGTAACGGACGATTACAGAATGAGGGATAGGGAGCCTGCAAAAAGTGAAATTGTTGAGTTTCTCTGCGAGGAACGAGATTTTTCATATGAGCGAGTGGAGAAGGGTTACGAAAGGATGATAAAAGCTTTTTTCGAGTCTAAACAGCGTTCTCTTGATTCTTACTTTTAAAAATTTCCTCAAGTTCCTCCGAAATTTCTTCTATTTCCTCAAGAGAGAGCCCAAGAACTCTTTTTTGCCCATGGACTATCTCCGAAAAGGTATTCTTTGCCTCTTCCTTACTAAGGCCAACCTCGTGCCGCGAATCGATCAATGCGTTCTTAACTTTCTTTCGTCTATGCTGGAAGAGGACTCTCACCGCGGAACTGAAAAATGAAGACCGCACCTTTTTGTTGGGCGTTAGTCTTGCTATGACCGAGTCCACATTCGGTGAGGGGTAGAACTGTTTTCTATCAACGGGCTCGATGATCTCGATATCTCCAAGGGCGTTAACCATCACGCCCAGACGGGTACTTATCTCCTGCACTCTCTCCGCATATTCCTTCTGCAAAAGGAGGATGGAGTACTCGTGCTCTGTCCTCAGGAGTTTAAGGATGATCTTTGAGGAGAGTGAGTAGGGTATAGACGAGACGCAGCAGTCAAAGGAGAGATCGGTCTCAAGAAAGTCCTCATTGTACAGCTCCACATTTTTAAAATCATACTCGTTGTTCAGAAGCTCCACCATCCCCCTATCCTTTTCCACGGCTATGACCCTGTCGGCATTTTTCGATATCTCTTCTGTTAGAAACCCAAGACCCGGCCCTATCTCCAGAGTAGTTTTTTTTGCATATCCCGCCATTTTTCTTATTGTTATTTTTGATATTAGAAAATTCTGAGAGAGAAAGTGCAGTGGAGCTAAATTGTACTTCTTTAAAAGGTACTTAACCCTTTTTATCATTTTTTTCGCCTTTTAATAATGAGTATTAGGACAATGACAGAGGCTGCTAATAACCCCCAGGCAATCAAAAAATTTCCTTTAAAATATTTGGTCACTCCCCCCGCAGGTGCAGGCGTTTCTTCTTCCTTCTCCGCCATTTTTTCCTCACATATCTGCACTCTCTTATCTATGCCGTCGAGCATCTCCGTATTGCCAAGCTCCTCGAAGTACTTTCTGGCATTTTTATAACTTATCTTTGCAGATGCGTAATCTTCATTATCAAAGGACTCTTCTGCTGAATCGTAGAGTTTGTAACCATTCTCATATATTTCTATTTTTTCTAAGATAGCATTTATATCCGCGGTATCAAATCCATAGCTGCTGTACTCGTCCTTCAACTCAAGAAGTTCTTTTTTGGCGTCCTGCAAATCCTTCTTTTCGTAGAGACTGAGGGCATTTTCGTATTTTTTATTTAGTCCGTCCTTTATCTCCAGGATATTGTTCTTCAAAAAGAAGAGGTCATCCGTTCCAAGTACTATTTCCTTATCCCCATCTCCATCGCTATCCACGGCGAGTATGTCCCGTATCGGCCCATTTGTCTTCTGGACCTTTTTTCTTCCCACATAGAGATAATTTTCTGTCCATTCCTGCGTATCTCTATCCCATTTTGCCATTCCGAGGAGGATCTCTTTTTCCCCGTCATTATCGATATCCTCAGGAACAACCAGTTTTACCTGACTGTCAAACTCCTCTTCTTCCTCTATTTCTCCCATTTTATCCAAAATATACAGTTTTTTTCCAGCGGCTACATAAATTTTATCAGATATACAGATATCATTTATATACTCATCAGCTCTGAAGCTCCACTCCACCAGGCCGTCCTTGTTCGTTACATAAATGAACTTGTAGTGTGAGGTGAGTATCTCTATTTCGCCATCTTTATCAAAGTCCTCTGCGTATATTTCCTCCGCATTTTCTACCGTCTTGTACTTCCAGACAATATCATTGTTGGAATCCAGAAAGTAGATATACGGTTGGAGATAGTACGCCGCATAGGCGTATATCCATGCCTCGTTCTTTTTCGGTTCGCATTTGGGGCAGTACGACAAATTATTGAAGTCCACAAATACACCGGATTCTATTCTTCTCTCCCACTTTTCATTTCCGTTCTCATCGAGAAACTTTATTGTATTATCTGCCAGAAATAGGTATACTTGGTTATCGGTAAGATAAAAATCCTCAATCTCAGCGTTTGTGGAGTAGTGCCATTGTTCGGAAAAGGATGGAGAGTAACAGTACAGGTATCTTCCAGCCGAAAAATAGATATTTTCCTCTATTTGAATTTTCTTTATCAGGTCCGGAAACTCCTTCTTCCAGAGTTCTGTTCCGGTAAGTGTGAGGGCATAGAGAGTATTCTTGATATAATTTCCTGAGGATTCCTCATATGCTCCAGAGGAAAAAATAATCGTGTCCCCCATAAGAGTAAGATTCCGCACCTCGCCATCTGTAATATAGTTCCACTCCTGGTCATAGACAGTTTCAGCGGAGATCGTACTCAAAAACCCCATGATCAAGAGGGGAATCAAATACTTTTTCATAACTAACCTTCAAAAATAAGATATTTAAATCTTTCTATAGGCTTTCGACTAATTTTTCAGCTGCCTCACGGGTGGCCTCCCTGTCCTTTCCCGCAATGATGAGGGTTTTTTTCTCTTCGATGTACTCCCATTCCCCTTCGGAGTTGTACCAGTCTTTTTCCGAAAATTCATTCTCCACAAGATTCTTTGTCCATGTATTGCATACCTGCGTTCCCTCTCCTGTTCGCGTGTACCCCGGTCCTCCCACAGAAATAATATTGTAGAATTCCGTTATGTTCTCTGTAATTTCCGTATCTCTCTTCATAAAGGTTAGAAAGCTTGTTTCAATAACCTTTTTATACGTCATTTCAACCTTATCTATCGTTTTATCATTGGGGTCAGAATCTGTTGTTTCAAGCGAGAAGAATATCCTTCCCGTATACGCTCCCTCTGTGATCCCGCATGGAGGAATCTGGAGCTCTGTAAGGTATACCGTTCCTGAAATCCTGGAGTAATTTCTCAGTTCTATGGTGTACTCCGTATCCCCATCGTGAAAGCTTGGTGTTCTGTCCTCAGTATCCTCATACTCAACATCACTGGAACGAAGGGAGAGCATCCATCTGTTCTCTCCTATCTGTATTCCTATAGTATCCTTAAGGGCAGCATAGTTTCTTAAAACATAGATACTCACCCCCCCATTTTCTATCTTCATTGCAAATATCGCCGTTTCAACTGAGGAACAGATAGTTCTCCTGAGGCAAATGAGTTCATTGGGCTCAAAGTTATGAGATTTTCCGTTGGGTTCCGTAACAATATACTCCTCGCCTATCTGCACCTTCCACCCCCGAAGTTCTATCTCCTGTTGCACGGGGAACGTTTCCTTGTATGGATCCCCGAGCAGGAGTACGTTTCCTGTGATGCTCTGAAAAAAATCCAACGGTGCGAGTTCCTGATTAAAAAACTGTACCTTTCTGGGCGTGTCGTAAATATGCACGCTTTTTTCCTCCTTTTTCCATGTTCGTTTTAGAGGAAGATACTCTATTACGGTTCTGTATGTGAGATCTCCCATATTGAAGATGGGAAAGAGATTATTTTCCTCTGAGAATCTGATGAAGATCTCTTCTCTCGACTCATCGTTGTCCAGCTCTCCATTGAGATTTTTGTCGTCGTACCATAGAGGAAGATTTATATAAGGTTTCTCATTGAAATAGCCAGATGTACTGCCCACGGCAATAAAATCGCAGTGTGGCGTTCTCTGATCGTTCTTATCTCTGTAGTTTTCTTCTTTAAATGTATATACACTTTCCTCTTTTTTTGACATTTCGGCAATTTTCTCTGCTATTATCTTTGCAGACTCAAAATCAGCCTCTTCGCCGTAGACTACAAGAGCCTGAGGCTCTCCATTTTTTACAAAGAACTCATTGTTTTCCTGGGGAACCCAGGCAGAGAGTATAAGAACGATGAGGGCTACTCTTCCTATCATATTACTATCTATGTTTTACTAGCATAAAAGTTTTTCTGAAACTCTTGTCCACTGATGGTAAGAGAAAAATGTCGTGCATAACCGATACTTTTTTAAACGTATATTGCAAATCATGTAACACTTTAGAGTAATATGAGATGTGGTGCAAAGATACGGGTTTCATTACGGAGAAGTAAGTTACGAAGAGAGGTACTGATCTACCTCGTTGACATACATCCTAAAAAGGCGTATACTGCAGAAATATCGAAAGAAGCAGAGCTGAGATCTACGGATGTATGTGGGGCATTGAATGGATTATCAGATCGATTTAAAAAAGAGAGAAGCCTTGTTAACCTTGGCCTTGTGAAAAGAACTAAGGAAGGGGATCACTGGTTTTATTGGGCCACAGAGACTGGGTGTAACGTTAGCAAACAGATGGACATATAAGTATGAACTTACCCACATATGTACCTACATATGTACCTACACATAAAATATTTATACCCAAGGGTGAAGAATAATGTGTCATGACAAAAAAACTGAGATGTACATCAATGAGGTGAAAACAAACACATAAAGAAAAAAAGAAAAATATACGGAGGTAGATATATATGAAAAAGAACAGAAAAATAGTGGGAATCGCAACCATAATTGCTGTGATGGTAAGTCTGCTGGTAGTGAGCGTGCCGGCTAAAGAACAGGAAACAATAAAATATGCGCTGAGCCCGATGAAAGGAAAGGATGTCCACTCAATTCCAGAGGGATCGACAATAGTTCATTTAAAAGATGGAACAACAAAGGTCTACGGCCCCACAAAAGAACTCATACTCTCGGTGAATGACAGCGATGTAGAAATGGTGCCGACGCCCTCAGGACCGATGAGAGCTACTGACGTGTACCAGGTCCCGTCAGGAGCATTGATTGATACGAAGGGAAATACTACGAAGGTATACAAAGACCGAAGATGTATACTGACTGTGATAGATCATTCGAAAGACACTAAGAAACTGCCCAACTTAAAAACACGTAGAAGGTGGACTGATAATGACATCGACCCACCTATTGATGTTGGGCGCTGGATAGAGTTTGCTACGGATGATAGCTATGATACGGTGGATTACTTCAGCGGATACTGGGCAGTACCCAGTTCTCCACCGAACCCCAACAACAATGTACTTGATTACCTCTTTATTTCACTGCAGGCTCCTGGAACCGGAATAATTCAGCCTGTGTTGAGGTGGTACAATGATCAGTGGAAAATAGCAAGCTGGTATTGCATCGGAGGAAGTGGATATCACAGCCCCGAAAAACCTGTAGACGTAGGCGATACTATTCATGGAACTATGTTCTATAGTCCTATGTGGGGTCGTAATCAGACACCTGTAAGAGCTCCTTCGCGGTGGACAATAATCACTAGTGGAAATGGATATTCAACCACCATCGGCACAACGCTTATGAATGACGAGGGCATGACAGAACAGGTGGCTTTCGAAGCGTATGATATAAACGGAGACGAAGATGTACCAGGAGACACGCTTTTTACCAATTTGAACATTAGAAATAACGGACAGCGCGTCGATGTTCAGTGGAAAGAAGAGATAGACCCTGCGGATGAAGCTCACTTCAGCGACTTACGTGTTCGAAGATACTCTGACTACACGGTAGGATTAGAAACTGCAA
>JAYEIH010000071.1:0-2711 GCA_034659995.1 Methanobacteriota archaeon
AAAAGTACGAAAAAGAAGAAAACGGATATGACAAAATGGAAATATACAAAGTGTAGAACAGTGCAAAAAGGTAGAATAGGAAAAAGTATTTAATGTGAAAAGTAATAAGATATATGTAGGTGAAAAAATATGATAAAAGAGTTTAAACACGAAGATAGAGTAATAAAAATCGATCACGACAAGTGCGACGGCTCCGGTGATTGCATCAATAACTGTCCTACAGATGTTTACGAATTAAAAGACGGGAAATCTTATGCTACGAATATTGAAAAGTGTGTGGATTGCTGTTTGTGTGTTCAGACGTGTCCTACAGATGCAATAGAACACAGCTCTTGTTAGGTGATAAAATGTTAAGCGAAAAAATGGTAGAGGCGTTGAATAAACAGATCAATAAAGAGATCTATTCGGCATATTTGTATATGTCCATGTCTGCGTACAGCGAGTATACCGGACTTAACGGATTTGCAAACTGGTTCATGGTGCAGTACAGGGAAGAGATGGAACACGCCATGAAGATCTACGATTACCTAAATGATCAGGGGAAACAGGTAAAACTCATGTCCGTTGAACAGCCACCGACAGAGTTCGAGTCCGCAATGGATATGTTCGAGAAAACTCTGGAGCATGAGAAGTTTATTACAAAATCTATCAATGACCTCGTTGATCTCGCCATAAAAGAAAATGATCATGCAACTCAAATCTTTTTGCAGTGGTTTGTTACTGAACAGATAGAGGAAGAAGGAAATGACAACGAGATCATAGCTAAACTGAAACTTGCCGGAACTAAAGGAAACGGATTGTTTATGATGGATAAGGAACTGGCAGAAAGAAAATCTGAATAAAAGAGGAGGTAAAATATGGAAAATACAACAGAAAAAAAAGGTATGCCCCTGATAGGGGATAAATTTCCGGAGATGGAGGTGCAAACAACGCATGGAAAGATAAAGTTACCGGGTGAGTATAACGGGGAATGGTTTGTTTTGTTCTCCCATCCGGCGGACTTTACACCCGTCTGTACTACCGAGTTCGTGGCATTCCAACGGAGATATGAGAAATTCAAAGAACTCGGAACCCATCTTATAGGACTGAGTATTGACCAGGTATTCAGTCATATGAAATGGGCAGAGTGGATAGAAGAAAATATAAAAGTAGATGGAAAGCCCGTAAAGATAAAGTTTCCGATAATAGCGGATGATACGGGTAGAGTTGCTGAAAAACTCGGCATAATACATCCTGCAAAGGGAACAAACACGGTGAGAGCGGTCTTCATCGTTGATTCCAAAGGAACAATGAGAGCAATGCTATACTACCCTCAGGAACTTGGCAGAAATATGGATGAGATTCTGAGAATGATAAGAGCACTGCAGGTTTCGGGTGAAAACGGTGTGGCAATGCCGGCAAACTGGCCAAATAACGAAATAGTTAAAGACCATGTAATAGTACCCCCTCCGGGCTCAGAGAAAGAGGCAGAGGAAAGACTTGAGGATGCAAAGAAAGGCAAACACGAATGTTTTGACTGGTGGTTATGCCATAAGAAGGTATAATCTAAAGGTGATAAAATGACAGAATTAAAACAGGTCTATAAATGCAACATCTGCGGAAATATTGTAGAAGTTCTGCACACAGGAGCGGGAGAATTAGTCTGTTGCGGAGAGCCAATGGAACTGCTTGAAGAAAAAGCAGAGGATTCTTCAACGGAGAAGCATGTGCCCTACATTGAAGAAACTGAAAGAGGCGTTCTGGTAAAGGTGGGGCAGAACCAGGACCACCCGATGAAGGAAAAACATTACATAGAATGGATAGAGATAATAGCGGAGGGTATGAGCTATAGAAAGTTTCTGAAACCCGGAGACAGACCGGAAGCAGAGTTTGAAACAAAAGCTGAAAAAATAGAAGCAAGAGAGTACTGCAGTATCCATGGGCTGTGGAGAAGTTAGGAGACATAAAATGACAGGAGAACATGAAGGACGAGAAAACCTCAACGAAGAAACGAAGGATCTTGAAAGAGCAAGGCAGTCATTAATAGAAGAGCTGGAGGCCATCAACTGGTACCAGGAACGAGTTGAGGTGGTGAAAAACAAAGATCTAAAGAAAATACTGGAACACAACAGAGACGAGGAGAAAGAACATGCCGCCATGCTGATAGAGTGGCTGCGGCAGTATGACGAGGTCCAGGATAGAATGTTTGAAGAACACGATTGATATGATAGATAAAGAAATACTCGGGACGGCAGTACAGTCAGAGCTGGACTCAAAAGAGATATACAAAAATATGGCCCTAAAAACGGAAAACTACGTTTTAAAGGATAAAATGAACTTCCTCGCTGGGGAAGAAGAGAAACATAAGGAACTCTTAGAGATGCTTTTCGAAAAGCTCTATCCGGACGAGGAGATCCCTACACCAGAAAAATCACTCGTCCCAAAAATCGATGTGGACGCGAGTGAACTCCCGGAGCTGCTGGAAAAGGCAATGGAGATGGAAAAGGCTGAAGAAAGATTCTACACAGACCTCGCCGAAAAAACAGAAGAGAGGGAGCGAGATCTTCTTCTCTACCTTGCCGAGATAGAGAAGGGTCATCATGCGCTGCTGGAAGCGGAGCACAACATGATAATGCAGTATCCCGATTACTACCATAAAGACTGGGATACAGATATGATACATATGGATCCGTAATAGAAGAAAGGTGATAAAATGAGAGAAATAAAAAAGA
>JAYEIH010000072.1:0-13101 GCA_034659995.1 Methanobacteriota archaeon
GTCGATCTCTGATAGTTTGTCTCCAAGCTTCTTTACACTCATAAATCTTCATTTTATGAGTTCAGAGCTCGAAGGGTGTCCCTTCGAGCGTTACACGTTTATAACGTTTTTGTAAGGCGATATCAAGTAAGGACTTCATAAGAAAAATAGCTCATGGGGCTATATAAAGTTAACCCATGAGTTTTTCAAAATTCTCTACAGAATTTTTCTCAGATATTTTAGAATTAGGAAAATTAATTGGTCCATTTGAAGAAGAATAAATTTAATATCAAATTCTTTGAAGACGCTTCTGAATGAAACTATAGGCGTGTTGGAGAAACTTATTTAAGCATGGAGTGAACAGTACTGACTGATAGAAATGACAGAGAAACAGCATATCATGAAGAAAATAGACTCACTCCCTGAGGAGAAGCTTGAAGAGATTGCGGATTTTATTGATTTTTTGGAAAAAAGGAGTAAAAAGAAGCCCCAAAAAAAGAAAGAGGATCTGCTGTCCCCCGTGATCGGAATCTGTGATGGACCCTCCGATCTTTCAGAAAATCATGATACCTATGTCTATGGCTGAGCTGGTATTCGTTGATACGTGGGCGTGGTTAGCTCTGGCCAACAAGAAGGATGCACACCACGAACTCGCCACCAGAGAGTACAAAAAGATACGGAAAGGGCATGGAGCTGGTTACATCAGATTACGTTCTTGATGAAACGATCACAGCGTTATTCAGAAACGTAAGATTTGCCAGTGCGGCAAAATTTATTGACTCACTGCTCCGTGCAGTGGATGCCCGCCAGGTAAGCGTGGAGAGAATCACGGCCTCCCGATTTAAGAGCGCATGGGATCTCAGGAAACAGTATCAGGATAAGCCGCGTATATCATTCACCGACATGACATCCTTCGCAGTAATACAGGAACTCGAGATAGGCACCGTATTCACAGGAGACACCGATTTTGAGAAAATAGATCTGGGCGTTACGCTTTTCCCTCCAATCCACTAACCTTACGGTGGAGGGTATCCCGCACCGACCCAATACTTTTAAAGATCTATCCTGAGTATAATACATGAATCTGAAGGCCTTCATCGTTGTTTCGCTTTTTGTTGTAGCTTCCCTCTGCATCTCGCAACCGCAGGAGACAACAGTACCGGAGCCAACTGAACCACAACACTTTAATATTCTCTCTTTTAAACAAAATCATGAAGATCTCGATAGCGCAGATGGATATAACACAAGGGCATAAAGGGAAAAATCTGAAGAAAGGGATATCCTTTATAGAAGAAGCTGCAGAACAGAACGCCGATCTCATTGTACTTCCGGAGCTCTGGACAACGGGCTATGTGAAGAATTTGCAGGAACTTGCAGAGCCAATGGATGGAGAAACCATCACAAAGCTCACAAATATGGCCAAAGAAAATGATATTACCATCATGGGAACAGTTGCAGAAAGGGCGGAACGGTACTATAACACCATGCATCTCATTACTCCACGAGGTCTCAAGACATCTTATAGAAAGATGCATCTCTTTTCTTTGATGAATGAAGCGAGATTCTTTGAGCCTGGAGAAACAGCCGGGATCTACGAGAACATCGGCATGCTTATATGCTACGATCTAAGATTCCCTGAGCTCTCGAGAAAGCTCGTTATGAGCGGAGCCCAAATACTCATAGTTTCCGCAGAATGGCCGTACCCAAGGCTTGATCACTGGAGAACGCTTCTGAAGGCGAGGGCGATTGAGAATCTCATCTACGTTGTAGGATGCAACCGCGTTGGAACGGATAAAACGTTCGAGTACTTCGGGCACTCAACTGTAATAGACCCTTGGGGAAAAAGGTTAATTGAAGGAGAGGAAAATGAAACCCTTTTAACATGCGAGATCGATCCCTTCCTTGTAAGCAAGGCACGGAAGGAGTTTCCAGCTCTGAAGGATATGAAAATGAGAGAGTAATTATTGTTTTTAAAGTTTAAATATGTTATTAAAGTCTTATCCTTGTGGGCTATTTTCACATTGTGAGCCTCGTGTATACAAAATATGTTACATGTACTATATTGTTCTTTCATGTATAAAAGCGAAAGCTTTATAAATAAGCTCTCTGTTTAGGATAGTATGCAGATCAAAAAACCCGACAACGATTTTGAATACTGTCCCCTGATGATGGGATGGCGGTTGTAGGTACCCTGCATAGGTTCTCCGGAGGTGAGTTTATCTTATCAAGATCACAGTTTGAGAGAGTAAGAGAGGATTATGAAAAAATATGTATTTATGACGAGATAGAGTTGGATATCCTGCCTTTTGAGGCTTATCTTAGAATTAGAAAGCCTTATTCCTTCCTCCTCGAGACTGCGGAGTTTGATAAGCGTTCTAAGTTTTCATTTCTCGGTCTATCAAGGGAACATGCCTCTCTGAAAGGTAAATCCATTGAGTCTTTGAAAAAACTTGTAAACAAGAAAATATACGTTGATAGGCGTGTTTCCCCTTTTGTCGGTGGAATTGTTGGAGTTGTCTCGTATGATATGGTGAGACAGTTTGAAAAGCTCCCTGAGAAAACTCCGGAGGAAGCTATCCCCGATGCCCTCTTTATGGTGACGGATGACTGTATTGTATTTGATCATGAGTCGGATAAAACATACATCATTGTTACTCTGGACAGCCATGAGAGTTATCAGGAGGGGCAGAAGAGGATAAAAGCTCTTAAAAAGGAGTTAAAGAAAAAAAAGGAGCTGAACCTATCGGGAAAGTATAACGGTTTTTCCTCCGATACATCAAAGACTGAGTTTGAGGAGATGGTGCGGAGGGCTAAGAAGTATATTTATGCGGGAGATATTTTTCAGGTTGTGCTCTCGCGAAGGCTCAGGACGGATATAGACTGCGATCCTCTTGCAATCTATAAGACTCTACGGAGAATAAATCCCTCGCCGTATATGTATTTTCTGAGTTTCGATGATCTTTTTGTAATTGGAAGTAGTCCCGAGCTTTTGACAAGATTAAAGGGAAAGAAAGCACAGGTAAGGCCGATCGCAGGTACAAGAGAGAGAGGAAAGACTGAGGAGGAGGATAAGAGACTTGCAGAGGAGATGTTAGCCGATGAGAAGGAGAGGGCTGAGCATGTGATGCTTCTCGATCTCGGAAGGAATGATCTCGGAAAGGTTTGTCAGTACGGGTCGGTGAAGGTGGAAGAGTTCATGATTGTTGAGAAGTACAGCCATGTCCAGCATATGGTCTCCAGTGTCTCGGGAAAGCTAAAGGATGGACTGGATGCCCTTGATCTTTTTAAAGCGACCTTTCCCGCGGGTACGGTAAGTGGTGCCCCCAAGGTACGGGCTATGGAGATAATTGAGGAACTGGAGAAGGAAAGAAGGGGTCTGTATGCGGGAGGCGTAGGATACATCTCGTACAATGGCAACATGGACTTTGCAATAACTATCAGAACAGCAGTTGTCAATAAAAGCATGCTTATCGCCCAGGCGGGAGCGGGTATCGTTGCGGACTCCGTTCCGGAGAAGGAGTACTATGAGACCGAAAAAAAGCTCGGAGCAATAAAAGAAGCTGTGGAGGAGGTGTCGGGATGAAGGTTCTGATTATCGATAATTACGACTCGTTTGTATACAATCTTGCCCAGTATATAGGCGAGTATGCAGATGTGGATGTACTGCGAAATGATCAGGTTTTCGATCCCTCGAGTTACTCGAGCATCGTTGTTAGCCCAGGTCCCGGCCATCCGCAGAGTATTCCCCAGGTCATGGAAATAATACGCAGATATGGAAAAAAGATTCCTATTCTCGGCGTTTGTCTTGGGCATCAAGCTATTGCTCTGGCCTTTGGTGGTTCCATAAAGCGTGCGAAGAGGATTGTCCACGGCAAGACTTCTTTAATTTTTCATGATGAAAAAGGAGTCTATAAGGGGGTATCCAACCCTCTCAGGGCAACGAGATACCATTCTTTAATAGTGTCTGAGGTTCCCGATGGGTTTTCTTTGACAGCGCGTTCTGAAAAGGGGAAAACCATGGGCATACGACATGAAAAATACCCTGTTGAGGGTGTACAGTTTCATCCTGAGTCTATTCTAACTTCTGAAGGTAAACAGATGATAAAAAACTTTTTGGAGGTGAAAAAATGATTGAAAAAATTATAAAAAATTTGGTGGTGGGAAAAGATCTCTCAGAAAGGAAGGCTATGGAGGCAATGAATGATATAATGGAAGGAAGAGCAACAAAGGATCAGATCGCGGCATTTCTTGTTTCGCTGAGAATGAAAGGGGAAAAATCCGGAGAGATCGCCGGCTTTGCCCGAAGCATGAGAGAGCAGTGCATTAGAATACAGCCCCGGAAAACTGGGCTCGTTGATACCTGTGGCACGGGAGGGGATAGAGTAAAGACATTCAATATCTCGACAACTTCAATGTTCGTTGCCGCAGGAGCGGGGATTCCAATAGCGAAGCATGGAAATCGGTCCGTAACGAGCAAAGCAGGATCCGCAGATGTACTGGAAGCACTGGGTGTATCAATGGATGCAGAGCCAGAGAGCGTTGAAAAAATCATAGAGAAGATTGGAATCGGTTTTATGTTTGCACCGAATTTCCATCCCGCAATGAAGTATGCAATGCCGGTAAGAAAAAAACTGGAGATCAGGACAGTTTTTAACATTCTTGGGCCGTTAACAAACCCTGCTCAGGCAGAACATCAGGTCCTTGGAGTTTATAGTCTGGATATCCTTGAAAAAATGGCATATGCACTTGTAAAGCTTGGAGTTGGCCATTCATTTGTCATTCACGGCAGTGGCATGGATGAGGTTACCACACTGGGAAAGACCAGGGTGGCAGAGATTAATCATGGCGTAGATATCTATGAACTCACGCCCTACGATTTTGGGCTTAAAAAAGCAGATTTAAATGATTTACAAACAAAAAATACAGCAGAAAATGCACAAATTCTCTATGGTATCCTGAAAGGAGAAGCAGGACCGAAAAGAGATATTGTCATTGCAAATGCTGCTCTGGCTATAATTGCGGGGGGAAAGGCAGATGATCCGGAAAAGGCAGTGGAGGTTGCAGAGGAGAGCATTGATTCCGGAAGGGCCTTTGAGAAGCTTGAGATGCTTGTGAGGGAGGGAGGAGACATTTCTGTCCTGGAGAAGTTCGGTGAGTAGATGGACATTCTTGACAAACTGGCAGAACAGGCGCGGGAGACGATAAAAACTGGGTACTATGAGTTAGAAATAGGCACAGAAGGTGGAAGATCTCTTAAAAAAACTCTGAAAAAAAGGAAGTTTTCTCTGATTGGAGAGTTGAAGTATGCCTCCCCCGCTCACGGGCAGATACGAAAGGAAACAGATCCAGTGGCAACCGCAAGGATAATGGCGCGATACTGTGCAGGACTTTCCATTCTCACAGAGCCGAAGAGCTTCTCAGGGAGCTTAAAACGATTTTGCGCGGTAAGGAAAATCGTGGATCTCCCTCTCTTAATGAAGGATTTTGTGATCGATCCTGTGCAGATAGATGCAGCCAAGAGGATAGGTGCGGATCTCGTGCTCCTTATCTATACTCTATCGGATCGAGGCTATTTTTCGCTCAGCGAAATGATTGCGTACGCTCATGAAAGGGGAATCGAGGTCTTACTGGAGGTTCACTCGCAGAAGGAACTGAAAAGTGCTGTGAAAACGGAAGCAGATATACTCGGCATAAACAATAGAGACCTCAGGTCGATGAAAACGGATGTGTCGTATACTCTTGAACTTATAGGTGATCTTCAGACGGATAAACCGATCATAAGTGAGAGTGGTTTCGATAATAGATCGCAGGTATTAAAGGTGAAGGGCCGTGTTGATGCCGTTCTGGTGGGGAGATCTCTTATGGCCTCGGAGGATATTGAGGAAAAACTCGCGGAGCTGATGGGATGTGGGTAAAGGTATGCGGCATTACCTCTAACAGAGAGCTTAAGGATGCCATAAGCTTGGGACCGGACGCTCTGGGATTTGTTGTTGGGGCGGAGAGGAGTAAAAGGAATCTTTCACTCAAAAAAGCAAAAAAACTTATGAAATTAGTTCCTCCCTCTATATCAACGGTGGCAGTCACCCTTCATGCGGACAATGTTAGAGGGATAGACAAAACTGCGGAGTATATTCAGTTATATGAGGACTCTTTTTCCTCCTTTAACTGTGGGATTATACGAGGATATCTCTATAATGAGTTCAGAGTTGAAAGCTTTGAAAAAATTGAGAATGAAGTTGATATGATCCTTGTTGATTCCGGATATGGAACTGGCAAGGTTCATGATTGGACTGTTACCAAAAAAATCAAAGATAAAGTTAGTAAGCCATTAGTTTTGGCGGGTGGGCTTTGTCATGGGAATGTCGCGAGGGCAATTTTGGAGGTAACCCCTTATGGGGTCGATGTTTCGAGTGGTGTGGAGAATAACGGAAGAAAAGAGTATTATTTGATGAAAAAGTTTATCGAAAAGGCGAGAGGTGTTTAAAATGATAAAAAGTTACTCTTTTCCAGATGAGAATGGAAAATTCGGTGAGTTCGGGGGTAAGTTTGCGCCTGAAACACTGATACCTGCACTGGAAGAGTTGGAAGAAGCGTATAAAGAATGCAGAGAAGATTTGGAATTTCAGGAAACTTTAAGGAGATATCTAAAAGACTACGCGGGAAGACCTACCCCTCTTTATTTTTCCAAGACCCTTTCTGAGTGCTTTGGGTTTAAAATTTACCTGAAAAGAGAGGATCTGGTTCACGGAGGAGCTCATAAACTGAACAACACATTAGGGCAGGCACTGCTTACAAAAAAGATGGGTAAGGAGAGAATTATTGCCGAGACATCTGCTGGGCAGCACGGTCTTGCGGCTGCTACCGCAGGGGCTCTTTTGGGTCTGAAGACGGAAATATTTATGGGCAAAACGGATATAAAAAGGCAGAGGTTCAACGCATTGAAGATTAAACTTCTCGGCGCTGAGGTCGTACCGGTTACCACGGGTTCCGGGGTTTTAAAGGATGCCGTGAATGAGGCGCTTAGAGGCTGGGTGGCAAATGTAGAGGATACCCATTATCTTATAGGTTCGACGGTTGGCCCTCATCCCTTCCCTATGATGGTGAGGGAGTTCCAGAGTGTTATCGGGAAGGAGATGAAAAAACAGATAATAGAAAAGGAGGAGAGGTTACCGGATGCGATTGTAGCCTGTGGTTCCGGCGGTTCCAATGCCCTCGGTGCATTTACCCCGTTCATAACAGAGGATGTGGAACTCATATTTGTGGAAGGTGGAGGTGAAGGGATTCAAGGAGAGAGACATGCGGCCGTTTTTACCGAGGGGAGAAAAGGAGTTCTTCATGGCGCATATACGTTTCTCCTTCAGGATGAGGACGGTCAGATCTCAAAAACATACTCACGAAGTGCGGGCTTGAACTACCCCGCCCGCGGTCCCGAGATCTCGTACCTTGTTGACAGCGGAAGGGCAAGGGCGGTCTATGCCACAGATAGGGAGGTGCTCGATGCCTTCAAGTTTGTATCTGAAAAAGAAGGAATAATTCCTGCCTTTGAGACATGTCATGCCCTTGCTCATCTCCATAAGATGAAAGGACAGTACGGGAAGGACGATGTTGTCGTTGTGAACTTTTCCGGACGTGGAGATAAGGATGTAGAGATAGGGCTTGAGCTTCTGGGGGTGAGTCTATGAACAGTATTGACGAGACCTTTGAAAGTTTGCGAGAGAAAAATCAGCAGGCCTTTATTCCATATATTACCTGCGGTGATCCCTCGCTCAAAAAAACGGTAGAACTGATAGAGCTGCTTGAGAAAAACGGTGCAGATATCGTAGAGATGGGTATTCCTCATTCGGATCCTGTGGCTGATGGGCCAACAATTCAAAACTCCGATGATAAAGCATTGAAGAATGGTACAACGCCTAAAAAAGCTTTAAAAACACTAAAAAAGGCAAAAAAAAGATGTAGTATTCCCATCGTGCTTTTAACGTACTATAATATCGTTTTACAGTATGGAATTAAGGAGTTCGTTTCCGATTTTTCAAAGGTAGCGGATGGACTGATAGCTGCGGATCTCCCACCGGAAGAGGCTTCTGAGCTTGTAAAGCGTTCAAAAGAGCATAATTTCTCAAATATATTCCTTGCATCCCCTATAACTCCAGAAAAAAGACTGGAAAAGATTGTGAAGAGCACAACAGGCTTTCTTTACGTGGTATCACTTCTTGGTATTACCGGTGAGAGAGGAACCGTTTCCCACGAGATCCACGAGTTTATGAAAAAGATGAGGCCATCCACCGATATCCCAATGTGCGTCGGATTTGGTATATCAAAGCCGAAACATGTGAGGGAAATACTCCGCCTTGGAGCTGACGGGGTTATTGTTGGCAGTAGTATAGTGAGGAGGACGCAGAGCCTAAAGAAGGTTAAAAAGTATGTGAAGGAGATGAGTATTCCTACAAAGAATAATCCGTAAGCTTTTTATAACTGTGACTCTGAGGGGTCAGAAGAGGCGATATTATGTCAGAGACCCAAGAGGAGATCATTAAGACAACCCGGAAAAATGCAAAAACAGTAAAGAGGTTCCACCATCGGCGCGGTGTGTTCTACCACATTTATGAGCATGGGAGGCTTGTGAATATCGTGGGAGATCCCACCGATGATGAGAAAAGCTCCCCTTACGCCAACGGAGGCATTTTCGATGTCAAAGACGTATGAGGAGATCAACGAGAGAATAAGGAATAAAGAAGCGGTAGTAATGACCGCGGAAGAGATCATAGAGGTAGTGGATGAAGAGGGTGTGGAGACCGCGGCTGAGGAGGTGGATGTTGTCACCACGGCTACCTTCGGCCCCATGTGCTCCTCCGGTGCTTTCATCAACGTGGGCCACGCAAATCCCAAGATAAAGATACGGCAGGCGTGGTTCAACGATGTTCCGGCCTACAGCGGCATTGCCGCTGTGGATATCTACCTCGGTGCCACCGAAATTCCTGAGAACGACCCTGCAAATGCCCAACATCCGGGAAGGTTTGCTTACGGAGGAGGACACGCCATCGAGGATCTGATCGCCGGGAAGGAGGTTCATCTCAGGGCCACGGCATACGGAACCGACTGCTATCCGCGAAGGGAACTCGATACCTGGGTTACCATCGATGATCTTAATGAGGCATATCTCTGCAACCCGAGAAACAGCTACCAGAACTACAACGTTGCCGTGAACGTCACCAATAGAACGGTGTACACGTACATGGGAGCCCTGAAACCAAACCTCGGCAATGCCACGTACTGTTCCGCCGGCCAGCTGAGTCCACTCCTCAACGATCCGCTGTACAAGACCATCGGGATCGGGACGCGGATCTGGATCGGTGGCGCCCATGGCTACGTCTACTGGCAGGGGACACAGCACTCGCCAAACGTGGAGAGGAACGAGAAAGGCGTTCCTGTCGAAGGCGCGGGTGCCCTCGGCGTCATCGGTAACATGAAAGAGATGGATGCGAAATACGTGGTCGGAGCATCTCACACAGGGTACGGGGTAAACCTCTTCATGGGGATCGGTATCCCTATCCCTATCCTTAACGAGGAAATGGTAAGATATACCACGGTAACTGACGCAGATATCGAGGCACCGATCATCGACTACGGTGACGCCTACCCCCACCATAAAGAGAGCGATCTCGGGAGTGCAACGTACGCAGAGCTAAAATCAGGATCTATCGCGATAAAGGGAAAAGACGTACCCACCGCTGCTCTCTCCTCGTACCCCAAAGCTGTCGAGATTGCGAGTACGCTCAAAGAAGAGATAGAGAAGGGGGAGTTCCCGATCAGCGAGCCTGTCCAGCTTCTACCGCAGGCAGGTTCGAAGGAAAAATTCAAGAAACTCACAATACGGAAAAGAGGTGAGTAAATGGTATCCCAAAAGATCGTTTTAACATTTCCGAAAACACTCGTCGAACAGCCGATCACGTATGAGGTGATAAAAAAGTATGATCTCACGTTGAATATCCTCAAGGCACAGATAAGGCCCGACGAAGAGGGAGTTCTGGTAATAGAAATCTCAGGGGATAAAAAAGACTGTGATGCGGCAACGACGTATCTCACCGATCTTGGTGTCAGGGTTGAGCCGGTAGAAAGAGATATACGCAGAGATGAGGAACGATGCGTCCACTGCTCCGCATGTATCGCCCACTGCCCGCCAAAGGCGTTGTATATCGCGGACAGAAAGAGTATGAAAGTGGAGTTTGACAAGGGCAAATGCATCCTCTGCGAGGCATGTATCTCCGTATGCCCCGTACACGCCATGTCGGTAAAATTCTGAAAATTATAACCGGTATATCCCATCCTTCGTGATCTTTTCCTTTACCTTCGTATCGTTCGTTCTGATCAGAGATGGGATCTCGCCGATCATGCCGAGCTTCTCATCCTTGAGGATCATCGCCCCATCTACAGACTCTCTACTCACCGCCCACTCGAGGGCTGGTGCCACGTCCCTCTCATCTGAGACCATGTTCCCCACAGCGGTGGCGACCGCATCTGCGACAGCGGCCTTTGGCGAGAAGATTGTTGCGAGATCGCACCCACCGAAACTCAGTGAGTGGCCGAGAAAGGATGAAGAAGAACAGATTGCCAGAGGGGTGTTCTCTTTATTGAGGGTAAATGCCAGCGTATTTGCCAGTTTTTTACTGCCGGAAAAGAGGCCGATAATAATAGGCTTCTCTGTACACGCAAAGATATCGCCCCCCTTTTCAACGATCGCTGTCGATGCCCCCTTCTCGATTATTCTTCGACAGAGGAACTCAGCGATTGTCCCGGCGACGGCTGCCATAGGTCCCACATTTGCTATTTCGGCACCTTCTGCCATCCTCTTCACGATCTCTGGAGCATCTTCCGTAACGGAGTACGGCCTGAGAGATGTTTTAAAAAGAGGGTTTTCCCCGATATACTCTTCGATCTCCGCCCGTAGAGTTAAGAGCTCATCATAAGCCTTTTCAGCCAGAAATTCGTCATCAACTATGAGCTTTATCCTGCTCTCTCTGTGGATGAGCTCCTCACGGTACAGCTCCATGGTCCATCTCTTCTTCCCTCCATAAGTACTTTGTTCATCGTTTCAACCGAAACCTTTTTAAATGTCCAGTGGTTGTACTGAGGACAGCAACAAATGGAAGGTGAGAATATGAAGAAAGCAAAAATCGGAAAAGTAAGGGAAAAAGAGTATTGAGAGATACTCTAAAAGATCTATTTTTGTACGATACAACGCTCAGAGACGGTGCCCAGACGCATGACGTGACCTTTAGTTTGGAGGATAAGATCGCCATTAGTGAGCGGCTTTTGGAGTATGGTTTTGATAGTGTAGAGGGAGGATGGCCTTCTTCCAATCCGAGGGATACGGAGTTTTTTTCGGAAGCAAAAGAACGCGGATTCAATGAAAAGGTGGCTGCCTTTGGAATGACATCTCCCGCTCCCGGAAAGGATAAAAAGATCGATGAACTCATAGATACAGATGCAGGCGTACTGACTATCTTCGGTAAATCATGGGATCTGCATGTTCGGGATATTCTGCACTTTTCTCCTGAGAGAAACCTGGAGATGATTGCCGAGACAGTGGACTATCTAAAATCTTATGGGTTCACCGTGGTCTACGATGCAGAGCATTTCTTTGACGGGTACAAATCCGATCCGAGCTATGCATTCAAGACCCTGAGATCGGCATCCAATGCTGATACGATAGTTCTCTGTGATACCAACGGAGGGACGATGCCGTGGGAGATTGAGAGAATGGTTCAGGAAGTTTATAGGAGGATAAAGAATCCTCTGGGAATCCATGCCCATAACGACAGTGGGATGGCACTGATCAACAGCATTACCGCGATAAAAAACGGCGTTACCCACGTGCAGGGAACGATGAACGGACTGGGAGAAAGGTGCGGCAATCTTGACTGGTGCGAGTTTCTCCCGATACTCAGTGTTAAGCTGGGGGTGGCAATACAGATGGATATCAGTGAACTCTCGCGACTCTCGACCTACGTGGAACGGATGACAGGGACCATGCTTCCGAAGAACAAGCCTTTTGTAGGAGAAGATGCCTTCAGTCACAAGGGAGGAGTACATATCGATGCGGCGATAAAAAATGCGGACGCGTATGAGCACATAACCCCTGATGCGGTGGGAAACAAACGCATGTTTGTCCTTTCCGAACAGGTGGGGCGGGCTGGTATCGTGAAAGTGGCGAGAGGCCACGGCTACGATCTGGACAAAGATCATCCATTGGTGCTGGAGATCGTCAAGAAGATAAAGCAAAAACAGAGTTTTACCGATGCTGAACTATTTTTACTCCTTGCAAAGGAACTTGCAGAGAAAGGAGAGCCCTTTGAACTCTTAGAATACGAAACAAAGGTGAACTCAATCGGCAATGCCAAGACCGAGACGAAGGTGCGGATCGGGGAGGATATCCTCCACGAGATCGCTGAAGGCGTAGGACCCGTGCACTCGCTCGATATGGCACTTCGGAAGGCACTGGAAAAGTTCTATGCAATTGACAGAGTACATCTTTCGAATTTAAATGTACGAATAATCAATCAGAACAAAGCGACTGCAGCTAAGGTTGAGGTCTTTATAGAGTTTAGAGCCAATGGAGAGGCTTGGTCCACCTCCAATGTGTCAAATGATATCATAAAAGCGAGTAAAAATGCGCTGATAAATGGTTATAAGTACCACCTACTGAAAACAAATGCCGCCCCTAAGATAGCTCTTTTTGAAAGGAGGGGGATGGTATGAAAGGAACTGAGGCGATGATCAAAACAATGCTTGAACATGGGACCGATCTGACCTTTGGGATCTGCGGCGGCAGCCTTATTCCACTTTTTGATGAGTATCTGGAGTATGAAGGAAGAATAAAAAATGTTCTGATGAGGCATGAACAGGGGGCAGCCCATGCAGCCGATGCATACGCACGAGTCCTCGGAAAAACAGGAGTCTGCATCGCTACCTCCGGGCCCGGCGCGACCAATCTTGTCACGGGCATAATGACAGCATATATGGACTCCACACCGCTTATTGCCGTTGGTGGGCAGGTTTCAGTCCCTCTTATAGGTAGCGATGCCTTTCAAGAGACGGATATGATGGGGATGACCCTGCCCATAA
>JAYEIH010000072.1:13111-13697 GCA_034659995.1 Methanobacteriota archaeon
AAGCATAACTTTCAGGTGAGAGACCCCGATGAGATTGCACCAATCTTTATGAAGGCGTATAAGATCGCTACTACGGGAAGACTAGGGCCCGTTTATATCGACCTCCCTACCGATGTCCAGTCAGCAGAAACTACGAAGGAGCTCTCGAAAGAGGCAGATCTCCCTTCCTTCAGTCCCACTCTGCAGCCAAACTTCAATCAGATCAGAAAGGCAGCAAAGCTTATACTGAGTGCTGAAAGACCGCTCTTTCTTGTTGGAGGCGGTGTTACAGCTTCAAAAGCTTCTCAGGAGTTGAAAGAGCTCGTTCACCTTGTCAAGGCACCGGTAACAACAACGCTGATGGGGAAAGGAGTTTACGATGAGCACGATCCCTTTTCAATAGGAATGCTTGGAATGCACGGGAGGAAGATAGCGAACTATGCTGCCACAAACTGCGATCTTTTAATAGCGATCGGCTGCAGGTTCAGTGATAGGATAACAGGAAATCTGGAGACCTTTGCCGAAAATTGCAAGGTTGTACATATAGATGTCGACCCTGCGGAGATTGGAAAAAATGTAAAGCCAGATATTCCCATCGTTGGAGATG
>JAYEIH010000073.1:0-13687 GCA_034659995.1 Methanobacteriota archaeon
CCCCTCCCGGAGATATTGTACCGAGTGATTACGAAATAACGGCCAAAGTTACCTGCGATCAGCTGGAAAAAGAGGAGGAGTACAGGATCACCGTCACAAAGGAGTCACAAACGGTATACTACGGGATCGCCGTGATAGTGCTGGCCGTAATTATTCTTTTTGGCATGATCAAGAAGTATGGGAGGCGATAAGGTGTCTCTGATGATTGTTACACGAAAGGAGTTCATGGATCATATCTCCGGGAAACGATTCTTAGTTATTTTTGCAGTGCTACTGCTTTTAACCTCTCTTTCTCTTTACAATGGCGTAAAAAATTATCACGGAGAGCTGGATGAGTACAAAAGGAATCTCTCGAGTATAGACGAAAGGAAAGCCGAGTATGAAAGAAATATAAAGAAAGTTGAAAAGGAGGACCCGGAGCAGGCAGAACAGATGCGTGATTATATGCTAGATTTCATGCCGCACAAACCCTCTGTTTTACGTGTTTTCCAGGAGATGCATGGATACTTTACAGTTGTCGGTCTAATACTCGCTCTGGCCCTTGGGTTTGATCTTATATCCCAAGAAAAGGAGACGGGCTCATTGAAATCTCTGCTTTCACATCCCGTTTTCAGAGATAGCGTTCTCAATGGGAAGATCCTCGGAGCTCTCATGGCCCTGGGCTTTGCGATGGTCATCGTTTCTCTGTTGTCTGTGGGGGTCCTAATGAGTTACGGACTGATACCGACGAGATCGGAGATACTGCGAATGAGTGTTTTTATGCTTCTCTCGCTGCTTTTTTTGCTCTCCTATTTTTCAATTGGGTTTATGTCCTCAACTCTTGGGAAAAACAGCGGTCAATCGATTCTTATCGCACTGGGCCTTTTTGTTCTTCTTACCATAGGACTTCCCATAGCAGGGGAGCTTATTGCAGATACTCTTGTGGAGGAGTCACCCGATCCGCAGTTCTCACATACCTCCTCGAGCTACGAGAAGAGAGAACAGATACGGGTACTTTTCTTCATGGCCTCGCCGGCAATAATGTACGATGAGATATCAAGAGATATCCTCCGCCCACCCAGCCCAGGTGGCAGAGGGATGATACTGCGGAGAACGATACAGAACAACTGGCAGTCCCTTATCTCGCTGACCGTACTTCCCGTCCCGATGTTTGTTATTTCTTATCTCAGATTCATGCGGATGGATATTCGGTGAGGAGAGATATTTAAGATCCGGCACGAAGGTACTGCATGGTAGAGAAAAGGATCCTCGCACTGTTGAATGAGCGGGAAAGGACGTACTACGAGTTAAAAGGGGAGCTGAAGGTGCATTACGGCTGTTTAGATTACTATCTTCTGAAACTGAAGAAAAAGAATAGAATAAAAGCTGTGAGGAAGAATGGAACGGTGTATTATTCTATCCGGTAAAGTATTTATTTTAGAACTTCCTTCTCCATTTATGAACGTTGATACGATCTTCACAGCATCGGAGATAGCGACACCAAAGAACAGATTACTTAAAGGAAAGGAGATGCAGGATATAACTGTTATTGAGAACGGAGCTGTAGCTGTTGAAAATGGCACGATTGTTGATTTTGGGAAGGAGCGTGAGATACGGTCGAAGTACTCAGGCGAGTTAATTGAGTTTGACGGAAAAACAATGCTGCCGGGATTTGTTGATCCTCATACACATCTCGTCTTTTCCGGAAGCCGCGAGGACGAGCTGGTCATGAAACTTCAGGGGAGATCATATCTCGAGATCCTTGAGGAGGGCGGAGGAATCCAGTACACGGTGAAAAGGACACGGTCCGCATCCAAATCAAAACTGAAAAAGGAAGCGAAGAAAAGATTGGATAGAATGCTCAAGAACGGGACAACGACCATAGAGGCTAAATCCGGCTATGGACTGAACAGAAAGGACGAGATAAAGTCGCTGGAGGTTCTGAATGAGCTGGACCATGCTATTGATATTCTTCCTACCTTTTTGGTACATGCAGTGCCCGAGGGGCGCAGTGAACATGAGTACGTGAATGAATGTATAGGGATGCTCGATGAGATACGGGAGCTCGCGGAGTTTGTAGATGTCTTCTGTGAGAAGGGTGTGTTCTCTATTCGAGAGTCTGAACGTTTTTTAAAAGCTGCGAAGAAGAAGGGATTTGGCCTGAGGATACATGCGGATGAGATCGAGCAAACGGAAGGTGCAGCCCTAGCCGCAAGGCTCGGGGCAAGAACTGCGGATCACCTTTTGAACTCCTCTGAAACAGGTTTAAAGGCGATGGCCGAGAAAAACGTTGTCGCCACAGTTCTTCCCGGGACACCATTTTCTCTCTTTACCGCATTCCCCGATGTCCGAAAAATGATAAAAATGGGCCTGCCTGTGGCACTGGCCACTGATCTTAACCCCAACTGCTACACGGAGTCGCTTCAGTTTATCTTTGCGCTTGCGGTTTTTCGCATGAAGATGCTCCCCGCGGAGTGCATATCCTCAGTAAAAAACGGGGCTTACTCGTTGGGTAGAGAGATAGGATCTATAGATCGCGGCACAAATGCAGATCTGGTGCTCATGGACATACCGAACTATAAGCATCTGGGCTATCACTTCGGTGTGAATCTTGTTGATACTGTGATAAAGGATGGCGGTATTGTATGGGAAAGTATTTAAATCATGAAGTTAATGTTTTTTTATGCGCATCTCGGATTGTTTTGGACTGGAGATATACAACAGCAAGGGAGACCATGTCGGCATAGTTAACGATGTTGTCCTCGATTTTAAAAAAGGAGGGATTTTCGGGTTTGCCATCGGCCAGGAAAAGGGATTGGAAAAGGTGGCAGTGCCGTATAGAGATGTTTTAGCGGTTGGCGATATTGTTATTGTCAAAGCAAGCGAAAAGATAGAATAGATTACTTTACAGCCGTTTTCACATCTTTAAAACGTATTAGAGGGGACATTAAGCTTGATCCTGTTATTTTTTTCTTTCCTATGGCGTCTATCTTTTTTAAAAGGTCATAGACAGTGCCTGAGATCATCAGTACGCACCCTCCCGTGATCTCGCCGTCTTCCACGGTAAAGGCGGGATTGCAGACAACGGAGAACTCTCCGGACTCGGGGTTTGATGAGTGGGCCCCCTGGAACCCTTTCACATAGTACCCCCTGTCTATATCAAAGACACCGCCATTTCCTTCGGAAACGATCATATTTGTTGGGCTCGTCCCCACCGTTCCCCTCGTGCTGTCACGGGATCCGTTCCCTGTGCTTTTTGTTCCTGCCATTTTTGCCCAGTAATCGTTCCATAAAAAGTTTTTTAGAGTACCATCCTCTATCAGTATGGTTTTTCTGGTGGGAACCCCCTCGGAGTCAAACTTTGTTGTGCATATCCCATTGTCGTATAACGGGTCATCTGTTATTGTCAGTTTTTCAGAGGCTATTCTGGAGCCGATCCTGTCCTTGAGCGAGGATTTTCCTCTTACAACATTCTCCCCAAGAACTGAGGTAAAAAGGGTGGAATTGAGGAGGTCATCAAGTGCAAAAGGGTGCATGATCACATCGTTTAAGCCGGGTTTTGCTTTTTTACGGTTTTTTAGGATTTTTACGTCTCTTGACGCTGTTTTTACTATTTTTTCTATGTTCAAATCTTTTTTTCTTGTTATCTCTATTCCAAGACATCCCGGTGTAACGCCTTCCTCCGTCTTTCCAGTGAGATAGGCATAACCAGCGGTCCACGTTCCCTTCTCCGATATATCTATACCATTTGTATTTGCACAATGCTTTTCATCTACCTCTCTCTGCGTGCTGCAGAATGACGGAATGACACCCTTTGGTGTGAGCTCGATTATTTGCTGGCAGGTATCAATAACCTCCTCCGCGGGCATTCCTGATATCGCAGGATCGTACTCTTCAATATCGGCATATTTTCCAGGTTCCGGAAGTCCATGCCAGTTTTTATCCTTTCTATTCGCTTTAGCCGTTTCATATGTCTTTTTTATTGTTTTTTCAAGAAAATTGGGGTCATTTGTAAAGCCAAATCCTATAGAGTTATTTACAAGACCTCTTACAAATATAGCGGTTTCCTTTCTCTTGTTTGTTTTGGAGACCTCGCCCAACTCTCCTTCCGCATCTATTGTATCCCTGCGATGAACGAATATCTCCAGTTCATCAAGTCCGATTCTCTCGCCGTGCTGTAATGCCTTAGTAAGCTCCATGCAATCACCCAAAAACAATAGCCCCTTTTTTAAACCTCATTTTTGGTCCGCCTGAGGAAACAAAAACTTCCTGCCCCTTTCCGCACCTTCCGCTCTCAAACTCCACCTTCTTACCTACACCCGAGATGTACTTCAGTGCTTCTGTTGCCATGCCCGAGATAGATGTGTTTTTTATCGGATCGCCTATTTCGCCGTCAACGATCTCATAGCCCTCCTGTATACCCACCTGGAATGAAGAGTTCAACTCCGCCTGTCCACCCCTCAGATCAGTACAGTAATACCCGTGATCTATTCCTTCGAAGAGCTCATCCTCCTCAAAATCTCCCTTTTCAAAATAGGTGTTTCTCATCCGTATCAACGGTGAACACCGCCAACTCTCTGCTCTTGCAGCTCCTACCAATGGCATTCCAGTCCTTTTTGCATACTCTCTGTTTGTTAGAAGGCCACTAAGCACAGAGTTCTTTATTATCTCAACCCTTTGTGCCCTTACACCTTCGTCATCATAGGTATAGTTCCCGAATCCATTGGGAACAGGGCCATCGACCATTGTTATCCTGGGCTTCTCGTTGGCTATAACCTCTCCAACCTTTCCGGCAAAGGATGAGTTTACTGTGAGATCCGCCTCGGATAGATGACCCAGTGCCTCGTGTGCCAGTACCCCTACAACCCTCGGCCCCAGAACACATTCAAAGCTTCCACCCTTTACATTTTTCCCCTCAAGCTGCATCATAACTCTTTTTCCTGTTTTTTCAACGATTTCTGTGTTAGATACTTCATCAAAGTATTCGAATCCCTGTGAAACTGACCCTATCTCATTTCGTGCCGAGGTGAGTTGCTGATCTTTTTTTCCGGTGATCCAACAGAAGTTCCAGACGTACGAGATATCCTCCACTATTTCCGTACCTTCGTTTGTAAAGAGATGTTTTTTCCCCTGTCCGTCCCTATAGCTTATAGAAACTGCTTTAATTTTCGAATTGTAATCTTTAAATTTATTATAGAGGCCAACCATTCGTTCTATCTTTTTTTCCACAGGTACAGTGTTTGGCGGCTTTTTTACCTTATTTCTTACCGTGTCCTGAACAGGCCGTACCTCTGCGAGTTTTATCTTGCCTTTTCTTTTTTCTGCCGATTTTTTGGCCAGACTGATCGCATCTTTTACTCCTTCATTGATATCATCAATATTGCACGATACGGACCCCCATGCACCATTCTTTAATACCCTTATTGCCGTACCACACTCTTTCCGTTGATTTAAGGTATCAATCCTCCCGTCTGCAAGACTTATGTAGGTGAGATCGATCTCCTCCGCTCTGATCTCGCAGTAATCAGCTTTGAGCCTTTCGCTTTGTTCTATGCCTTTTTCAATCTTCCTCCGCATTGGATCACCAATGATAAACAATAAAAAAGGGTTGTGCACAGTATCTGCACTTAGTTCTCAGATAAATGCCAATCCAGTTATAGTTACACCCATCAGGACAACGGCAATAACTGCCACGAGGATCTCGGCGATTACCATGAATATCCATGCGATGATAGCTTTGCCCCATGAGGTTGAGTATACATATTTTATCACTGCGACCTGGGCAAGTATCCCGAGTATACCCCCCATGCCACCAATAATACCTCCTAAGAACGTAGCCAAAACAAGCATTACAATAACGGCTAGAACAGCATTCCCGAGCGTTCTCTTTCGCTTCCTAACACCTGCGACCTTCACACCGAACCAGATGAAAAGCGATGCCAGTATTAGTGCAACTACAGAAAGTATCAGTGCAGTTCCAAGTGCCAATCCTAATATACCAAAAGCCATAAGTTTTATTCGCATTGTTTCTTAAAAGCTTTTGCCTCTATGACAACTCTTATAAAGTGCAGTGAAAAATAGCCCACTATGTACGAGAGACCGGTAGAAAGCGCATCTGAGCTCATAGGTTCTACGCCGATGATAAAACTGAAAAGAATATCTGAGGAAATTCCGGCTGAAGTCTGGGCTAAACTGGAGTTTTTTAATCCGAGTGGGAGTATAAAAGATAGAATTGCATTTAAAATGCTTGAAAAAGCCGAGAAACGTGGCGAAATCTCTGAAAATGGAGTGGTTATAGAGCCAACCTCGGGAAATACCGGTATTGCTCTGGCCTTACTCTGTGCTCTGAAAGGGTATAAAATGATCGCGGTGATGCCGGACGCTGTGAGTGTGGAACGAAGAACGATGGTTAATCTCCTTGGAGGGGAGGTAGAGCTGGTCAAATGTGTCGATAAAAAAGTGGGAGTAACAAAAGAAGATATGGAAAGAGTTGTAGCCAGAGCTAAGGAACTTACTGGAGAGTATCCAAAATCCTTCATGCCGGATCAGTTTACGAATGAGGATAACCCAAAGGCACATGCCTCTACCGCTGCGGAGATAATAGATCAGACGGGAGGAGAGTTTGATGCCTTCGTAGCCGCTTGCGGCACAGGTGGGACATTCACAGGCGTTGCACGCAGGCTTAAAAAAGAACATCCGAAGATAAAAAGAGTAGTAGTGGAACCGAGTAGATCCGCGGTGCTCTCCGGCGGTGATCCGGGCCCCCATAGGATCCAGGGTATTGGTGAGGGATTTATTCCGGAGACTATGGATCTTACCCTTGCAGATAGAATAATTCAGGTGCATGGTGAGGATGCGATCAGAACAACTCGAAGATTATGGAAGGAAGAGGGAATTATGGCCGGCATCTCAAGCGGTGCCAATGTTTTTGCATCGTTAAAAATAGGAAAAGAGATGGAGGAGGGTGGTACCATTGTCACACTGGTCCCTGATCATGGAATGAGGTATCTTTCGGTGGAAGAGTTTATCTCGCCGTAATACGATGGGAAGCGTTCATGGAAAGGTTATTATATCCTCAGTCAAATATCCTGTATGTTATTAAAAGAGATTGTGGAGTATCTTGATGATTTTTTGGATGTTAAAAATATACAGGACTCGTGCAAAAACGGACTGGAAGTTGAAGGTAAAGAAGAGGTAACAAAGATTGGGTTTGCCGTTGATGCTTGCATGGAGAGCTTTCGTAAGGCCGCAAAAGCGAAATGCGATCTCTTGATGGTGCACCATGGGCTTTTCTGGGGTGATATGGGGTATTTGAGAGGAATTCTTTATAAGAAGATTAGTATGCTGGTAAAACATGGTATTGCACTGTACGCTGCGCATCTCCCTCTGGATATTCATCCCGATGTGGGAAACAATGTGCAACTGGCCAAAAAGCTTGATCTTACCGTAAAAAAAACTTTCTGCGAATACAAAGGACATGATATTGGTGTTGTATGCGAGAATGATACGGATTTCAATGATCTCCTCCAACGAGCTCAGAAAGAGCTGCCAACAACATATCTGAACTTCACCGATACGGCAGAGCGGATTGGGATCATTACGGGGTCCGGAGGTATGGGTATAGAGGATGCCGTAAAGAACGGATGTGATACCTTTGTCACAGGTGAGATAGACCATCCTGAGTACAGGGCTGTTGAGGAGTATGGGATAAATCTCATCTGCGGCGGCCATTACAACACTGAGACCGTAGGGCCCAGGGCACTGATGAATCATATCCAAGAAAAGTTTGGTATTGATTGCGAGTTTCTACATCTGACCGGGATGGAATCCAAGATGTTAAGGGGGGAAGGTATTTAACTCCCTTGGCTTAGTGGAGTTGAAGTAACATGTTTATCGTATTTGAGGGAATAGACGGTTCAGGGCTGACAACACAGTCTCATCGTTTAGGAGCGTATTTTGAGAAGAGAGGAAAAAAAACATTTTTGACAAAGGAGCCCACTAATAACCCCATAGGAAAAATTATCAGAGACGTTCTAAGTGGATCCCATAGGATAGATCAGGAAGCACTGGCACTTCTTTTTGCCGCCGATAGAAGTGAGCACATGAAGGATATAAAGAAAAATCAGGATTCTGTTATTGTCTGTGATCGTTATTGCTTCTCAAACTTTGCCTATCAGATGCTTCAGGTGGAGCTCGGGTACCTGATGGAGATAAACTCACCCTTTCTTAAGCCGGACCTCACAATTTTCCTGGACGTTCCCCCCAGGGTTTGTAAAAAGAGGATAGATGAGAACAGGGATCACATAGAGATATTTGAGCATGAAGAGACGCTTGAGAGGATACGGGAGAACTACCTGCAGATTATCACCCTTTTTGAGGAAAAAGGATATGCCATCACAAAAGTGGATGGAGACAGGAATATGAAGGATGTCCATGAAGCTGTGGTGAAGAGTATAAAGGAGTTTATTTAAGACCTCAGGTGATCATAATACTCCCCACATGTCACATATCTGACGTCATACTCCTTTTCAAGGAAGGTAAAGTACTCATACATATACTCGATCTTTTTTGTGTTTAACGTGAGGTCTTTGTTCACGATATTCCAGTTGTGGAAGTAGAGAACGAGGGTATCGGTCCCCGATTCTATCTCTGCCACGGTAATTCGTTTCATTGTCTTGTTATAGAAATTCAGGTATTTTCTTCCCGAACATGTCAGCGGCAGAATGAGCATCTCGCCATCCCAGTAACTGGTGTCATTGGCGTCCCAGCCCGGGTATCCCGGTGCCTTGGAGAGATCGACTAAGAATCCTGTTTCTCTTAATGCTTCCTTGAGGTCCTTGGTCATAATAAAACATCCTGCTCTGAATGAGACCAACTTCTGATCATATCTCCTTGCCTCTTCTCGGGCTTTGCGTATCCATTCTTTCATCTCTTTACAGTTATACCAGTCCGTACCGTGAAAATGGAGTCCTATCTCGTGTCCATCACGGATCATCCTCTCAATCAATTTTTCAAACTGGAACATATTTGCCATGGAATCGTACTCCACTAGGAACGTTGCATGTATGTCATGTTCCTCAAACATATCGAGAATAATCGCCGTTGTTTCTTCCACGGTTTCGTACTGGTCCTTACCACCGATATTAGGTTTTTCCTTTTCCCAGTCTATCGTCACGATCATTCTCACTGATCTCTTTTCGCCATAAGTGAGAGGCATATCATTATTGATGCTGGTTGAGATGGACAAAAGGAGAACAAGACCGACGACCCTGAGGAGTGCTATCCTTTTTTGCATAATGGAAGTTTGTATTTGTAATATAAAAAAGGTGTTGTAAGGTAATCGTTATATATTTTCATCCCCCAGCGTTCATGAGCGCGATCCTTTGGCATATATAGATGGAAGCTACGGAGAAGGAGGGGGACAGATCCTCAGGACAGCGGTAGCCCTCGCAGGTATCACAGGAAAAGATGCAAGGATAATTAATATCAGAGCCCAAAGGAAGCCTCCGGGCCTTAAAAATCAGCACCTTACAGCGCTTCTCACTGCTTGTGACCTCTGTAATGCCACAGTTGAAGGAGCAGAGTTAGGATCAAAGGAGGTTATTTTTAAGCCAAAACAAATAATTCCGGGGGCATATACCATCAATATTGGAACTGCGGGATCAATCACACTTCTTCTTCAAACGCTCATACCCATAGCTGCTTTTTCAGAGAAGAAGGTGCTTTTTAGGGTGAAGGGCGGAACAAATGTCCGATGGTCTCCCTCCATTGAGTACTTCTCAGAGGTATTTCTCTACTTTCTGAGAATGATCGGGATAGAGACAGAGTTGGAGCTTTTGAGGCACGGGTTTTATCCGAAGGGTGGTGGTGAGGTAAAACTGACGGTGTACCCGTGGAAAAAAAGGAGAAAAATGGAGTTTACAGAACGGGGAAAGAAGGAAGGAATTAAAGCAATAAGCATAGCTACACAACATTTAAGGGATGCGAAGGTAGCAGAAAGACAGGTAAAAGGGTTTAGAAGAGGTCTGCACTGCAAGAAGGAACTGAAATATATGGATTCGTACTCCATCGGTTCATCCATCACCGGTCTTGCAGAGTTTGGCCACACAAGAATGGGCGGCTGTTCTTTCGGTAAAAAGGGAAAAAGAGCAGAGATAGTGGGTAAAGAGGCAGCAGAGGAGCTAAAAAAAGAGCTGAACACGGATGCAGCTCTGGATAGGTATATGGGCGATCAGATCATTCCATATCTTGGGCTTGCAGGAGGGAAAATTACCGTCTCGGCGATAACGAATCATCTGAAAACTAATTGCAGGGTAGTTGAACAGTTTCTTCCTGTGGAGTTTAGAATAGAAGGAAATACCGTTGAGGCGATTGTACAGGAATAAAAAACTGATTGTTGAGCGTATCTACCTTACCTCTCTGTAGTACATATCTCATCGTTTCAGTTCTTCCATAAACTCCTTCCCCAGCAGCTCTTCACCGACAAAAAGAGCGATATCACCGCCTGTATGCCAGAAAACCACCGTATCATCTCGCGATATCTCCCCGCGGTCAAGAAGGCCTATTAGTCCCGCCATTGCCTTGCCCGTGTAGACAGGGTCTAAGAAGATCGCTTCTGTCCGTGCCATGAGTTCTATTGCATTATTAGCTTCTTTTGTTGGGATATCGTATCCGTCTCCGATAAAATCGGTGTACGTGGTGACATCCTCCTCGGTGATCGGCTTTTTGATATTCAGCAGATCTGCCGTTCTCTGCGCCATCTCTGCAACCATTGCATTGTACGGCTCAAACATCCATCCTACTCTGATCCCCGCTATTCTCGCATCTGAATCGGTCATCTTTTTCCCCACTACAAGACCGGCCTGTGTGCCTCCAGAGCCTGTGGCGGATATGATGTAATCTGGGGTAATACCACGTTTTTTCGCCTGTTCATGCATTTCGAGAAAAGCTTTGGCGAATCCAAGACAGCCTATGGGCGTCGCTCCGCCCACTGGCATTATGTAACAGTTATGTTTTTTCTCCTCAAGCTCCTCAGAAAGCGACCTCATGAGATCCTCAGCTTTCTCCGCACCTTCATCCAGATCCTCTGCCGAGACAAAGTGTATATCAGCCCCCATGAGTTTTTCCAACAGCAAATTCCCACGGTATTTTTTCGGCTCCTCCCCAATGAGCACGAGTACTGTTTTCAGCCCAAGCTTTGCCGCACAGGCTGTCGTCTCTCTTGTAAAATTGGATTGGACTCCGCCTGTGGTAATTACTGTGTCGGCTCCTTTTTCCATCGCATCTGCCAGGAGAAACTCCAGCTTCCTGATCTTATTGCCGCCGTACCCAATACCAGTCATATCATCTCTTTTGATGTAGAGGTTTGGGAGTTCGATGGCCTTTGAGAAGTTCGGTATTCTCTCCAGCGGTGTTGGCAACCTTCCTACTTTTTTTCTTGGTATCGCATTAATGTCCATGAATTGATTTGGCAGCTATTGAATATATACTTTTTCTTCAGTCGTACCTCAGCCGGGTCTCTTCATCTGTGAGCGTCGGCGCGATCCTCTTTTTCCACTCCTGAGATTCCCATGTGTCCAGTTTTTTGTGTGTAAGATAGTATTTCTGGGGTATGGGATGTGTTCCGATAACAACATCCATTCCATACTTTTCTTTGATAAATGCACAGAAATGATCAATATAGGGGCAGGGTGGATAGCCCACGACAAGGCCTGTGGCTAAATGTATAATCTCTGCTCCGTTCTTTTTCATCTCTTCCGGACAGTACTCAATATTTCCACCGGGGCAGCCGCCGCAGGTGGTGTATCCTACGAGCTCCACATTTTTGTCCCCATAGATGCTGAAGGCTCCCTCTCTTTTACGAAGTGCTCTGAGGCATTTGCCGCCAGCACAGGTGTTCCATCGATCGCAGATGATAATGCCAATTTTGACTTTTTCTGTCATGTTATCGTTCCCTCTCTCCGCGAATAAATTCTTTAACCATCTCTTTGGCCACAGAGTCCGGATACTGTTCCGGTGGATGCTTGAAACTGTATGCGGAGATTGAGATCAGCTGTCCGCTTGTTCCTCTATCCAGAGCGATCTTCGTTGCTCTGATGGCATCTATCATTACGCCGCCGGAGTTCGGTGAGTCTTCGACGCTGAGTTTGAGGTCTATACTCATCGGTACGTCTCCAAACTTCTTTCCCTTCATGTAGATATGACAGACCTTATTGTCCTTTAGGAACTCCACATAATCTGAGGGACCTATTCTTAGTGGGATCTTGTATGGAACAAGGCTCTGCACCGCGTTTGTCTTGCTTATCCTTTTCGATTTCAGTCTTTCTTCCTCTATCATGTTATAGAAATCTGTGTTGCCACCGATATTTAACTGATAGCTCTCATCAATTTTTACTCCTCTATCCAAAAGGAGCTGAGCGAGTACTCTGTGCAGTATTGTAGCCCCTATTTGGCTTTTAATATCATCTCCTGCACAGGGAAGTCCAGCTTCCTCAAATTTCTCTGGCCATTTCTCTCCGGAGACGATAAATGCTGGCATTGCGTTGATAAAGCCAACTCCTGCCTTCAAACACTGTTCAGCATAGTATCTTGAAGCTTTTTCACTTCCCACAGGCATGTAATTTACGAGTACGTCCGCATTGCTTTCTTCGAGTACCTTTGCAACGTCCACCGGCTTCTGTTTTTTATCTACGGGTATCTTTTCTTTCAGGTATTTACCGATACCATCCAGAACCTTTCCTTTCCGGACAATAACATTGTTTTCCGGTGGATCAGAGAACTTGATCGTACAGTTTTCTCCTGCGAATATTGCTTCGTTTAATGGTTTGCCTACTTTACGCGAATCCACATCAAAAGCGGTGACAGGAACGATATCATTTATTTTATAGTCTCCAAAGACATTATTCATTAATCCAGGTACCAATTTATCCTTTTCATCTATATTTTCATAATATTTAAAACCCTGAATTAGTGAAGATGCGCAGTTTCCTATTCCAGCTATAGCTACCTTTATTTTTCTCATAAAATCACCTTTTTTTTCATTTCGTACTATATAAGTATTATGGCCTTTAAATATTTTATGGCTATAAAACATTTAAGCTTTATAAATGCAGACTGGTAAGTAGTGATACAATGCCGCTGGACAGATTAAAAAGAAAGATGACAAAAGAGGTTATGTGGTTGTATGTACTGACCATCCTTAAGGAAAAACCTACGTATGCCTATCAGCTTAAAAAAGAGATCAATGAGAAATTTGGCTGGTCTCCGGCTACTATAACTTCCTACGCAGTGATGTACAGACTTAAGAGAGGTGGCTATGTTACCACGGAGTGGGGCGATGAAGGTACCCATCCAAGAAGGAAGTACTACTACATAACAGAAGAGGGAGATAAACTCTTAAATAAGGGTGAGGAGTATCTTAAGAGTGTGATCAGAGAACTTTTCGAATCTTAAACTTCCGAGAATTTTGAAAACATCACAGGTCAAGCTGTGATGTAAATATACAACCGAGGGTTGTGTATGTAAAAACTCACGGGTTAACTTTATATAGGCCTATGAGCTACTTTTCTTATGAAATCCTTGCTTGATATCGCCTTACAAAAACGTTATAAACGTGTAACGCTCGAAGGGACACCCTTCGAGCTCTGAACTCATAAAATGAAGATTTATGAGTGTAAAGAAGCTTGGAGACAAACTATCAGAGATCGAC
>JAYEIH010000074.1:0-13411 GCA_034659995.1 Methanobacteriota archaeon
ATTATTTTGCCAAAAAAGGATATAAACAAGTATATAAAAAAAATAAAGGAATTCACAAGGTGAGTTAGATGGTAAATTATATTGTGTCAGGAATCGAACGAACGGGAACATCGATGATGATGCAAGTCCTCGACAGAGGAGGAGCATCCGTAGCATATGACGAATCGCGGGAACCAGACTACCATAATCCAAAGGGGTACTACGAGCTGGAAGGCGGAAAGATCATCGGAAAACTCAGGAAAGGAACATTCTCCCTTGACGAATATGAGAACAAAGTCGTTAAAATCACAGCCTATGGGCTCAAGTTCCTTCCAAAACGAGCGTACAAAATTGTGTACATGACGCGGGACCTCAATGAGGTGATGGATTCTATGGAAAAGATGTCAGGGTCCATCAACAGGAAGAAGGAGAAACCGCTGTTTAAAAAACTGCACGAGTTTTCACTGGACCTCATGGAAAATCGAGATGATATCGAGTACATTGTGGTAAACCACAGGGATATCATCGAGGATCCACTGAAGGAAGCAGAAAGAGTAAACGACTTTTTGGGAGGAATGCTCAATGTTGAGTCGGGAGCGCAGGCGGTGGATCCCGATCTCTATAGAAACGTACGAAAATGAGATGATAGATATGACAGGATTTGTGCTCTGGTTTACAGGATTGTCAGCATCAGGAAAATCTGCGATAGCGGATAGAGTTGCCGAGAAACTTAAAGAAAGAGGATTAAAAATAGAACGACTCGACGGTGACATTGTCCGGGAGAGTCTCACAAAAGATCTCGGATTTACCGAGGAAGACAGGAATGAGAACATTAAGAGAGTAACATTTGTCGCCAAGTTGTTATCCCGGAACGATGTGGGAGTAATCGCCTCCTTCATCTCGCCCTATCGAGCAATACGAAACCATGTGCGGGAGGAGGTCACGAATTTTGTGGAGATATTTGCCCACTGCCCGGTGGATGTCTGCATCGAGCGAGATCCGAAGGGACTCTACAAACAGGCTTTAAACGGAGAGATCGAGAACTTCACAGGAATTTCTCATCCGTATGAAGAGCCAAAGAATCCGGATATACTGCTGAGAACGGACAAAGAAACTCCGGATGAGAGTGCGGAAAAGGTCATAGAAAGGATGGAGGAAATGGATCTGATTTCATAGGTTCTTAAGCATCTCCATCTCTCTCTTTATCTTTTTCTATTTTAAGAGAGTACCCTATTACAAAGGCCAGAACTATCCCTATAACAACAATATAAAAGGGAAATCCCTTGTTATACGAAATTCCTGCGATTTTTTCCACTGCCAACCGTATCCTGTAGAACTCATAACACAACCACGCACCGAGCACCGTTATCGCCATCTGTGACCAGAACAACTGTTTGTATCTATTCATAGTATCACTCCTAACGGGGTTCTTATAAATCTTTTCGCATGGATGGGGGAAAGGATATAAAAACATTCGATCTTATCTTGTGTAGGCGGGGGTTGCCGAGCCTGGCCAAAGGTGCAGGGCTTAGGACCCTGTCTCGTAGGAGTCCGCGGGTTCGAATCCCGTCCCCCGCACTCACTACGTTCGTGCGTGAGAGAATGACCTTACCGCAATAAGCTCATTTTCGCCCTGCATCATTTTAACGTTGAATCTTATTTTAAACTAAGAGAAAAAAAGTATCAAAATTTTCATTCTTATTTACTGGATTATCCATAGTTCCCACCTCCTTCTACAACACCCCTATAAATGAGGTAATATTTATATTGTTAGAACCCTGTGTTTATAACAATGAAAGAGAGAAGAAGGATACTGGAGGCATTTGAGTTTTTAGAGAAGAAAAAGAACACGATGAGAGAGAAAAAGTTTCGTGAGTCATGTGCTATTTTAAGGAAGTATATTGGCGAAGCATACAATAACCATGTGATCACAGGGGGAGAAGCAAAGAACTATGGAAAAAGACTCAAAAAACTCATGGGGGGGGTGTAAAGAAAAAAGAAGGGGTACAGGAAGAAAGGCTAAAAGCCAATGAGGATGGGAGGAGACTCAGTACATATCTCTTTATAGGTATTACTATATGCATTGTGGCAGGTCTATTATTCGTACTATTTTCAGAAGTCAGTTATGAGATTTTCCAAGAAAAATTAGATACAAAGTCTCAAAAATACGCGGAAGAACAGACAGGCGCTATTAAGAGCAAACTCGATGTGACAAATGTTGACAACGACAAGCAAACATTCTTTATAACGATAAAGAATGGCACAAGATATGATCTGGTGCCTGACGCTTATACTAATGCCGGATCTTTTAATTCGGGAGAAATAGATATAGACGAAGATAATAAGATAGCGGATATAATGGTTACAGTAAAGAAAAAGGATGGTACATCTGTGTTCTCTGGGATGGTGGTTCATGGCAATAACAACACTAATGCCACATTCACAGGAACTATTTTGCAGGACGATATAGCCATCTCACGAGATAACCAAGGGCTAATAGAGATTACCATATCCAAAGCTGATATGAACACAGGAGAGACCTACTCAATAATCATCACAGCAGCCAGTACGACCAGTACCACAGAGTATACAGCCATATGAAATAAGATTTAACGGGGTTGTACTTTGCTTTTTTAGCTTTTATATTTATTTTAGCTAAACATTTTTTGTCATTTTTTGAAATAACTACTTTTAGGAAGGGATTTTTAAAGTCATAGTCATGTATTTTATGCCTCCTCTTATGGTACGCTTCTATTATTTTCGCTGCCCTGTTTAGTTTATTTAAGCTCTTTACTGTCGTCAGTAAAACACCTTTCTTTTCATTCTATAACTCTATAAATAATTATCTGGAAAACTCTACCAATAAAACATAAAAACCAATACTTACACACTATCGGAGGATCCGGAGTGATACTATTTTCACCACCTTCCACGCCCACGCGCTTCGGGCTCTCTATAAATACCCCCTATTAAACAGAAAATAAACCTATGATTGCTTTCTTCGTATGTAATATACCAGCGGGTTTGTTATTCTTCTGTATGATACTATCTCTCTTTTTACAAGCACATTGAGTTGCTTTCTTATCTCTCCTTTGGGAACATTAAGCTCTGAGCTCAGTTCCTTTACTGTGTTATTCTTTCCCAACGCCTCCAGGATTTTTTCCCCAAGACCTTTTTTATTCCTCTTTTTTGCCGCCTTGATAAGATTGGACGCTTTCGTCTTATCCGCGTACTGATAAAATCTTTTTCTGCAAAATGAATCCGCTTTGCACAATGAGGGAACATTTTCCTGTATTTTGGAACAGCTTGGAGGCAGATACCATTTGGACTTTCCAAACCCCTTTACGGTTGGGGAGGATGTAAGCCCAAACCCAAGATGGTAGATTACATTCTGTTTTTCTATCGGCTGATCCTTAAAAAAGGGTGGATCACATCTGCTTCCCGCCTCAAAGATTAATGGGATTATCTCATCGATTATAATTTCTATCTCCTTGTCATGGATATCCACATTGAAGTTCCTATCAAAAATTCTTGTGGACGGAAAAATCCTTGCGTAGGAAAGAAATGACGTCAAAAAAACGGTTATTGCATAGTTTCTTGCCCCTGCGGACACCCCCTTGAGTGCTTCATTAACACACGGAGGGAACTTATTGGATGAGAGCTCCTCAGTCACCTTTACAGGCGCAGTATAAAATCTGACAGAATTAAATATCTTTTTATGAAGCGAGAGGTTTGCGTTTGTTATCGATTTTGAAATACTTTCTATGTATCTTTGTGTTTTTTTTCCAAGAACCTCAACGTAGATCTTTGCAATATCATACTTTGAGGCATGGAGTTTTCCTCTAAAAATATACTCCGAGATCGGATTGATGATATCATATACCGTATCCCAATCAAGCATGTATAAGTCGTATCTCTCGGGATCCAATCCTTTCATGGAGAGTAGCCGGTACCTGTCCTCGCCCTTGAGGTTAGAGGGTGTTATGTCAACAAGATCGCTCATATCCGATATGGTCGGGTTTCTTTCAAGTCTCTTCCAGATAGTCTTCTTCAGGATGTTTACGGTCTGGAGACATTTTTGAGACTTAGGGGACAGAGCCAGACTCTGACATAGAAGGAAAAAGGAAATAATGTCTTTTCTATTATCAAGGCTCAGATACGGTTCCGGGTTCTTCTTAAAATCCATTACCCTGTTTATTGATAACTCAACTATCTCCTCAGGTATTTCATTGAGATCTATATCCAGATATTTTTGATACTTTTCTTTAAAAGGATTGATTATCATAGACTCATCTATACATTGCATACTGTTCTAAGGTTAAAATAATTTTTCCGAAGATGCGTCTTATAGGTACTTACCAAACTCCTTATTCATCTTTATAAATCGTCTTATCGATCCTTCATTTTTTATTTTTTTCTTAAAATCTTTTAAAGCTTCATTAAAGGAGATAATTTTGCTGTCCTCCACTAAATTATCAATATATGCTATTAGTCTCCCCTCCTTCGTTTTTGGCAAGTAATCTCTTTTTGGGAGTCCGAGTTTTTCTGCTTCTTTTTTATCAATTCCCGCACCCAGATGGTTCTCGCATATCTCTATAAAAATGGGATGCACCCCATGTTTCTTCAGGATCCTTGCACCTTCTATGCCGTGTAAAACTGAGTTTGTTTTACTTCTTCCTATGTCGTGGAGCAGTCCACCGATCTCAACAACTCGTTCGTCCATCTGTCCTCCGTTTTCATTGACCCTTCTGGCCACTCTTAAGGCGTTCCTACTTACCATAAGAACATGTTTTATGACATTCTCAGAACACCCCTCTTCTTTTAAAAGTTTCAGTGCTTCTTTTTTCCGCATCTTATTTTTCTCCATTGTTTTCCTTCTTTTTGTCCTTCAGTTCTTCTATCTGCATCTTAAGCGTTTTTATCAATCCGGCATTATTGTGATGTTCCAGCGGCTCGTCGCAGTCCGGGCATTTAAACTTAAGTTCCTCTGCTTCAGGAAAAGCATATCTATTGCATGAATTTTCACAGGAAAAAAACATATTGTTTTCTTCGTACTTAAGCGTTTCTTCGAGATGCTCAATATAATCTTTCTCTATAGAGTTCAGTATCTTCGGCGCGTTTTCCAGATTAAGTTTCCAATAATAGACATACCATCCTGTTTTTTTGTCTCTTGTTCGTATATACGTGGCTAGTCTGTTATCATAAAGTCTGTAAAGAACTCTTCTAACTACATTTATTCTTAACCCTAATTTTTCCGCTATCTTTTCATCAGTTGCTTTCTCCTCTTCAATGAAAGAAGCGATTTCAACTCCGCCCTTACCTAAAAGGTCTTCTAGAAACTCCACTATTGTCGTGTTCTGGGTTTTCATTATTGTCACCATGGATCATTGTTCTCTATATACCTTTTGTTTTTATTAGTTTTAAATCTTTCGAAGATTATTTTACAAAGTCTTCAGCATTGATTTCCAAAACTCTATTTTTCATCTCTTTTATCCGTTCAGTACTCTTTTTATAGCTTTTAAAGCATTTTCCACATATACATTCCTTATATTGCGGGCAAACTATATACATTACCTCTTTTTTTGTGAGTCGCATCTTCCTTATGCTCCTTTTTGTCTTGTTCTTTTTCTTGTTAGTTACAGAGAATTTTTCTCCAAAATCATAGAGATCTTCAAAGTATAATCTTGCAGAGGAGGAGAACAGGCTGGTGTTCCTCATTTTTTTTCTCAGCTCTTTTCTTCCCCGTTGATATGGGATTCCGAGGTCAGTTAAGGCGATCATACGCTCGTCCATACGGGATAGATCCGTTAGGTTATCTATTTTGGATGCAATTGTTCCGGACCTCCTTCTTTTATGTGAGGCGGTTCTGCCGATGAAAAATCCGGCTTCGAGAAGGGAGGACCGCATAGGGGTGGAGGAGGAGTATGTTACCAGGACGCCGTCGTGGCTGAGGACGTTATAGAGGGTCATGAAAAAGCTTGTGGAGTATGGCCTCCACTCAATCTTCGGTGAAAAGGCGTCATGGAATATAACGTTGTATCTGCCTCCGTATCCATGTGTTAGGGCATTTGTTATGGCCAGGTGCACATTTTTTGGCTTCTCATAAACTTTGTTCCTAACAATTCCTTTTTCGTAGAGTGACGACTCTATGGCACCTTTTATTTTCCTGTGCATATCAGATAGATCGGGGATGAGGAGCGCCATACAGAGTATCTCAGGATCCTTTTCAACCATTTCTATCCGCAGTTCAGGATTGATCTCCAGAGCTGCAGCGGCGTTGTATCCAAAGCCGGAGAAAAGATCAAGAAGAAACTTTCTTTTTTCAATCATTGACGGAATGCAGAACTTATGGATGCTTTCATCATACGCACCGGTAATAGAGTGCATTGTTTCTCCATTGATTTCATATGTATAGGTGCCGTCATCTGTTCTGACAAGATCAGCTTTAATCTCCTCAAAAAACGTTTCTCTTTCTTTCAAACTCCGTTTTTTTGAAAAAAACTCTTTGATCATAACTCAATCACTGCAAGGTCCTCTGCTACCTCTGCACTGTCAATGTATTCTCTGGCCTTTTTTTCAATCTCACCGGGGTCATAGCGCTGACTTATATGTGTCAAGATGAGTTTCTTTGCGCCTATATCCCGGGCAGCCTCACAGGCATCCTTTACCGTGGAATGGAATGTATTGTTCCTGTCTTTTTCATTTAAAAAAGTACTCTCGTGGATCAGCAGATCGCATTTTTTAAAGGGAATATCCACAGGAAGCGTATCACCGGTATAAATAATAGACTTTCCGGTCTTTTTCGGTCCTGTCAGTTCTTCCATCGTTACGTTTTTTCCATTTACAGTTATCTCTCCATTTCTTTCCAGTTTGGAGAACATTTTCCCGTTTATCCCAAGTTTTTCTGTCTTTTCTTCGATAAAACTTCCCCTTCTATCGTTTTCTTTGAATATGTATCCAAGAGAAGGCACGCCATGATCAGTCTTAAAAGATTGGATGTAATACTCCCCAAAGTTCACACGGCCGCCATCTTCTATCTCATGTACATTCACATCAAAATTTATTCCGAAATAGCCCGATTTGAGCATGTTTTTAAGGAAATAGATCGTTTTTTCAGGGCCGTATATATCCAGCGGCTCCGTTCTCTCACTCAGTGACATTGTCATAAGCAACCCTGGAATTCCCAGCACATGGTCCCCGTGAAAATGGCTGATGAATATAGAGGTTATTTTAGAGGGTTTTATTAACGAGACCATCTGTCTCTGGGCATTTTCTCCGCAGTCAAAGAGAATTACTTCCCCCCTATACTTCACTGCGATGGAAGAAACTCCTCTTTCCTTTGTCGGTCTCGATGCTCCTGTTCCCAAAAACACAACTTTCATGATGTATCTTTTTGCGGCCACTAAAAAATGTTGTGGTCGTAAGTTCTCTCAAAAAATACTGATCGCACCTTGCGTCACCAAGGTAACGATGATGCCCGCGATCACTGCACCCGTAGCAATAGAGAGAAAGGCCTTCTTTCGTCTAAATCCGAAAATGTAGGCGATGAGCGTTCCAGAGTAAACCCCGCTTCCGGGGAGGGGAACACCGACGAACAGTGCAAGCCCGATGAGTTCGTATTTCTCGTATTTTTTGTAGCTTCTCCGTGCCCTTTTCGTTGCGTATTGGTACAGCCTCTCAACAATCTCGATCCGTGTCACGATAGGAACTGCAAGATCCAGAAAGAGAAAAATAAAGGGAATGAGGAGGATATTAACGATGACACACCCGATAAAGAGGAGAGACACATCGTATCCATAGGTAGCTCCCAATGGTATTGCTCCCCTCAGCTCCACCCAGGGAAGAACACAGACAAAAAAGACATAAAAAAGCTTCCAGCCTACCATAAGATCACCAGCGTGAGTATCCCAAAGGCAATACAGAAGAGATCAAACGGCACCTTTTTTGCCACCTTTAGCAGTACGTCCATGGCCAGATATCCTGCAAAAAACGCAAATATTATCCCGATAACGATATACTGCGAATGGAATACGAGCAGTTCCGGATTTTTTACCGCATCCAGAATAATTCCACCGATGACAGCGGGAACACTCATCAAAAAGGAGATTTTGAGGGCTTCTTCCTGGGAAAATCCTCGAAAGAGTAGAGAGGACACGGTGACTCCCGATCGGGAGATGCCGGGGAGAATAGAAAACCCCTGAAAAAATCCCGCAATGAAGCTGTCCATCGACGTACTTTCTTCATAACGCGTCGTACCGAACTGCCGCTGGGAGAACCGAAGGATCAGGCCTGTGAGTATCAGCGATACACCTATTATCACGCTGATAAGCTCTCCAGAGTACTGTACAAAGAAGTAGAGAGGTACTCCAATAACCCCGGTAACAGCAGTAGCAATTACAATAAATCGCGTGAGATAGAGCTTTATATCTCTAAACTTCACCAACACCGCCATCAATGTCCCAAAATGAAGAAAGAGCGCGAAGGAAAACGCCTCCTGGATTGTCATCTCTGTGAGTGATCCGACAATCGTGACCTGTGCGGAACTGCTTACAGGTAGCCACTCTGTAACTCCCTGGACAATTCCGAGAAGTGCCGCATAAAAAAAGTTCATAGCTTTAAGGTCATGAAAAGCTTTATATTGCTTTTGGTATTATGGCCTATCAGGTGTTCCTGTGAAACTTACACTCCATAAATGGCATGAAAAAAATGCAAAGAAAATAGCCGATTTTGCCGGATATACAATGCCCATCTGGTACTCGGGTATAAAAGATGAACACAGCGCTGTAAGAAACAATGTAGGTATCTTCGATCTCTCGCATATGGGAGAGATCATAGTAAAGGGTAATGATGCAGTTCCATTTCTTCAGTATCTTACGACGAATGATATCTCAAAACCCCCACCGATCTCTGCAACCTATGCATTGATACTCAATGAACGCGGAGCGATAAAGGACGAGTGCCTTGTGTACAACCGTGGGGAAGATTATATGGTTGTATATGATGCTGTGGCTGTGGATAAGATATATGCATGGTTTTCGGCATTTACCAGGTTCTACGATGTTGATATTATAAATAAAACTCGTGATATACAGCTTTACTCTGTTCAGGGGCCAAAGGCGCGGAATCTATGCAAAGAGATGTTTGATGTCGAAACAGAGGATATGTGGTGGTTTCAGGCAAAGAAAAGAACATATAAAGGCGTGGATCTTATTGTCTCAAAATCTGGATATACCGGTGAGAATGGATTTGAGTTGTTTTTTGAAGCTAATAATGAGTACAGTCTTGAGCTGTGGAAGGCGATACTGGATAAAGGAGCGAAGTATGGTATAAAGCCCTGCGGTCTTGGAGCAAGAGACAGTTTAAGAGTGGAGGCAGGGTATACGCTCTATGGAAATGACACAAAAGAAAAGCAGCTGTTGAGCACAGATGTAGACTGCATGACACCTCTGGAAGGAGGATTTGAATTTGCCGTCTCCTTTGATAAGGAGTTCATTGGGAAAAAAGCTATAGAAAATCAGAAAGTTCGGAAAAAAATAATGCGTTTCAAGCTTGCAGAAAGAGGGATACCGCGAGGAGGCTACAGGATTTTTGCCGATGGTGAACATGTTGGTGAGGTGACGAGTGGATCTCAGTCCATGAACGGTGAGGGCATAGGGCTGTGTTTTGTGGATGCTGATCTTGGAAAGGGGGATAAAATTTATATAGAGATACGGGATAAAAAGAAAAAAGGAGAGATTGTTGAACCTCCCTTTTATGATCCCACGAGGTTTGGAGCCTCGCGAGAAGGTGATTAAATGAACGTGAAAAAAGGTCTTTATTATACAGAAAGTCATGAGTGGCTTGAGGTCGATGGGGATACAGGTACCGTAGGTATTAGTGACTATGCACAGGAAGAGCTGGGAGATGTGGCATACATAGATCTTCCGGAAGAGGGTATAGAGCTTAAAAAAGGCGAGGAGTTATGTGAGATAGAGTCTGTAAAAGCTGTCTCTGACGTGTATACTCCTATAAGTGGAGAAGTCATAGAGGTAAATACAGATCTGGAGGATGTTCCGGAAGAGATAAATGAGGAGCCCTATGATGTATGGATAGCAAAGATTGCCATAAAAGACAAGAAGGAGATAGAGGAGCTGATGAACGCAGAGGAGTACGAAGAGTATCTGGAAACCCTATAAAATTTTATTTGCAGCGGGAGTATACATGAGGCGACAGATAGAAGAAAGGTTTTTAGCCCTCATCTCAGATAATAAGATGATCTTATTGGTATTGCTCGCTGCTGTGGAGCTTACACTTTATAGATCCGTTCATTCTACGGGCTTCGAAAATGATATTCAGCCTCATATCATGCCTGCAAAGACGACATTAGCTCTGCAGGGGTATATTGGGACAGATGGCTTTATTGCTACAGTCTCTTCCTATTTTTATGTTTACGGCCATATATTTGCGCTGCTGCTTCTGGCTGGCGTAATATTCTTTTCTAAAGATCAGAAAACAAATATGCTTGCAGTTGTGATATCTTTTGCTTTAGAATCCCTAATATATCTCATATATCCTCTGGCTCCACCTATTAGAACAATGGCTGCGGTGCCCATACGGGTGCTCGTCTTTCCCACGTCCGAGACGCTGATCTCCATAAAGTACTCTGCATTTCCAAGCGGTCATATTATCAAATCTGCTCTTGCCTACCTGATATGCAGAAGAGAGAATTTTTTTAAGATGTCATACATCTATGCGGCAAATACCATACTCGTATCTCTCGTGGTGCTGTATCTTGGGGAACATTATGCCGTCGATGTGGTTGGTGGTATACTCCTTGCCCTGTTAGGGTTTGAAGCAGCAAAACGCCTCGGTAAAAACTACCTGTGGAAATCACAGGAAGATCTCTCCAAGCCGTGAGCTCTATCCCGCCATCACAAATGTTGCAGCACTCAGGATGAGCGCCGTTGTCAACATCAGGACCAATAGAATATATAGTTTCTTTTCTCCATTCACGTTATCACTGGAACTACTAAGGAGAGGTTATATTTATACTTTATTTAACTTATAAAATGAGTAAACGTTGTTTTCAACGTTTTAGTTAGTCGTTTTGAATCATTCCTTATAATCTTCCCTTACAGGGTAAAAGATATCAATGACCTCACAGAGGCTGAGTGCCTCACCCGAATGAGGCAGATCTGGTTGGATGACCGCAACATCTCCCGGCCCCAGATTCTTTGTTTCATTCCCAACTTTTAGCCTAAGTTTTCCCTTTAAAACATGCGTTATCTGCTCGTGCTCATGAACGTGCTCGGGCATCGAGGCATCCTTCTCGATCCTCCAGCGTACAACTGTCAGATTTTCAGAGTGAACAAACTTCGCGTGGAACCCGGGAATTACTTCCCTTTCTTCAATCTCGTCGAAACTTGTGAAGCTCATGGTATGGTTTTGGTCGGAATATATATAAATGTTGGTTTTTTGGAGATTAACCTGGCTGGCCCCAATTCTCTCCACCACAAATAGGACACTCTCCTGCCCCTTTACTTGCCCAAACCCAGTAGATTATGGCAGGCAATATGCCAAACAGGAGCAAAATGAGGGCAATCAGGATGTTTGCACCTTCTTTGGGGGTTACCCATTGCTTACAGTCCATACAATATTTTCTTCCCATTTTCTCACCTGCATCATATTAAAGAAGACATTATTTAAATCTTCGGGTATTTTTTCACAGCTTTCTTGCCTTCATATTATCTTTTAGTTGTGCACTTCAGAAAGGTTTTAATCTCTTTATTTCTCCATTAATGGGTGCGTCTAAGGAGATCTGGGCTGTTGTTTTTGCTCGTTCTGAATCCTCTACTATTAATCCAAAAGATTTATAAAAAAAGGGTACATTTAAGCATATAAACATGGAGAATGGATTTAAAGGCGAGGAAGCTAAATGCGTTTGAACAATATTTGGAGAGTGATTGAAAAAAGAGAAAAATGCCAGAGTTGCGTTCTTAAAAAGAAGAGTGAACCATTATTGTTCAAGATAGATAGTGAGCCTAATATCATGGTAGTAACTGAGGGCTCCAATATCCGGACTGAAAAAGAGTTCATTGCTTCTATGGGCAATCACCCGACATTTACGTTCCTGTCTGCGCTATTCGAAGGTAATTTTCATCCTTTGGGCAAAAATACAAATGTCTATTGGACCCATTTAAGGAAATGCTTCCTTAAAGATACTACCAGTAAGTACTATGATCGTTATGAAGAAGTTAAAAAGGCCCTTGAGATTTGTTCTTCAAATTATTTAATAAAGGAAATAGAAGCCCTCAAACCGAGATTGATCGTTGCTGTTGGTGGTAAATCCATTAGTTTCTTTTCAAAGTATGACAAAAGATTAAAAGGAAACATAAAAGATCTGTTTCTTGAAGAAGGTGGAATTTTTCCCAAAGTAAAAATTAATGAAATGTCCTGCGACATTGTAGTAATGTACCATCCGAGCGGTTTGAACAGGAGTTGGGCAGAACTGACAGGAAAACCGAAGGATACAGTGGAAGTTTTTAAGAAGATACAGAAGAAAATAAATGAAAATCTTGGGTAGGGACATTGCTAATCATGATGATTTCTTTTAAAGGTTATAGAAGTTCTTTCGGTGAGGGGAAAAGATATTTATAGGAAGAGGGATATACTTTCCTGTGGTCATTATGGATACGAAAAATCTGAGTAAAGGAATGGCAATACTGATAACATTTGTAGTTATCTTGACAGCATTCAGCGGGTGTACTGAGGAAGAAACACTGGAACCTACCACAACAGCACCGCCTACTACCACACCTGAACCGAATACTGAGCCACCAGAGACAACTGCGGCTCCGACCACAACGCCAACACCAACTACGACACCTCCAACTGCATCGGCACCATCTCCACCCTTAGAAATAGTTACAAATGAAAATTTAAGAAAAACAGCAATTAAGGACCCCGAAAAATATAAAGGTGCAAAAGTTGATTTAATGGGTCTGGTGGGCATAGAAACGAGTAAAGAAGGAAAGTACGGATTTTATTTCCATCCGGACAAAGAAGACACATTTTTAGGTCTTATAGTATATACGGAGGGAGAATATACACCTAAAAACGATGAAATTGTGAGAGTTGAAGGTACAATAGAAGGAAAGGATTGGATGGGAGATTTGCTCATTTTAGCAGATAGTGTTGTGCAAATTAACCCTAAGGATTTTTTGACACCCACAATTGAAAGAGTAAATGTAGGAGAAACAATAGATCATAAAGGCTACATAATGACTTTGGGCTATATTGAACTTGCAGAAGACGAAACGAGAGTAAAGCTAACGATAAAAAATGATAGAGAAGAAAAAATAACATTTTATGACTTTGATGCTGTAGTTATTCAGGGAAATAGACAATTTGAGATAAAGTATAGCGATTGGAGTCTTTATATAGATTATCCTAA
>JAYEIH010000075.1:0-2624 GCA_034659995.1 Methanobacteriota archaeon
TCGGGGGGGAGACCATAACATTTCATTTTAATCACTGATTTTAATTATTTTATTTTCCTTGTACGATCTTATGGATAATAAAGCAATATTTAACGCATTGATACCCTCTTTGGCAGCGACAAGTGGGTTCCTATTATTTTTTACACAATCAACAAAATGTTCCAGCTCATTTTTCAGGGGCTCTTTTTTCTCCACATCTATATCCCTCTCTTCTGTTTCATTATACACTGTTATTGACGAAGAGATGTAATCAACGGATGCTATACCTTCATTTCCCACTAATGTCATTAGTCTGATCTTATGGGGGGTCAGCCAGTTTGTCTCAATAGAACCCGCATGACCATTTTTGAACTTGAGGAGAATATTAGCATGATCCTCAAAAGAATGGAGTACGCTGCCGGCGCAGGCGTAAACAGACTCTATTTCATCATTATAGAGGTACGAGATGATATCAATATCGTGAACTCCAAGATCCGTTATTATACCAACATCTCGAATTCTGGGATTATATGGGCCCACCCTTTTTGCAGTTATGGAAACTACTTCGCCAAATGATCCAGACTCTACCATTTCTTTCGTTTTTTCTATAACGGGATGGAATCGCAATATGTGTCCTATCATAACTTTTATATCTTCCTTTTCTGCTTTTCTTTTTATATCATGTGCATTTTCCAAGGTATCGGCTATCGGCTTCTCTATCAACACGTCTACCCCATGTTCCATGCAATCCAACGTCACTTTTTTATGGAGCGTGGTGGGAACAGCGATACTAACTGCGTCTATATCCTGATTAAGCAGCTCTTTATAATTGACAAAGGCCTTTGTATCATATTTCTCGGCGAGATGATCCGCTATTTCCTTATTTGTATCCGCAATACCTGTTAACTCCACACCCGATAACTCTGAATAGACTCTTGCATGATGTTTTCCCATCGAACCAACGCCTATCACACCTACTCGCACCTAATCACCTCTGCAATTAGGTCTAAATCTTCCTTGGTAACAGAAGGATGTATGGGCAAAGACAGTACCTCTCTTGAGAACTGCTCAGCATGGAGGCATTCTTCATGCGCATTATAGAGGGGTAACGTATTTAGCGAGAGCGGATAATATATTTTACTGCCAATTTCGTTCTCTTTTAGTTTTTTTTGGAGTCCGTCGCGCGTAAAAGGATACTCCTCAGTAACCCGTATAGTATACTGATGGTAGACATGGAATGCTTTCTTACTCTCCGTTGGCGGTACTATTCCTTTCACTTCTTTTAGTTCTTTTGTGAGATACTTGGCATTTTTTCGTCTCTGTTCAATAAATGAATCGATTTTCTTCAGCTGCTCTATACCTATGGCTGCGGCCATCTCGGTCATTCGGAAGTTGTACCCTAAACGTACATACTCATACTGGTTTTTCATTCCGATATTCCGTATTAATCTACATTTCTCAGCTATTTTTTTATTATCTGTGGTGATCATGCCCCCCTCTCCTGTGGTAATATTTTTTGTCGGGTAGAAAGAAAAGCATCCCGTACCAAAGCTGCCTGCCTTTTTTCCATTAAACTGTGCTCCGTGGGCCTGGCAGGCGTCCTCTATTAAAATAAGATCATGATCTTCCACAATATCCATAATACCAGCCATATCGCAGGGGTTTCCATAGAGATGTACGGGCATAACTGCCTCTGTTTTTGGTGTGATCCTCTCATGTACCTTATCCAGATCTATGTTGTACTCCTCATTAATATCAACGAATACTGGCCTTCCTCCTGTAAAAATAATGGAATTGACAGAAGAAATAAAGGTAAACGGTGTGGTAATTACCTCTTTCTTTATTTTATGAGCCAATAAACTCGTGATCAAAGCGGTAGTCCCCGAACTCACAGCGATGCCGTACTGTGTTCCTATGAACTCGGAAAATTTCTTTTCAAATAGCTCTACCTTTTCTCCCTGAGCAAGCATTCCCGATTTTAATACCTCTGTAACGGCTTCAATTTCTTCTTTATCTATCATCGGTTTTGCAATGGGGATTATATGATCACCTCTCTCTTACAGTTAGGACAAAAATACTTCTTTTCTTTCTTTATAAGTTTGGTACCGCATTTGCATACATACCCTTCTAAGCGTGCAGGATTGCCATATACTAATCCCTGAGCTGGAACATCTTTTGTCAGTACACTGCCGGCTCCTATCATTGCGTGCTGGCCAATTATAACACCGCATATAACAGTTGTATTGGCTCCTATCGACGCTCCTCTCTTGACTACCGTCTTCAAAACTTTTGTATCGTCCCAGATAGAACTTCGGGGATAGGGGTCATTTGTAAAAACAACATGAGGGCCTATAAACACGCCATCATCAATTTCCACGCCTTTGTAAATGCATGCGTAATTCTGGATTTTGCAGTTGTCCCCTACTTTAACATCTTTATCTATGTACACCCCTTTACCTATATTGCAGTTCTTTCCTATCTCTGTATTTTCTCTTACGTGAACATGGTGCCAAATTTTTGTGTTCTCTCCTATTTTAGCGTGTTTTTCTATCTCTGCGGTTTCGTGAATATAACTCATGCTATTTCCTCACTTACCTTATATCTCGTACTCATTCTTTAAATGATCGCAAACTGCTCAGGAACCA
>JAYEIH010000076.1:0-13362 GCA_034659995.1 Methanobacteriota archaeon
AAAAGGAAAACATTGTCAGCATCTTTCGGTCCGAGGATACTATCTTTGTTATCATCGCGGCCGAGGAGCTTACGGTGGAGGAGTTTGATTATCCAGGAGTTAAGAATATTGAGTGCTCCAAACTGAACTCATTCGAGTTGGTGTGAGTATGAGTCTGATTGTTGTAGGCGTTCCCGGGACAGGTAAGCGGCTCTGGCTGAAAAGGCTTCTTGAGGAGAGAGTGCTCTATGTCGCCGTGGATATCCCTCCCGAGGATGTGGATTACGGCGGCATAGTTGTGGACTGTTACTCCGAGAGGATCGGTTCTTCGGATGAGGAGTACCACGTGACCTGTGCCTACGATCTTGACGAGATCTACAAGGAGATCACCGGTGCAATGGAGTCATTTACCGGATCCTCTCTGGTGATGGACTCTCTGACGCCTCTGCTCCTGACGCTGGAAATACACTCAGTATACCGGTTTCTCCAGAAACTGCTGGCGTATTCAAGGGTTAAAGGAATAGATGTCTTTTCCATTCTTCATCGTACACACGGTGAAACTGAGGAGCGATCGATCCTCCATCTCTTTGATGATGCTCTGCACCTGGAAAAGATTAATAATGGATCGATGATAGAGTACTATTATCATAAAAGATATGATTCTCGGAAGAAGAGATATTATATAAAAGAAGGTGAGATAGTTGAATGAGTTTGTCGATTATGCCATGGGAAGTTTAATTTTGTTTCTCCTCAGTGTGGAACTTATTTCCTACATCTTGAGGAATACCACCAAAGATTACAGAAGCAGTGTGATCTTCGTCACCGTCGGCGATATATTTGGTGTTCTCGGATATATCCTTCTTATCGTCTTTGTTATTTCCGCCTCAGGCGTCTTTGCACAGCTCTGGAATCTTGAGCAGATGCCCTATAAGATGGTGGCACGTTCTACGGCCTCTTTCCTTTCCCTTATTCTGTATACGGGACACATAGTTTTTAAACGTGTTTATGATATAAAAAATATTAAAGAAGGAAAAATAGAGCATTATCTTACGATTATATTTCTTGTTCTCGGGTACCTGTTTTATCTCATGGCAATAACATCAGGAGGTAGTTTATAATGGAAAAGAATGAAATATCAAAGGTAGTAGCATACATTTCAACGATAATGCTGGCTGCGTGCATGATAGGCGCAGGTTACTCCGTCTTAAATTTCAGTTCCAACATTTCGGTAAGGATAGGTGTTGCCTTTGTGATCTCCGGAATATTCTTCCTGACCTCAATAATCTCATCTGTTTCCTCGCTTTTCATAAGCGGTTCGCGACTAAAGGAGGAGGCACAGATCACCGTTGCGATGATAGTATTCGTTTTGGGATGTATATTTTACTTCCTTATAATGTTGTCTGTTTTGTACAGGGTGCAGATATGAGGGTAAAGACAGGAATGGATGGGCTGGATGAGCTCATAGAGGGTGGATTTCCTAAAGGGTCCGTTATACTGGTCTCAGGGATGGCCGGCACGGGCAAGTCCATATTTTCTATGCAGTATATCTACAAAGGTTTAGAGATGGGGGAAAACGGGGTATACATAACGCTTGAGGAGGGCCCAGAGGAGCTGAGGAAGGAGGCAAGGAGGTTTTCATGGGACCTAAGGGAGTACGAGGATGAGGGGAAGCTGGTGATTCTCGATGTCTCTACGAGGGTTGGGCTTCCGCCGAGAGAAAAGTACTTTATAGAGGATCTGAGCATAGAGAATCTTTTGAACAGGGTATATGAGATCTGCTCTGAAATAGGTGCAAAAAGACTTGTTCTCGACTCTCTTCCACCTCTTTTTCAAAAAGAGGAGAATTTAAGACCAAAAATCCATAAGATAGGGAAAGTGCTGAATGAGACCGGATGCACATCTCTTATAATCAGCGAAACTATCCGTGATGATAGGTTCAGCAGGTTTGGGATTGAGGAGTTTATATCCCGTGGCCTGATTACACTTCATCTTGAGGAGATAGAGTCCAAACGTAGGATACAGGAATGCAGGAGGAGCATATTTATAAGAAAGATGAGGCAAACAAAACACAAGGTGAGGAAGTACCCCTTTTATATAGATGAGGAGGGTATAAGCATAGATACCAAAGGTGAGTTGTTATGAAGGTTTTACCAGACACGAGTGTTATTATTGATGGAAGGTTCAGAGAGTTTCTCATGGAGAACGAGGTTATCGTAGTCTTACTTAATGAGGCCGTGGTGGCGGAGATAGAACACCAGGCCGTAACCGGGAAGACATCCGGAGAGTCAGGCCTTGAGGAGCTGAGGAAGATAAAAGAACTGTGCAGGAAAAAAGATATTGATATAGATTTTGCGGGGGATAGGCCGCCGCTAAACAGATTAAAGGATGTTGATGACATAATACGGTCCTCGGCGGATATTAACGATGCGATACTTATAACAGGAGATGTTGTCCAGAAGACAATTGCAGAGATTAAGGGTATCAATGTGAGATATATACCTGCCAAAACAGGTATAAAAATGAGTATAGAGGATTTTTTTGACGAAACAACGATGTCCGTCCATCTGAAGGACGGAATAAGAGCAACATCGAAAAAAGGCACCCCAAAAGACATTTTCTTTGAAAAAAAGGGTGAGCCGATGAGTGAAAAAGAGCTGAATGATATTTCCCTCGATATTGTAGAAAGAGCTGAGAGGGAGAAGGGGTGTTTTATAGAAATGGACGAGCAGGGGGCCATTATAGTGCAGTTAAAGGAGTATAGGATAGCTATCACAAAGCCGCCTTTTTCCGATGGATTTGAGATCACCGCGGTGAGGCCGGTGAGAAAACTCTCCCTCAAGGAGTACGACATCTCCGAAAAACTTAGGGAAAGGTTAAAGGATGCGGAGGGCATTCTTGTGGCGGGAAGTCCCGGAGCCGGAAAGTCTACATTTGTCCAGGCACTGGCGGAGTACTACAATGAAAAGGGAAAGATAATAAAGACAATGGAAAAGCCGAGAGATCTTCAGGTTTCCTCGGAGATAACTCAGTACACCTCCCTTGGCGGCAGCATGGAGAAAACTGCAGATGTCTTGCTTCTTGTCCGTCCCGATTTTACGGTTTTTGATGAGATGAGAAAGACGAATGATTTCCTGATCTACGCGGATATGAGACTTGCGGGAGTGGGCCTGATCGGTGTAGTTCATGCCAGCAGGACAATTGACTCAATTCAGAGATTTATTGGGCGGGTAGAGCTTGGAATGATACCCCAGATAATAGATACGATAATCCATATAGACAGAGGAGAGATAGGGGATGTTTTCTCGCTGCGGTATACGGTGAAGGTACCGTACGGCATGGGCGAGGCAGACCTGGCAAGGCCGGTCATTGAGGTAAGGGATTTTGAGGAGGACAGTCTGAGGTACGAGATATACAGTTATGGTGAACAGGTGGTGGTGATGCCTGTGAAAAAGAGAGACATAAAGCCTCCTGCAAATCTTTCCCGGGAGATAAAAAAGTATATCCAGGGGAACTTTGAGATTGAGATGATTACCAATAGTAAAGCTATTGTCTATGTAAATCAAGAGGACGTTCCGAGGATAATCGGGAAAAAAGGAAAAAACATTGATTTAGTGGAGAAAAAATCTGGCATTTCCATAGATGTAAGAGAAAAAGAGATCAATAGCCCTGTTGGGGTAAGGAAAACAAAAAAATATTATATCCTCCAGACATCGTTTGGAAAGGAAAAGCTTGATATCTATCTCGATTCCTCATACTTCCTCACAGCATATGCAAACAAAAAGGGAAAGGTAAAGATTAAGAGGAACAGTAAACTCGGAAAGGAGCTGGGCAAGGCACTGAGTTCCAAGGCATCTGTGCAGGCAGAGCCATCACAAAAAAATTCCAAGTAATTGGCATCTTTTTCTGTCCAGCAGGGTATTTTTTTTAGTTTGAGTTCTGTTTTTATACTTGTCTCCGGTCTTCTTCCACTGTATGTGCAGTGGGAAAAGGCTTCCATGGTTTTTTCCCCATTTATCTCCTTAAACCCTCTGTTAAATGTGATATGGGGTTTAAAAACATGAAAGTTTCCCTCTGTGGGATCCACGGAGTACCATTCCCCAGTATAAAACTCCGCCCATAGATGGGTTACCTTTGAGCTATTGCCCGGGAGCCATCCCCATACAGGTCTTGCTTCTATATCCGAAGCCTTGCACAGGGCTATAAAAAGAAATGTAAACTCTGTGCAGTCTCCCTTTTTATTTTTGAGGGCCCAGGAAGCAGCTTTTTTTTCTCCGTTGTAATCATAATGCAGCTCCCGAACAAAGTTGAATATCTCTCTCACTCTTTCTGGATCATTCTTAGCTCCCTGTGTGATTTCATCCGCCTTTGTTGCAATCTCTAGGTTTTTATAGTCTATGAGAGGGCAGTTATCCTCTATATCTTTGTTTCCTGAGCTTTCCATCTCTTGGACCATCGTATAGACCTGAACCTTGAACCTTATTTTTATCTGAGCGGCATCCGCGTCTTTAAAAAGGAACGTGTAATATCCATTCTCCGCAGCATGCTCGGGGAGTTCCAGCATCTCTATAATCTGCGAATCCGTGTTTTCCGGCATGGGAAGATAGATCTCAAGGGATTTCACAGCTTTGTCGGAGTTCCAGTCTATTGTCAGCTCACATTCGTATGCACTGTCCTTAATTAACGCACCCTGAGAAGAAAAAAGAAGTAGGATAATTAATGAAAGTAGTACACATTTTTCTCGCACTAACCCACCTGATTGAGTTTTGCCTCCAGACTTCTGCAGTGGCTCAGGACATCATTGAGATTGTCTGTGTTCATTGATACGGTACAGATGAGGTTTCCATATCGGAATCTGACCTCCACCGTTTTATCGGACGTCTTGTATGTGGCTTCATTTCCTATTGGGTTGTGGGGCGAGAGTTCCACAGTGAGTATCTCCTTGAACCTCTCTTTTGCAGCCTCCACCGTTTCATACTTTGTGATTATACACTCAAGCTTTTTTTCATTCATTTTAAAAATGGTATGGTATGAGTTTTCCCCAAGAGACTCATTATCTATGGGATTCCAGGATAGGCCTATGTCCTCTCTTCTCAGCACAAGCTCAGAGATATCCTCCTCTATAAACGTTTCGGAAACATAGAATGTTGCCTCATACTCGTCTTTGCTACTGTTGGTGTCCTCAGCGATGATCTTGACTGCATGTTCGCCTTTGGCGAACTTTTCGCTGATGGAAAAACACGAACAGTCATACTCTCCATCTATATACCACTCAAAGTTTAGTGCATCTTTATCCGGATCCCCTGACTCATTGTGAAACATCACCCTCTCTGTGTCCCTTGGGTTCTCCGGATGCATCGAGAATTTTGCCACGGGAGGACTATTTGAGGAAGGTTTTGCAGGTGGGACCGTCTCTGTTTTGGGAGATATCGTTTCACTACTTTTTTCTCCTATGCAGCCCAGTGAAAATAACACAATAGCAATTAGTCCTATACACGTCAGGTCATTTTTTATGTTCCTCATCCTTGCCGACCCCCATCTTTATAACGTAATCTGCAGCATTCTGCAGAGCAACGGAGAACCCGGGGTCCATACCGACTATTATTGTTTCCTTTCCATGTTCCTTAGCCTTGTTCACAATGGGAAGAAAGTCTGCATCTCGTGTTGCCAGAGCCAGTGCATCAATGGTTTCGTTGTAAATAACTTCCATTGATATCAGTCCCATCATGACATCCGTGTCTCCTGCAACAACGACCACCTCAAACCCCTGGTTTGATATTGCCTCTATCAACCCCTGTGATGCATACTGATTCAGAATGACCTTTGCAATTCTTATGTCCCCTATGTCGCTGAGAATATGAGATACATTTTCCATATCTATTCCAAACTCTTTTCTGAGGATGTTCGGACCGTCTATTAATAATCCGATCCTTTTTCCGTCTTTTTTCTCCCTTTTGGCCATTTTGCCTATTGATTTACTAATGCCCCTTCCAACCTTTGTTATTTTCTTCCATTTTAACGCCAATCATATCACCAGTGGTATACGCTATGCATTCTTTATGAGTACCCTTTTATAAATGTATTTCGGTTAATTCCAGCATCTCTCACGGAAATTGCAGAAATTACACTCTCTTCTCTTCTTTTTTTCCGGTGGATTTCCATTCAGAATCTCTTCCACAGATTTTTTTATCGTAAAAAATTTATTTTTTAGTTCTTTGTCAATCGCTATCTCATCTCTTCTGCTCAGAACAACGTAATCAATGATCCCCCTGTTTACGGAACTGCCAAACTTTTTTTCCATGAGCAGGGCGTAACCTGCAAGCTGGAGCACGTCTTTTTCCATATACGTATCTGATCCTCCTGTCTTTATCTCCACAGGATAATATGTGCCCTCTGTCTTCTCAATTCTGTCCACCCTTCCCGAGAGATTGAGTTCCTTACTTTTTATGGAGACCTCTGTAAGGGCCTCCGGAAATACGAGGGTATACACATCCTTCTTCTTGTATCTTCTCATTGCTTCTTTAAGTTTCAGCGCTTTTTCAGTTGCTCTTCTTGAAAATACTTCATTAAGTTGTTCTCTTGTTGTTAGCAGATCCCCTTTTATCCTTCTCTTATTCCTCAGAATAGTATTTTTTACAACTCTTTTTGCATCCTCACAGAAAACCTCTGCAATTTCTTCTGCACTCATCTTTTCCTTAATAAATATTCCAAAGATATCTCTGTCCCTCTCTTCAAGTTTTTCAGCTATTTTGTGGTATACGCTTCCAAAGCTCATCCGGGGGGTAATAACCCGTACCCCCTTAACTCTCCCAAGGTAAAGACCGTAGGGGCAGAACTCATACTGGGTAATATCCGTGACATATATCATCAACAGACACCTTCGTACTCACATTTTCCGCAGTGCCGTATTTTTTGGGGGATGTACCCTTCATTTACCTTCTGTATTCCATCCGTTATTGCAAAGACCTCCTTTTTAAGGTTTTCATCTATAAGTACCGGCCGCAGTTCATTGATCTGCGTGTACTCTATAAATGCAAAGTTTACAGGGACTCTGAACTTTGCTTCCACGAGGCGAGCTGAGAACGCAACTTGTATTCTGTGAGACGGGTACACATCTTCTACAGGTGGCTTCCCTGTTTTTATTTCAATCGGGTAGAAACTGTTTTTTGACCGTTTGATTCTGTCTATTACTCCTGCAAACCCAGTTTTTTTGTCTATTATCTTGTACTCCACGTAGTTGTTCTTCGGCGAGAGATAGAAGGCCAGCTCGTCCCTCTCAATCCCCAGTGCGTTCATCGTTCTTTTTATTCCGATGGATCTTCCGATGAAGTAGAGATCGAGGTCCTTCTCCAGCAGTTCATTCACCTCCTCTATGTCTATCTCCAGTTTCTCAAGATCTGCCGCATTTTCTGTAACAGCATAATTTAGCGAGTCTTCATACCATTTTTTATACTCAGAAACAATATCCTCAAAGCTGCATGTGAGTTCAATCTTCTTTAAAATTTTATTTTCATTTTTGGAGATGTACTCCCTCACCTTGTGGGATAAGTTCCCGTGGACCATCTCCTTTGTCGGATTAACCTCTGTTTTTTTTACATAGGCAAGGTAGTATTTCCTTGGGCAGACGGTATAGTAGAAGACATGACTTTTCCAGATCATACGATCTCCAGAGAGATATCAGCGGCAGCAACGGAGTGGGTCAGGAAACCCATTGAAATAATGTCTACTACATCGTACTCCTCAATGTTTTCCGGTGTTATTCTCCCCGATGCTTCAATAAGTACTTCTTTTCGGAGATTTTTTGCTTTTAACTCTTGAATTACATCTTTTATTTTTCTTGGGGACATATTATCGAGCATTATTATCTCCACGCCCATCTCCGCAGCAGTTACTGCATCTTTTTTTGTTCTTACCTCCACATCTATTTTTTTTGAGAATGAAAGCTTTTGAGCTCTTTGTATACACTCTTTCAGTCCGAGAACAGCTATATGATTGTCTTTTATCAGAATCATATCATCGAGCCTGTATCTGTGGGTATCACCACCGCCGGCCTCCACGGCTTTTTTATCTAAGTACCGCATTACCGTTTTTCGTGTGGCCGCAACGCGTGCACTAACTTTTTCTGTGCAGCGTTTAGTGACGGTGGTGATGCCGAATGCCCTGCTCAGGACATTGAGCACCGTTCGTTCTGTACTGAGGATGTTTTTTATCTTTCCCGTTACCTCCAGAATTTTCTCGTCTTTTCTGACAAACTCGCCGTTCTTTTTGAGCAGGGTAACACCGCAGCCCTGAGACTCAAAGAGGAACTTCCCATATTCAAGGCAGGAGAGATAGCAGTCCTCTTTAGCTATAATATATCCTTCAGAATCTATATCCGGAAGTATGTCGGATGTTATATCGCCAAATCCAATGTCTTCCTCTAAAATCTTTAGGAGTTTTTTCTTCACATAATTCATAAAAACACCTGTTTTAAGTAATCAGTTTCTTTATTTTTTCCACCAATGAGTTTCTATTGTGCTTATCTACAATGACGATCTTGGTATCGTCCCTGTTCTTAATTTTTTTTATGAAATAATTGTTTTTACTCATTATCGTTCCCAGAACCTTTTCTGTGTTTAGGGCTCTGTCCACAACCTCTTTAAAGTTCCGGGAGTAGAGCTCCATCTTTCCGATCTCATCGATCACTATGAGGTCTTTGTCCAGGCTTTCCTCCACACTTTTTACCGCTATCCCATCGAGATCCTTTAGATTCACACCGTACTTCCCAACGGTATATCTGCCGCCAATATCCACATGAGCCAAGATCCCTTTCTCACCGGCCAGTGTTACAATTCTAAATCCCTTCCTGTACTTGTTTCTAATTTCTTCAGTGTAAAATCCCCCGGCATTCTCAATATCACTAATAACCTTTTTGATTATTGTTGTTTTTCCAATCCCAGGGTTCCCAGCCAGCAAGATATTCATTAATACTACATGGAGAGCCATATTTAAATAACTTATATCACATGCACGTGCAGTTGCGATTTCTCTCCATTTTCCTCCGACCCATCACACCTTTATAAAAGTATAAAGGGGGTGGAGCGTGAAAAAATAAGACTGTTCGTTAAGGAGGAAGCTGATGCTGTAGACAGAGGTACCCCCCTAAAGAAACTTTGGAGAAACTGGAACCTACACTGGATACAAAATGTCCGCAGAACGCATTTCAGCCGAAATGATCGTTAGCTTTATAAGCCCACCATGCTATCTTTCGTAGAAAGGGGCCGTAGGGTAGCATGGTCCATCCTTCGGGCTTTGGGAGCCCGGGACTCCGATTCGAATTCGGGCGGCCCCACTCACCTCCCGAGTTTCCTGTCAGAAACATCGTTAGGGATGAAACCCCCTCACGTCAGGTTCATTTTCGCTCAGGGCCCACCTCTGAGGTATCAGCTCTTCGGATTTGATCCCGTTTCAGGCGGCCCCATTGTTACCACTTTTAGTTTATTTTTCTTTCTTTTTTCCTCACAAAATACCTCTAAAATACCACCAAATTCACTAACCCTCATAAAGGAAGACCCTCACGTAATCCCTCTTTGTGACGTTCACCATCGCGGCATCAGGAAGGAGAGAGCGATAAAAACCTTTTGCAGGGCAAGAACGATACCTCTATAAACTCCACTTAACAAAGTGCTAACTGGAGTTAACAGAGTGTGAACTGGAATGATAAAAAAGGAAGAACTCCTCTACCTTGCGCTACAAACTGCGAGAATCATTCTGCTGAAGAACAGGTTGCACCCTTTGATATACCTCTCGCGTAACTCATTGAAAACCTGCTTGAAGAGAAAAGACTTTCCGTAGAAAAAATGATGAATTACACTGAGATGTGCATGGGGAGAATCTGAGCTGCACTCACGTAAGGGCCTTCCAGAAAAACGGACCAAACTACCATTACCTTTTTTTATACACCTTCCTACCACCTATATGGTAACTTTCATCGTTAAGAGTAACACGGCAAAGGCGAACTTTCTCTTAAAAGACCTCCCTGGCAGCGGGAGAAGAGTTGATATTCTCTGCCGCTGCATCAACTCTGCCTTCTGTCTTTCCCACGATATCCGGAGAGATGTTACGCTGCATCTCTGTTTTGCCGGAAAGACGCTTAAATTCGTGGGCAGCGAGCTGAAACATCTCACCCCGGATGAACGGGGGATTGCCATTCTCATACGGAAGGCGCTGGATGGGAGTCCAACACCCGGTGTGTATGTGAGTGAGCAATCCTTTGAGGACCTTGTTGCGATGCATGAAGGAAGAGTCGTGTATCTTAATGAACATGGCGAGGATATTGCTACCGTGCCGCTGAACAGCGAGATGTGCTTTGTCCTTGCCGGACACAAAGGATTTAATGAGGGTGATCAGGCGTTCCTCGAGAAGATAGGACAAAAGGTAAGCCTCTCGCCGAAGATACTTCATGTCGACCACTGTATCATCATTGCTCACAACTTCTTAGACCGTGCGTGACCGTACATCCACTGCTTTCCCCCGTTTTATTGTTGACATCATATATCCCGGAACAATGGCTTTCCCGATACCCACAGCCTTGCCGTCACGTACCACTGCCACATCCTCGCCGGGAAGTATGTTCTTATCGCAGTCCATTACACCCACACAGAAGACATCGCCTCTCAGATTAAAATCTATTGTGGCATACTGTTTTTTTTGTTCGTAGAGGAGCTGAGCACCCTCAATGGTAAGTTTAAGTTTTCTTTTCCTGTCGTATCGTGCCAGAAGATTGTTCTCAGCGTATATCTCTGTCGTTTTCCGCCTCTTTTTCACTGTTATATCCTCAGGGAAGATATCAACGCCATAGAGAAACTCGGAGATCTTTCTGATCTTACAGTTCTTTCTTTTAGGTATTTCGTTATGATACTGTTTGATTGTCTCAGTGAGATCATCGGTGAACTCGACGTCTTCACAGAGCCCCTTGTACTCCTCGGGAAGATGGGCAATAATTCGCGGATTGTCCGCCTTTGCCAGTATTGATCTCAGTAAACTTCGTGTCATCTCCTTTTCCTCGTGGGACCAGTCGCCGGTGACCACAATGTCGTAGTTCGCATAGTCTTCAAGCTCCCGCGGCACGACGCCCAGTGGAGATGTGAGGATGAGCTGCGTGATACCGTAATACTGCTTTCTATTCTTTACTCCCTTTTTTATCGATTGAATAAACCTTTTATGTGACTGTGAGAGCGAGTAGGGCTTTTTTGCTGAGCATGGAAGTAGCACAATAAAATTGGAGTGAGGGGTGTACCGCTCTTTTACCCTTCGCCGCCAGTATACGGCTTCTGGTCTGTAAAGCGATTCTGAAGAGATGTAGATATCTTTCTGGTCCTTTATTTTCATATTCTTTAAAAGTGTATATGGAAACTCTCTGTATGCAACTCTGAGGAGTCGTTTTGTTTTTATCGAGCTGTTTGCCTCTTTTTCTACATACCACTTCGTTCTTTTCTCCTGAAACCCCTCCAACGCTTTTTCATGTTTCTGGGAGTACGGAAATATATCAAACCCTAAAAAGGCATATATGGACATGGATTCAGGGGGGCAGTCAATAAAAAAGAGCTTATCGGGGTATTTTTTCCTGAGATGGAAAAAAACATCCAGAAATCTTCGGGCTTCTGCCTCTTTAAAAAGGAAAAGCTCGCCCTCACATTCTTTATATCGCTCATTCAGCTTTCGAGACTGCACCATGTGAATGGGCACTACCTCTCGATTCATCGGATGCACCATTCGCGTGCCAATGTTGTGAGGGATGGAGTAGGACGGCCGCAGATATCCGTCAGTCTTAATACCTTTGAAAAATGGTTTATCGTATGTGATACCGCCGATATTAATTGTTCCCTTCTCAAACTTCGCGAGACAAGGGGTGGTTACCTCTTTTTTGTTTTTTGTGAGGAGGCCGATCCTGTAATTGTCAATTTCGAGCAGCTCGAACATAGATGACATTATTAAAATAACTGAACTTAAAAGATTTTCCTATATTTTTGTGGTCTTTTCAGCTCATTTTTCTATTAAGATACAGTCCTTCAAACAGTTTTATATTTCCATATATCACCAACACGAGCCATTTTTAGAAAAATGAATGGTCTCTTCTTTTACAAAAAATAAAATGGAGAGCTAATCTTCTCTCCTAAGATAAAGAGGTATTAACTCCAAGAAACCCAGCCATCGAGGCAACTGCTCTCGTCATCCCTGTTGTTATCGACAATAAACTTAGCGTGCCACCATCCTGTCTGATCATAATCCTCCTGTATGCAAGTACAACCGATCCAACAATGTTCGTGTGCGGTCATAGTGGGGGTGCTTAGGTTGCTGCCCCAGGTATCGCTTCCTTTTACGCAGCCTGCATTATCATAGACCATCATGTTAATATCCCAACCTTGCCACCAGAAGGTACCGGCATTGGTGTAATCCGCATCTATCTCCGCGTCATCATGTAAATGATCATGGGCATTCATCCAGAAGTCCACATAAATATATGTCTGTTCCGGAGTCCCCACAGGGAAAGTATGACCAAACTGCTCGCTGTAGCCATAAACTGAAGCTGCAAAGAGTATTGCGACGCTTAGAGAAAGCAAGAGTTTTTTCCTCATTCTTTCTCACCTCTGTGAGCTTCAATTATCTCCTCGATGCACAAGTTCTTCTCTTTTTGGTACTCCTCGGCAGCCTTACTTATAACCTCCGAAGGAATGTACTTCAGGTTGTTTTTCTGGCGGCATAAAAGGCCTATCTGGAAGAGATCGATTTTGTACACTGTATCTGCCTTCCGGATCTTACTAATATTCTCTGCCTTTGCTTTTATTAACGCGGATCCACCGCCACTGAACTTGAGTACCTCTCCGTAGTTCTCTACTGCCTCCAGTTTTTCGCTGTCCCTTGAACCAGATTTAAAGCACACTTTCACTGTCAATTCGGCATCATCAGGGGCGTATTTCAAAACCAGAGAATTAACTTTTTCGGTGTATTCTCGCTCTATATCGTTCAATGCCTCATTCTCTTCCTCTGTAAGGTTGTCTATAGTTCCATACTCCGGGTGCACTATTATATGTGTGGCCTCAGCCCTGAACTCATGTTCGGTGCTGGACTGCACCACATACACTGAAGCGGCAATTACGAGCACTCCAAGAACAGCCACAAGTTTCTTGTGTTTCCTCAGTTTTTCTGTTCCTTTCATCCTGAAAACCTTAATATATATGTCGAACATTATATAAAAAGCTTTCGGTTTTATAGCAGTTCTGTTGAGTACGATTATTTTTTCGTTTACTTAAATCTTGTGGATCCATCATGATCACCATACATTTTCAAGAACAATCCAAGGATGGATACAACACTAACTTTGTTAGTGTTTCGGAAACACTATCT